>NZ_JBIARH010000007.1:0-295155 GCF_042889785.1 Streptomyces sp. NPDC002476 | reverse complement strand
CCGGGTCAGACTGCGCTCAGCTCCCACCAGACTGCTGCGACAGCCTGGCGAGGAGGTCTTGCACCTCCTTCGATTCACCGCGCCTCACGGCGCACTGGCGCCTCGTGGCGCACCCAGCAGTTCTTCCGTTCGACGTTCGACAGTAGTCCGAGCAGGTAGGCGCGGGCCGCAGCCCGGGGTTCAACTCGCCGGAACCGGCCCGCGATCCCGGGCCATGACCTGGTCGAACATCGCCCGCCAGTAGGCAGGGTCTACGCTATGGCCTGCGGCCACCGCACGATCTTCAGGAGTCCACACAACCCCCGATGATCACGCGGTGGCCGTACCCGTTCCCAGCCGGGTCCGCGACAAGATCGCGAAGTCAGACTGGAGTACTAGGGGCCAGCGACGCACCCGCTTACATGCGCGGCGCTGCTGGGCGCTCGGGCGCCGGCAGCAGCGCGTGGTTGAGGAGTGGGTAGTCAGCAGCGAGGGACTGCACGCCAGCGACGCTCCCCACAAAATCAGGATGAGCCTAAGACCTGATGCCCAGGGGTGCCGTGAATCAGACTCATCCTGATTCTTCGTGCCTCGACGGAGTGCCCAAGAGAGCGGCGTGGCGCAGCACCAAAAGTAAGGCTGAGCCTCACTTTTGGGATAGTCTCGGACCGCCTGAACATGCAAGGAGGTTTGAGTGACACCTGAACCGCTGCCGCGCCAACCGCGTCGGCCCCGATCGATTCCCTCACCGGCTGGGCCTTCGGACGACGACAGCATCTTCAACAGCCTCATCGGCATGCTTGCTGAGCAGATGGGCGAAGCGGCAGAAGAGGCCACAGCCGGGCGCAGCAAGGGCCGCAGAGTCAAGAGAGTCTCAGTCGACTACGGCCCGGACCCCCGGACCGTCCACGACATGGCTGGGGACGATGGCTACAGCCTGGCCAGCAACTGGTTTCTCCAAATGATGGCCAAGGCCTTCATCGCGAACAGTGTCACGAAGTCGCAGATCGCTGTCTTCCTGTACGTGGCCGGTGGTCAGGAACTGAACACTGGCATTGCTATGTACACCCAGCAGGAGATCACTGACGGCCTGAACGAGCTGGCAGCCCAGAAGCCAGGCGCCAAGCTGATTACGAGGCCGACGGTGAATCGTGCGGTCAAGGCTCTCTGCGAGTACAAGTGGCTTGAGCCAGCAGGAAACGGACGTATCCAGCTCAATGTGAGGCTCGTTTTCGCTGGCAACAGCTTGGCGCAGCATGAGGTACTCACCGAGATTGCTCTCGCCCACGACAATGACCCGAACGCCTTCCCTCATCGCATCGGCCCGACAGATGTCCCCCAGCAGGAAGCCATCGACCTTGGGCTCGATGGCTATGGCACCGTGCAAGACGCGCGGGGACAGGAAGCCGCAGGATGATACGGGTGGTCAGGCAGCCGAGAAGAGAAGGAGAAGGAAGTCCGTCATGGCTCTCCCCGTGATGTCACCCCTCGTGCCCGAGCGTATCTGGGCTCTCCCTATCGGAGCCGCGTCGGTCAAGTTCTACTGCTACTTGGTTTTCAGAGGCGAGGATGGTGGGGTCCTCCCGAGTCAGAAGCAGATGGCTGCTGAGTACGGGGTTACCCCCACAACCGTCAGCACTCTCCTGGAGCCGCTCTTCGATCTGAAGATCGTCTTGAGGTCATCCGGGGAATCAGGCCGTAGGGGGAACCGATACCGCCTTCACCCGCTGGCGGTGAGGTATGACAGCGACGAGGCGATGAAGGCCGCCGTCGCCCAGGCCTTTGTGGATATGAAGGCTGGACGGCTCCCGGGCCTTCAACTGCCCGAGTACAAGACTGCACCACCTGCTGCAGGAGGTCAGACTGGGCCCAAACTCCGGATCGCCTAGTCGAAACCAGAAGGCCCCGCCATTGGCGGGGCCTTCTGTGCCTGAACATACAACGTATGGCCACAGTATACGGCAGCTGGCGATCCCGCGTAGCGGGTCTCGACACGAAACGCGAAGGCTCGGTTGGAGAGTCGGCATCTCCCCAACCGATCTAGACCTGCTGGGGGAGCGGCTGCAGCCTCGTGTCGGGTCCTCTGCGCTGACAGGGACAGGGCTGTAGTTCAGCGTGGGGACTGCTGCAGGGTTGGGTGACACCAGACCTGGCTTGCTGAGAGGCGGCCTGGAAGGATGTCGCAGTGCCCAAGCCTTATCCGAAGGAGTTCCGCGAGGACGTCGTGCGGGTCGCGCGCAACCGCGAGCCCGGCGTCACGCTGGAACAGATCGCCGCCGACTTCGGCGTCCACCCGATCACGTTGTCGAAGTGGCTGCGCCGTGTCGAAAGCGATGAGGGTTCCAGGCCCGCGCCGGCGTCGGGTGAGCCGGCCGAGCTGCGCGAGGCTCGCAAGCGCATCCGGTTGCTGGAGCAGGAGAACGAGGTGCTGCGGAGGGCTGCGGCGTATCTGTCGCAGGCGAACCTGCCGTCAAAATGATGTACCCGCTCGTCCGCGGGCTGGCCGCCGCCGCTGCCCCTCACAGGGTGCCGGGGGCGGTGACGTGCCGGGTGCTCAAGCTGGCCCGCCAGCCCTACTGCCGGTGGCTGGACCGGCCGGTCACCGAGGCCGAACTCGCCGAGGCCTACCGGGCTAACGCCCTGTTCGACGCTCAACAGTCTCCGCCCCCGCTGGTACCAGTAGAACACCAGCAGCTCGTCCTGTTCCCCCTGTCCGGCCGGGACCTGCGGCGGGGACAAGAGCGGGGCTTCCCCGAGGTCGACGCGCCCGAGGTCGCAGCGGCGCTGAAGGCTGCGGTGGACGACTACGCGCAACGCCACGGGCTGGAGTACTGCACCTTACGGCCTGGACCGCGGGCTGCGTGTCCTGCTGAGTATCCAGGAGACGCCTGGCACCCGGTTCCGGGCGTCCGACGTGCTGTTGCTGCGTGACCTGCTTCTTCCGGTCAGAACGCTGCTGAAGCTGCTGGCTCAGCTCGACATGCTGGACGACGACCGCACCCCCAACATCGTCTCCTGGTTCCGCGAGCGCACCGCCGACCCTCCCGAACCGATGCTCGGCGAGCTCACCACCTGGTTCGAACTGAAGCTGTCCGGCAGCACCACCGCGCCGCGCGTCAAAGCGCGTCCGCACCGGTGGATTCAGCGGATGGTGACGAACGCGCTTCCCGCCCTGCGAACCTGGGCGGACCAGGGCAAGGACTCGCTCCGGTCCGTCACCCGTACCGATGTCCTCGCCGTCCTGCCCGACAGCGGCACCCCGCGCGTGGACATGCTCCAGCTGCGGCACATCCTGCGGCCGCTGAAGAACCGGCGGATCATCTTCACCGACCCCACTGCCCGGATCTTCTGCGGCATGCCGACCCCCACCATCCCCCTGTCCGTCAAGGTCGACGCCCTCCGGGAAGTCCTCCACAACCAGGAGGCACCGCGGGCCGCCCTGGCCGCCCTGGTCATCTTCCACGCGCTCGCCTCCGGGCAGCTACGCAGCCTGAAGACCACTGACCTGCGCGACGGACGCCTGTTCCTGCACAACCGGACTGTCCTGCTCGCCGAGCCCGTACGTACCCGCGTGGCGGCCTACCTGGACTACCGAAACCACCGCTGGCCCCGCACTGCCAACCCCCACCTGTTCGTCTCCCAGACCACCGGCTGCGGCGTCGAGCCGGTCAGCAACGTCTGGATCAACGACGTGCTCGGCATGTCCGCCCGCCGGCTGCGCGAAGACCGCCTCCTCCACGAGGCTGAGGCCACCGGCGGCGACCCCCGCCGCATTTGCGACTTGTTCGGTCTGCCCGTCGGCGCGGCCCTGCGCTACACCGGAACCATCGACCAGCCCGGCCTCATCGAGCACAGTCTCCGCAACGCCGGGCCAACACGGAGGCCAGAGCCCGAGTAGCCGTCTCCGGACGGCATCGACACCATTCATGCCCTCGGGGATGAGGTCAGAAGAATGTCATCAGCTCGACGCGTTTATCCTCTGGATTGAACCGGAGCCCGATCGTGAAGGTCTGGTACCGACCATCCTCTACCTCGATGTCGACCAGCGCCTTGTAGAGCAGGTTCCCGTACGCGTCGAGGCGCAGGTTGTACAGGTACCCCTGCGCCACCAGTTTGCTGACCGCGACCTCCAATGCGGGCTGATCCAGGTGGAGCAGGCCGGCCTTCTCCATGGAGTCCCGGTGCTTGCCGTCTTGGAGGTACCCGTATCGGCCTTGGGTCATCCAAACGTCGGGGGACTCCAGGTGCGCGGCATCAGGGCTGAGCATGGTGAGCGCCGAGCGGTTGTCCTCGCGGTTCTGGCCGGTGAGGTGGCTATTGATGCGGTAACCGAGGAACGGCAGGAACAGCGAATCGATCACGGCCGTGGGCGTGAAGCCAGCTGCGTCAAACGGCAGCCTTGCGCCGTTTGGCACGCCGTCGACGGGAACGCCCTCCAGGATCATGTCGCCCACCCGAAGACCCGAGTTCATCAGGGACAGACCCAGGTGCGCCTTGAGAACGCTGCGGCCGGTGCAGTCGGCGTATCCAAAGTAGGCGGGGTGCTCAGCAGCGCTGGAGGTAAGTGCTTTGGCCTGCGGCTCGGACAGGTTCGTGACGTACACGCAGTACACCTGCTGCGCGTAGGTGACTGTGAACGGCTGGTGGTAGACGACGCTCCTCTCCATGGCTGCCTGCACTTTGTCAGCCGGAGCGTGGAGGAGGTCGCCACGCAGGATCGAGTTGACCGGAACGCCCTTCCTCGGCCGTGGGAGACCGGAGATCCACGCCTCCGCCACATCTATGGCGTAGAAGCCATTGGAGCTCAGGGAGGCCACCGCAGAGTCGAAGAGGAGAGCGATCTCCCTGCGGCGGTGATCCGGCATCAGTGCCTTGGCGAGGCTGCTGTAGGCGATGTCCAACTTGTCGAGGGTCCGGGTGAGCTGGAGATGATCGGCGCGCATCATCCGGTGGAACGCCTCGTCGGTCAGGTTGAACGTCTCCCGCATCGCAGCGAGGAGAAGGTTGTTGTGGGTCGTGACCGAGTGGACGTTGAACGGTCCGGCCAGTAGCTCTTCCCACGTCGTCGGGCTGTCGGCGGCCATGCCTAACTCCTCGTATCAGGGTCGCCGCACGATGGGCGAACTATGAGGCTATGCGGCCCAGTACTCGCGCAGCCCTTGATTTAGACGGTTCTCGTGCTGGCCAGCCACGCCCCGGCCAGATCCCGCCAGCTCGGTCGCGGTTCCGGCAGAGTCAACGCCGATGTCGTCGGTTCGGCGGGCTCGGACGAACCCGGCCCCGCTGCGGTACCGTTCCGGACGCACCACCCGCGGGTTCGGCTACGAGCCCCCTTCTGAAAACTCGAACCCACGGCCTTTGGCCATCTCGACCAGGACGTCCCGGGCGGCCTTCGCATCGCCCAGGGCCCGGTGGCTGCCGCCCAGGGCGACCCACCGGCCGGACCGGAGCCACGCCGCGTAAGACTCCATCAGGCAGAACCAGTTGTTGCGGTCGGCCAGGTGCATCGGCCACTTCCCGACGCGTTCAGCGTCGCGGGTGACCACCGTGCGGTCGAACTCCGCCTTGTAGGCACAGATCACCCTGCCGCGGGTCACCTTACGCAGCCGCGGCAGGACCTTGTCGAACGTCCGGGCGTCGGCGGCCACTAGGTCCTCGTCGCTGATGCCGTGCACCGCGTACGCTCCGGGTGTGACCGGCGCCTCGGGCTGCACCAAGGTGTTCATCAACTTCTTCCCGGTCGCGGCGTCAACGACCGCGACTTCCACGGTGCGCCCGTACAGGTCCGTCGTCTCGGTATCGAGGACGACCGCGACGTCCGGTTCCAGCAGCTGCCGGGCCCGGCGGGTGATCCGACCCCACGCCGGGCACAGGGTGATGTTCCCGGCGTACCGCCGGGCCGTCGGGTCCGCCGTGAGCTCGGCGGCGACGGCCGTCTTCGTCGGGGCGCCGTCGCGGCGCACCCAGTCCAGCTCCCAGCCACCGGTGTACGGGGAGGACCAAGCCCACACGGTCACGCCGTGCCGGTCGGCGAGGCCCTGCGCGAAGCCCCGGACGACAGCGGCCCGGGTGGGGGCCTTCGCGGTGTAGGCGCGCAGCGGGCTCGGCGCCCCCTTCGGCAGGCCCTGGACGGACTCCCAGTCCACGCCGGGGACCTTCTTCACCGCGCGGACGTCGGCGAGCCGGTACAGCGGCACGGTGACGGTGCGGTACCTGCTGGTGCCGGCGGGCATCTCCATGGCGGCCACCGGGGTAAGCCATCCGGCGGCCTCGACGTAGCGCAGGTCCGTGGGGAACCGGATCCCCAGCGCGTCGGCGGCGGCCTGCCCGGTCACGTGCTGCTCCCCGTCGGCCTCCAGCGGGAGGCGGTCAACGTCCGCGGTCAGGTAGCGGCCGAAGCGGCCGACCTTGACCCGGCCCTCGGTCCCCATACGAGCGATGTCCCGCCAGTGCCAGCCGGTCCGCTCCACGGCCTCGTCCCGGGTGACGCTGGCCTCCAGCCACGCGACGCGCTCGGCCACCAGGCCCTTCACCAGGTCCGGGTCCAGGGCGAGCGCGTCCTTCGTGCTGTAGAGCGCCCATCGCTTGAAGTAGTCGTGGACTTGGAGGTGCCCGAGCTCGACAAGCTGCTCGATGTCGTCGGCGTTCGCCGACACGCCGAGGTGCTCGGCGAGCAGCGCGCCGGTCCGGTGGGCGCCCAGGGCCTCGGGCAGCGTCTCCTCGGGCTCCTTCGCGTCCGTCGGCGCGGTCTCCACAGCGGTGTCCGTCATCGGTGCGCCTCCCGGCCTCTTGTCGTCCTTGGTCGTGCTGTCCAACAGCTTGACGGCTCCCACTGTCACTGCCAGAAGGCCGCGGGCTGCGGGCCCTGCTGGCGGGCGACCTCGCGCAGTGCCGCGGCGGTGAGCCCGATGACGCCGGCGATCGCCCGCGGGTCACCTTCGAGGTCCGCGATGATGTTGACCATCCGCTCCCGGCCCTTCAGGCCGTGCGGTACCTGCTGGAGAACTTTCTGAACCACGCTTCGGGCCCGGGCGACGCCGGCCACCTGGTCCTCAACGTTGCGCAGCTCCTCGTCGAGACCGCGACCGAACAGGGCGCGCTGGTCCTCGGCGGTAGTCAGGACGGTCAAGGCGTCGGCGCCGATGGGTACCAGCCGGTCCAGGTCCGGGATGCCCGCCGGGGTGCGCAGGTAGGCGGGGCAGTCCTCGAACACGATGACGGACAGGCAGAACTGGGCGATGTGGAGGGTCTGCAGGGGTGAGAAGTCTGCGGCGTGCGCGGCCAGGACGGGCAGGCCGGCCGTCAGGGGGGCGTCGGGCCGGGCGTGGGCGAGGGAGTACTCGGCGGCGCGCTGCTGCACGATTGTCCAGTAGGGGTTCACCAGCGGTCTCCGTCCCAGTCGTCGGCTTCGACGGCCCAGCGTTCCTCGTCGGCGGCGTCGAGCGCGTGCTCGATGCTCCTCTCGTACTCCGGGTCGTACGGTTCGCGGGCGTTGTCGGCCATCTCCTGGTAGTAGGCCGCCTCGTTCTCGGCTTCGTACTCGGCACGCTGCTGCGGGGTGAGGGACGCCAGCCACGCCTCGTGCTTCGCGTTCTCGGCCGCGTCCCGGGCCTCGACGTAGCCCTGCCAGACGTGGACCGCGAAGTGCGGGTCGTCGCCGCACCACGTCCAGTGGCCCGGATGCCCGGCGGGCTGGGCGCAGCGTCCTCCGTCGAGGGGGTGCGCGACGCCGCGGCAGCGCAGGACGAGGTCCGTCGAAGGGGTACTCGGCCGGCGGGGGGCCGGGGCATGGTGGGGCTCGCGGCGCAGCTCGGCGAGAACGTCGGGGAAGCGGCGCCCGGTGGCCCGGGCGGTCTGCCGGGCTTGGCGTTTGAGGTGGTCGTGTCCGCTCTTGGTCACGGTCGTCTCCACAGCGGGTTCCCACGCCTCCCGCCGGACGTTGCGTGATTGTTCGCAGCCGGACAGACGGGTACTGCTGCGCGGGACCCGGGTGCGGTCCTTGTCCGGCGGCGCTGCCCCGGTGCGGCGTGGGCGCGGGGGCGGCAGCGGAAACGGCGGTTCGCGGCATGCCGTTGTTGTGCGGGTACCACCGTACCGGCCGCCGCCGACATCGGGCGCGGGATCTTCGGACGTGACCGGTATTGCACGAAGGTGGTCTGGCGGTGCGTCAGGCTGGAATCGGTATGAAGGGAGCGGTGGTGGCTACCAAGGCGCAGGTGGCGTGGGACGCGCTGAACACAAGGCAGCGGGCGTACATGACGGTGCTGTACGACCACGACCAGGCGGTGGAGGCCGGACGGGCGCAGGACGCCGCTGCCGGGTACTACGACGACACGCCGGCGTCGGTGTGGAGGTGGATCGACGTGGTGACGCCGGGGTCGAAGCTGACCCCGGTGCAGCGGGCGCTCGCACGGCGGGACGTGCGGGACGACGGCACCGGGTCGACGCTGCAGGCGCTGCAGCGGTACGGGCTGATCGAGGTCCGTGACGAGGTCGTCGACGGGCCGCGGGGGAAGTCTCGGACCGTTTCGGTGAAGCTCACCCGTGCGGGGCGGGCGGCGGTGCGGGCCGGGACGCGGGAGCCGGGCCGGCGCCGGGCCGGTGAGCTGTCGGAGTACGCGTGGGAGCGGCTCGTCCGGCTGTGGCGGGCGGACCCGGGCACGGTACGGATCTGGGGCCACAACACCTACGAGGCGCTCGTCGGCCGCCCCACCCCGCCGTACGCCGAGGGCAAGGACGGCGACTACCGGATCACCGAGGCCGGGAGGGAGCACTACCGCACCCGCTGGGCCCGGTACGCCGAGCTGTACCCGGACGTCGCCGCCCCGGACCCGGACGGCGGCCCGGAGCCGTGGCCGGCCGAACTCCAGCGCACCCTGGACCGGATGGAGGGCGCGATCGAGATCGCGCACCGGGTCCAGTGGACGGCGCACCGCCGGTGGGAGGAGGCGGAGCGCGACGCCGGGAAGAAGAAGCCTTCGGAGAGTGAGGCCGACGGGGAGTGGGGTGCTCTGCTGCTGGAGCAGGCCCGGGCCCGGAGCGCGCTGGCGCTGGCGCACCGGGAACGGGCGACCGAGGAGGCGGTCGTGGCCATCCGCCGGTACGCGCACGCCGTGCTCGCCGCGTTCACCGCGGTGGTCGAGGGCAGTCCGGCCGGAGCGGACCTGACCGCCGCGGTGGTGGCCGCGGCCGACGCGGGCCGGGACAGCGCGAAGGTCCCGGCGCCGCCGGTGTGCGGCCTGCACCGGGTCGACACCGCCGTCCAGGACGCGTACGGCACCCTGGCCGGCACCCGGACTCGCAAGCGTCCGCTGCCCAAGCAGATGCGGCCCGCCGCCCGGCCCCGGTGGAAGGACTGGACGGACCCGCCCGAGCACGACCTGGTGGTGCGGCGGCTCCTGACGCTGGCGCGGACCGTGGCCTCGTACGTGAACGGGGGCGCGCTGCGCCGCGAGCTGCACCCGCCAGCCCCGGCCGGGGGCTGAGCGGGCCCGGGCTGTCCTCTCCCGGGTGAACTGCGGCCCAGGGCGTAACCGCGGGCGGGGGCCGGGCGTCTGGCAGGGCATGGAGAACAGCGCTACGACGCACCTGTCCAGGCCCGGTACGGGGTACGTCGAGATCGTCGCGCACGACGAACCGACCGTCCGCCAGATCGCCGAGCAGCTCGCGGGAACCTGGGCATCGAGTGGGGTTCCCGTGGTCCGGCAGGCGACGCACGTACCGGGGCAGGCGGCGTACACCGCCCGGCTCTACCTGGACACCTCCCTCCCGGCACCGGGGAAGCAGCGAGTGCTGCCCGCGGACTGGGTCCGGCTGTCCACCCCGCCCTGGGGCGGGCGGACCGACCGGGGGAAGCCAACGTGCGTACGCCGCCGGAAAGATAGCCGGCCCTGCACACGGCAGGCCGCCGAGTGGCCGGAGGGCTTCGGGGAAGCCGACCCCGGAGCGTGCTGGTCGCACCTCTCCGAAGAAGAACGGGAGGAGGCCCTGCGAGTGCGCAAGGCGTACTCGGCCGCGTTCTGGGCTCTGAAGGAGCACCACCGAGCGGAGGCCGGGCACGGGCGGGACGACCGGTGCGACGACTGCGCCCCGCTGCACGGGAAGGCGCCGTCCCCGTACTAGGCGCCGCCATGCGGCCGGGCCGCGGCGGACCGGCTCGGCAGAGTCGGAAGTCACCGACGAGGGCCGGGAGTTTGCGTGGACCACCATCTCGAGCAAGGCCAGATCTACCGGGCCTGCACCCCGGCGGACGGCCCGCCCCGGTACGTGCGGGTCGTCCGCCAGCTGGGCGGTCGGCGCATCCGGATCGCCGACGCTGCCACCGGCAAACGGGAACGGGAGGTCAACGCCTCCCAGTTGCGCGAGTACCCGACCGGCCGCGGCGGCGCCGCCCGGCGGGCCGGGTACGTGCACGTTCTCACCAGCGACTGGTTCAACGACCTCGTCGACGGAGCGCTGCGCGGCCACCCGTACATCGTCGCGGCAACGAGCATGGAGCAGGACGCGCTGCGCGGCGGCATCCTCCGGCTGCGCCCCGAGGTATCCCTGCCAGCCGTACGGGCGGTCGTAACGGCGCTGGAGGCGGCGGCGTGGACGGTGGAGCCTTCGCTGGAAGTCGCGGACGAGCTGCGCGTACGGTTCCGTGGGCAGCCGTACTGCCCGGCGATGTACCGGTCCTCGGGCGAGGTATGGATCTGCCAGCGCTTCCGTGGCCACGACGGTGAGCACCAGGACAACGTGACGTACGGCGTGTGGGAGAACGAGGGCGTCGCGGAGCTGGTCGCCTGGTGGCTGCCGGGCCAACCGCTCCCGGGCCACGTGCCGGCCGGTGCCTGACGCGTCCCGGGCGGCCTCTACCCTCGGCGGATGACCAAGAACGAGGACATACCCGCAGGCGAGAACCCCGGCGACCCGGCGCTGCGCACCAGCCTGGAGACGTACTTCTCCTTCCTGCGGGACATCAGCACCGAGACCCGGGATCCGGCCCTGAGCCGGATGGCCGGGTACGCCTACGGTTACGCAACGGCCAAACTGGAGGACGGCGACGCTGCGGCAGCCGCGAAGCAACTGGCCTGGCTCGTCAGGGAGGCCGCGCGGTACGAGGAAGCGGCCGGGTACCCCGGGGTGCCCCGGACCGGTAGAACGACCGGGCCGTGAGCGGGCCCCGCTGCTCCGGGAGGCGAAACAGGGCCGGTGCCCAGGCGAAACCGGGGCTCGCGAGTCAAGCCGCGGTGACCACGGCGCAGCGGTGCTCTATCGTGTCCCCCACACGGCCAGACGCGTACCGCCGTTCGCCGCTGTCCCGAGCGCCCACGCCGCCAGGGGCACAGTCGGTCAAGGTCTTCCGGGGCCCGCGGCAGCAGACCGTTTTCGGCCCGATCCGTCGGCGGGAAGCGTGGGAGTACCGCCAGGCTGGAGTCGGCCGTGCCGAAGAAGCAGAACACCAACGCCCAACGTGCCCGTGAGGCCGCGCGCCGGGGCTCCAAGTACACCCGGGCCCTGCGCAGCGCTGCGGCCGAGGGAGCCGCCTGGGGCACAGCAGGAGGTGGTGACCGGGCGGACGACCGTTTTGGCGGCCACGAGTTCGAGTACGAGCAGACGACCGATCTGTTCCGGTGCACGGAGTGCCGGGTCTACGAGGTGGTGGCCCGGGACGCGGACGGGCCGATCGCGCCGTGCACGGGCCTGGTCGGCTACGGTGGCGACACCGAGCGGGTGTACTTGCTGCTGACCGAGAACCCGGCTCTGCCGTACAGCTACGGGACCGCCGTGGCGACGATCGTTCGCGGCACTGGCATCGGCCGGGCGCCGCGGTTCTCGTGGCGGGACGGCAGGCTGCTGGTCGAGTCGGCTCCCAGCGTCGTCGCCGACCTGGCCCGCCGGATCAAGCAGATCACAGTCCCTGTCGGCGGGCTCCAGGTCCCAGCCGTCGTCTCGGTCGACCACCTCACCGAGGACGCCGGCAAGGCCGTCATCGCGGAGAACTACCAGGCATACGTTGCCGAGTACGGCGAGCCCGCGTAGATCCGACCCCAGGCGGCCCACGTCCCGGCGGCACTCCGGCCCGCGGCCCGTCCGCCGGGGCGCCGCCAGGACGGTCAAGGCGCTGCTGGCCCGGGCCCGGGACCGGTAGAGTCGTCGTCGGCGGTGCGCGACCGCCCGACTCCGTGAAGGGGTGCCCGGCCCACGCCCGGCCCCGTAGCCGGACAAGACGTCTCCGACTCCTCGTGCCGCCAGCATCGCCCGCTCTCAGACGACCGCGGCGTGCGCGTGGGGCATGCCGTCGTGACTGGAGCCCCGATGCCGAAGGATTCCCGCGCCCGCACCCTCGCCGTACGCCAGGTGATGGAGCAGACGGGCCTGTCGTACACCCAGGCCGCCCACCGGCTGGACCGCACCGCCAGCACCGGCACCGCCGCAGCGGCAACGGACGGGGGCGAACAGCGGCTGCACGTCCTGCCGTTCGTCGTGTACTGCACCGTCCCGGCCGACGCCGACCGCAGCGAGCTCGCCCAGGACCTCGCCGACCGGCTCCACACGCTGCGCCGGGAGACGACCGGCGAGGAGTACGACGGCCGGGCCGACGTGATTGTCCCCGCCAGCCCGTGGACCCCGGAGCCCCAGCTCCCCGGGTACGTCTCGGCGCTCCTGCTGGTGCACGCCTGGGCCGTCCGCCCGTGGGACCGCAAGGGCGAGGCGGACGCCGTGGTCAGCGACTTCTACGCCGTGGCGCGGGCCTGGGTGATCGGCCGGTACCCGGAGGTCCCCGTCGAGGGACGTCCCGTGGCGCTGTCGATCGGCCGGGCCGACGCCGAAGCGCTCACGGCCAGCGCCGAGTTCACCGCGCACACGGCCAGTGAGCACACGAGCCTGCCCGATGGGTGGTCCGAGCTGATCGCCGCGCGGCACGCCGAAGTGACCGCCGGCCGCGTCGACCTGGACCCCCAGGGCAATCTCACCAACTGGCCGGACAGTGAGCAGGCCCGCGAACCGCCTGGGGGTGTGGTCATCCTGCCCAACCTGCGGGGCGGAGAGGAGAAGACGGCCATGACAGCGGCTTTCCCCGCCTGACCGTCGTTGTCGTACCAGCCCGTCGACATCGACTCCGCGCCACCGCAGCCGCGGCCGTACCGGGTCGTCGACCGGATGTATCAGGGCTGGCACCAGCGCGGAGACGGCCTGTATGCCGCCGACGCCGGATGGCGCCGGGACCTGGAGGACCAGTCGTACGAGGCCCTGGTGGAGTCCCGCGGGCCGGTACGGCCAGTGGACGCGGCGACGGCGGGCGAGAGCGCCGCGCTGGAGGCGGCGCTCACCGGCGCCGGGCGGAAGGCGGCGGCCTCCCTGCTGGTCGCGCTGTACCGGCTGGTGCTCGCCGAGGCCGACGAGCAGCGGGAGAGCGGCGAGCGGCGGCAGGGCGGGGCCCAGTACCGCATCATGGCCGGCCGGGAGGGCTCCTGGGAGTCCGAGGCCATGGTGCGGCTGGCCTGGGACATCGGTGCTGAGCTCGCGGAGAAGCCGAAGCGGTACGACGAAGCGGCCGTGGCGGAGATCGTCCGAGTCGTCACCGGCTGGGTGACCGGCCCGGACCGGTACGTCGAGGTCGCGGCGTCCCTCGCCGGGAAGTTCAGCGAGGTCGCGGACCGGGCGGGCGGCTGGGCAGCGGTGGCCGACCGGTACCTCCAGCGGCACCAGCAGGTCGGACGCCCGGACCACGTCGTGGAAAGCGTCCAGCACTACCTGATGTCGCAGAGCCGGACGCACACCTTCGGGTAGCCGCCGGGCAGGGGCGGGCGGCGGCCGGGAACGGCCTTCCCGCCCCTGCTGGCTACCACCGGGTGCGGTCGAGTTCCGGGTCGGCGCCGATCGTCCAGGTGTGGTCGACGGCCGAGTCCTGCATCTCGTGCACGAGGGCGAGCACCTCGTCGTCGGTGAACCGCCCGCGCAGCGTCGCCAGCATGTCCAGGGACAGCGCAGCGTGCCCGGCCCAGTCCGGCAGGCCCGGCCACACCCGGTTCAGGGTGGCCTTGGCGGCACGGTAGGCGTCGGTGGTGACGCGCTGGTCCTCGCCCTCCAGGTGCCACGGCCGACGGGCAGTAACGAGGACGAACGCGCCGATGTTCCGCCAGCCTTCCGGGGCGTCTCCGGGCTGCGGTCCCTTCTCGGGCGGGCGGACGACGTACACGTCGAAAAAGGCGGGATACGGCTGGCCGTCCCGCGCGACATCGTGGGCGCTGCGGGCCACGTAGGCGGCGAACAGCTCCTCCATCGTGGCACCGGGGGCCAGGCCGGGGCCGAAGCGGTGGGGATCGAGGCGTCCAGCAGGAACGCGGTCGTGGCCACGGTCGGCTCGAGGCCGGTGGTATCGACGGTGCGGGCACGAGGTAGCCGCTGGAGGGGTCGTTGCCGAAAAGGCGGAGGACGATGCCGTGCCGGTGCGGCTGGCGTACCCCCTGCTCGACCGGCCGTCCCCTGACGATGTCGCCGGTGGTGTAGGTGGTGTCCGTCGTGGTGGCCACAGCGTTCCTCCTCGGTGAAGTGGTCAGGGGCAGTCCCCGCCAACACCAGGACATTGCAATGTTTCGTTGTAATGATGGAGGCGCGTGGGAGATAAAAGAGCAGATCAGAGCATGTTTCGAGGAGCCTCACGCAGGCCGCATTCGTCCGGACGCCAGCTGCACTGGTGGATGCCAGCGGCACGCTGCCGCTTGAGCAGGGCGGCGACCCAGACCTGCTCCGGGGCGAGGAGGGCGAGGTCGGCCCGCGCCCTCGGGTTGAGGAGGAAGGGGTCGCGCGGGTCGCCGCAGTCGCAGGGGCAGTCCGGGACCGGGTCGCGCAGGACGGCCACACCGTGGCAACGGTGGTGGTGCCGCGCACAGGGTTCGCACGCGTCCCGGGGGATCACGAAGCTCCGCACCCAGCGGGGCGGTTCGGCCGGCCGCCGCGGAGCGGCGCGCCGAGCGGACCGGTGGCGGTCCGCTCCAACGCGTCGCCGCTCCGCGAGGTCGTCGGTCACCTGGCCTCGCTGGGTGCCGTGGTGTGGGTCGCGGCGAGGCACGCGGCGATGATGACCACGGACGGGGTGTCCGACGGGAAGTCGGGGTTGGCGCCGTTGGGGCAGGTGAGCCCGGAGTCGCCGGACTCGTTAGCTACGGCCCATACGGCGCCCGACGGGTGGCGCAGGATGCTGAGCGGGTACTCGGGATCGGCGGTCCAGCCCCGGGCCTCCAATGCTTCGAGCACATCGAGGCGTCCGTGCCAGTCGCCGTGCTCGGGCTGGTCGACGACCAGGAGCAGCGGCTGGCCGTGGTCGTTGGCGGAGTTGGCGGTGTCCCGGAGGCCGGTAAACAGCGTCTGCGCCGGGATCTGCACGTTGCTACCGCTGCGCCACCCTTGCCCATCGGCCGGGTTGCTGACGGACAGGTCCAGGACGTCGCGCCCCCGCTGGTCGTCCGCGCGGGTGATCAGGAGGTGGAAGCCGTCGGGGTCCTCGTACGAGAAGGTCATGGTGTGAATCTCCTGTTGGGTGTCGGATCGGGAGTTGCATCGTGGCGGTTCACCGGGGAGCGCTCGACGTCTCGACCAGCAGCGTGCCGTCGGCCGAGAGCCCGTAGACCGGCGGCTCCCAGCGTTCGCCGAGGCGGCGGCGGTAGACGTCGAGCCAGTCCGACTCGAAGTAGACCAGGAGCAGGCCCCCGCGGTTCGGAATCGGCTCGGGTGCCCGGCTGTTGGGTTCGCGGAGCTGCTCACGAACCCGACCGAGGTGGTCGAGGTGGCGCTTACAGAACCATGGCGGTGATCAGGTGGTGATGGTGTCGGGGGCGTCCAGAACGTGGCCGGTGCCCTCACAGGCGTTGCACGCCTTGACGGCGGCGTCACGGGCGATGCCGGTCCAGAAGGCGACTTGCTGCTCCCAGTCGGCCAGGGCCACCTGGTAGTTGGGCCCGTGTACCCGGTCCGGGACGGGCAGGTGCATCTCCCGGGTCACCATGACGGCCACCTGCTCCCGGGCCTTGAGCTCCTGGCCGCGGGCGCTGCGGTGACGGTCGCTTCGATCCGGGCGTCGTTGGTGTTGTCGACGTGGAGGCTGTCGATCGCCCGACGGGCCTCGGCGGCGAAGTTCCGCGGCTGGGCCGGGAACTTCGGGGTCTCATGGCGGGCGGCGGCGATGTCGCCGATGGTGCGCAGCAGCCGTACGCATCCGAAGGCGGTGGCGTCGTCCTCCCAGTCCGCGGTATGCAGCTCGAGGGCGTCGTCGACGGTGCTCCAAAGGGCGCGGACCTCATAGGTGTGTACCTCGTAGTCGGCGCCGATCAGAACGGCCGACTTCAGGTTTCCGAACTGGTCGTAGCCGGCCGGGCTCAGTGGCTCGATACCGAACTCCGTGAGCCACTTGTTGATCTTGTCGGCCTGGTCCATGACGAGGCGCAGCTTGCTGGCCTTCTCGTCGAGTTCCCTGGCCTGACGGCCGCGCTCGGCTTCGGCGAGCCAGGCGGGCAGGGGCGCCGGTGGTGCCGGTCATTCGGTCCCTCCAGAGGGGCGGGTGCCAGCACCATAGCCCAATCTATTGCCTGTGTATAGGGTTTCAGTTACGGTTGGGGCTGCCGGGGCGACCTGGCCCGCCAAGCCGGGGCACCAGCTACCGGCGGTGCGGCAAACATAGGACACTTGCATGTGTTTGCACACAGCGACGCCGTCGCTCGCCCTGAGAGCACCGCCGAGAGGACCCGCCACCGTGGCCGAAGACAGCAAGCCCCGACTCCCCTCCGGACAGCAGTGGGGGGAGGGTGACCCGGCACGCCCGCTGTACGTGCCCGCAGAGGTGAAGAAGGAGGCCGACGCGAAAGCGGGTGCGGAGAGCAGGACGCTCGCAATGGTGATCCGCGAGGGCTTCACCCTCTACCGCTACGGCCACCTCGAGCCGGTCAAGCCCAAGCGCGCGGCGGCTGGTTCCGTCGGCGGAACCAAGTCCCTGCCTCCCACCAGCGTCCGGATCCCTCCGGTCGAGTGGGATTGGATCTTGGAGCGCTGCACGGCGGACAAGGCGCGGCTCGGCTTCCTCGTCAATCCCTCCCGCGTTGCCACGCAGTTCCTGCGCGACGTCTACCTCACCGCCCCGTCGGCTGGGGAGGTGCCGGCCGAGGAGTCGGCACCGAACCGCTCGGTGTACATCCCGGACGCGGTGAAGATCCGGGCCGGGCGGAAGGTGAAGGACGAGGGCCGGACGCTCGCGACGGTGATCCGCGAGGGCTTCACCCTCTACCGCTACGGCCACCTCGAGCCGACGCTCACCCCGCGCGCGGCGGCCGGGACGATCGACCCGAACAGCGGGCCGCTGTCCACCACGATCCGTGTGCCCACCGTCGAGTGGACGCAGATTACGCAGCGCTGCGCTGCGGACTCCGAGCGCCTCGGCTTCGTGGTCAACCCCTCCCGAATCGCCTCGCAGTTCCTCGCCACTGTGTACCTGGACGCGGAGGAGCTGGACGCGCTGGCCGAGGAGTAGCGCCGCCCGCGGTCGCCTGACCGGCCAGAAGCCGACAACTGGCCCCAGGCAGCCGCCCCCAGTCACAACCTCAGGAGACCCGCCCATGGCGACAGCCGTCGAGGCCCCCGCATCCGCGGGGGCCCGGTTCAGCACACCCCTTTCCGCTTCGAGGCAGCAGCCAAGGAGGCCCGCCCGGTCCGCGCAGTCCTCGACGGACCGGCCGGATCCGAGCACACCCTGGCCGCCCTGCGGATGGCGGCCGAGCTCGGCGAGACCATCGCGGTCATCGACACCGAGCGCGGCCCGGCCGCGGCAGTCCCCGGAACTGGCCAGCTTCCACCCGAACAACCTGTCGCTGGCGCTGTATGCCGCCTCAAAGCACGATGTCGTGGTCATCGACTGCTGGTCGGCCTTCTGGAGCGGGCCCGCCGGACATCTCGAGTGCGAGGTCGACTTCGCCGCCTCCATGCGTCCGACGCACGAGCTGGTGGTCACGAAGCCGAGCCCGCCGGACGAGGTGCTGGACGACGCCGCCGCAATCGGCAAAGCCCTGCGCGCCTGGTCCGAAGAGGGCGTTGCCCGCGGACCCCGCGCCGACTTCCTCCACCGTGCGTACGACTCGGAAGCGACGTACGAGTCGCTGTCCGCGCTCGTCGAAAAGGGGGCGCACTGCCGGGCCGCCGGGATGGCGGCCATCGACCACACCGGGGCGGCGACGACGCTCGCCGAGGTGATCTCCTTCCGCCTCAGGCCGGCGCGTAAGCGCTGGCGGGAGGCCAAGGCCAGCGCACAGGGGGCGTGATGACCCGATGTCCCGGGTACGGCGGCATCGAGCGCAGGTCTTCGTCTGTCGCCGCCGGTGCCAGTGGCCGGGGTGAGCCATCGCCAGTCTTCCCCGCTGAGAGGGGGCTGGCCTTGAGGTAGGTAACTGGCGGTCGGTGTCTCGCAGGTGATTGCGGCGCAATCACGAGCACTCGACCGCGGGCCTTCCAGACTCCCGGTGTTTCGCCTCACCCGGTCTGGCGGCCATTCGAGCCACAGCAGGCAGCGCCACGAGTTTCGCCGCTCGCAGACAACCTGTTGACCGTCGTTCCGTTCGCCACACGGTCCGACGGATTCTTCACCGCCCCAGCGACGGGGCGGGTCCAACTGTTCTGTTCACACCGGACGGCCAGCCAGGCCACCCGATAGGGGTGAAAGCCCCCGAGGGGGCTTTGTTGTGCCCTCTTGCCGAGAGGACCAAGCGCACATCATGCAGCACAGTGCTGCCATTCGCCAGCTCGGCCCTGCCAAGAATCGGCGTGTCGGACCCTCCGCCACCCCACCGGGTGACGACTCCACCGCAAACTCGACCGCCTGCGAGGCGGTCCCGCATACCTTCGCCCTTGTCCTCGACAAGGCGCAGCAGACGGTGAAGACGACCGTCTCCCGGCGCGCACGGAACCGTGATGGGTTCCTGCGCGCCGCTCGGTTCATGGTCGGTGCCGGCTTCCACCCGAAGGCCAACGGCACGACCCTCGAGGTCGTCCTGGACCTCTCTCGCCGTCTCGACGACGAGACGGGCCTGGCCATGTACTGCCGGGATCTGATCTGCGAGCACCTGGGCATCGACAAGAGCACCGTCAAGCGGCACATGGGCTACCTCCGCGAACTGGGCCTGCTGGTCCTGGTGTCGGAGGGCTCTCGCCTGAACTCCCGGCGACTGCGCGGCCTGCCCGGCTACTCAGGCACCGCCGCGGTGTACGGCGCGGTCATCCCCCGCGTGTGGGACGACGCCTTGGGCCACCGCGTCCGGGGCGCCGGGTACGAGGCCCGGCTCGTCGGCGTCACCGAGGCAGGCCGGCAGCGAATCATCAAGGCCGGAGCTGTGGACAACCCTGTGGACGACACGGGGCGTGCGCCCCAATCGGTTGTAGTTACCCACGACGTACCTGCTGATGTTGTGGGTGGGGATGTAAAACCTACGCGCAGGGCGCGAGCCAACAGCAGGTCTCCCCGGAAGACGATCCAGGGCCGACGTGTGACCGCAGCGATGTTCGCGGCCGCCGACAGACTCGCCAAGTGGCTACGCCCGCTCCACAACTGGACTCAGCGCGCCAGCATCCAGGAGCTGTCCTGGGTGCTCCTGGACCCGGTAGCTGCTGGCTGGGGCGAGGAGTGCATCGACTCCTGGCTGCGGCTGATCGCCCCGGCCGTCGCCGTGGAAATCGGCTGGCGCCCGGACCGGCCCCACGGGTACATCGCCCGCCAGCTGGCCAAGGAGGCCGAGGCTGAGGCATACGACGAGCAGCTCCAGGCCGGTGAGGCCCGCCGAACCGCGCCGAACGACGCCTTCGCCCAGGCTACGCAGGCCCTTCGCGGGCAGGACGCCGGGGGCGAGCTGCCCGCCGCCGACGGCCCCGAGAACGTAGACGCCGAGGACCTGAAGAGCCTCTGGCAGGAGGCGTGGTGGGCGTACAAGGCCGGCAACACCGAACTGGTCATGGCTGCCTACGAGAGCCTCGGGCCAATTCAGACGGAACGGCTGTACGGCGCGGACCTCCTGCAACGCTGCATCGCCTTGACCTTCTCCGACGGCATCCAGGTCCTCGCCTGACGCCGGCCGGGCTTTTGGACCGCGCTGCTGATTGTGGCGCAATCGCCCCCGCCGATTCCCCTGACGCCCGCCCCCGGCCTCGCGGCCCCTGGAGCGGCAGTGACCGAACTGCTGACCGCGAGCACCATCACCGACGACATCCTCTCCATCCGGGAGGGGCTCACCAAGCAGCTTGCATGTGTATTGGGTTTCATCTACGGTGTTGCCGACGACAACTACGGGCGCGACGACTAGCACCCCCCGACTCCGGCCCGGCCGACCGGCCGTAGCCCCCACCCCTCGGGGCTCCCCGGGGCCGGGCCGGACCCTACCGGCCGGGTGCGAGGAGGACCTCAGCCCTCGCACCCGGCCGCCCAAGCCCCCTTCGCACGCACCCCGGCTGGAGAGACCCGCCATGCACGCGACGCCGACCACCACCGCCACCCTTCTCCGCGACGCCGTCTTCCACCTCAGCCAGTACGGCCTGCACCGTGAGCACGCCTTCGTCGGCCCGAACACCCGCACTCACCTTGACCACGGCCCCCTGAACGTCTGCGCCTCCATCTACATGGCCGCCACCGCCAACCCGCTGCCGCCGGTCTTCCACAGCACCGAGACCGCCGACGAGCAGGCGGCGATCGAGCTGATCAAGGCCAACCCGCAGGCGATGGCCGCCATCCACGCCGTGTGGGATGGCCTCGACTCGAAGATCACCGAGGTAGACGTCTGCGACGAACTGCCCACGGCGGACGGCCCGGAGGAGTGGATCGACCGAGTCAGCTACTGGGCGGCGACCGCCCCCACCAGCTGGACGGAGGCGCCCACGCTGCTCGAGGTGCTGGGCCGCCTCATCCGTACCGCCGACGCCCTGGAGCAGCACACCGCCCTCGCGGCCTGAACCGGTCGGTGGGCCCACCGACCGGTACCCGCGAGAGCCGGGACCGACCTTCGCCCCTGAAGCCGACACAGGAGCACGCCATGAGCCCCCCCGTCACCGCCCCGCCCGCCACCCCGGCCGACCTTCCCGACCTGTACGAGCAGGGCATGGCCGAGGCCCTGCTCGACGCCGCCACGGAACCGCTCGCGGTCACCGCCGGCCGCGCCCGCTGGGTGAACGCGGCCGCCAACCCGCTGTGGGCCGAGGGCTACCGGGACGGCCTGCTCATCGGTCACGCCTTCCGAGAGACCTGCCGCTGCGGCGAACAGCACTGACCGACAAGGAGAACGACCTGATGAAGACGAAGCACTTGCGCGACGCGGTGCGAGAAGCCCTGACCCGGAAGGTGCCACCGCCGGACCACGTTCCCCAGATCAAGCTCACCGAGACCACGGCGTACCGCATCGACCGCATCCAGGACTTCGACGGCTCCTACGCCGCCACCGTCAGCACCGGCGAGCTGGTCGTCCTCGGCGACGCCGCCCAGCTGCGGCGCGCGGCCACCGAGCTGGAGAACGCCGCGCTGTGCATTGACTGGGCCACCGCCCTGGACGCCGACGGCCTCAGCACCCTCGACCTCGCCGGAGGTGAGCAGGGATGACGACGATCGCACTGACCGCCCTCGACCCCGCACGCGGCGAGACGTACGAGATCGACAGCCGCCCCGGCGACGGCTTCAATCATGGCGTGGTCTCCGGACGGTTCGGCACCATCAGCGGCGACCCGGTCGCCCTGACCGAACTTGCCGCCGCCCTGCAACTCGCAGCCCGCGGAGCGGTCTTCGCCCGGGCCCTGCGCGTCGACGAGCCGGGCCCGTTGCCGCTGGACCTGCCGTACGAGGCCGGCGATCCGGACGGAGACCACCATGGCTGACCTGCGTGCACCCAGGGCTGACGACGCCACGCTCCAGCAGGAGATCGACCGGCGCATGGCCCAGCAGTACAACCCCGCCGTCCGCGACGCGCTCCAGATGGCCCTGGTCGCAGTAGTGCGCCAGGCCGATCCCGCCTGCCTGGAGCGGTGGTTCGCGCCCTACACGGATGCCTGGGACATCGCCTGTGTCCTTGCCCTGGCCATCCGCCGCGAGGCCCTGCTCGAGGCAGAGGCCAAGATCCGCGTCCTGTCTACGATCGCCGAGGAACGCTCCGGGTGGCCCGGCTCCCTCGACATGATGGCCGAAGACGCAGACCTGCTGCGCGACATGACCCGCACGGTCCCGCCGACCACTCTGCCGAGCACCGAGTTCCAGGTGCCCGCTCCCGAGACCACGAGGGAGCACCCCGCGCGATGACCGAACTCACGCAGGCCGAACGCGATCTCCGGGTCACCCATGCGCAGCGCGCAATCGAGGACGCTCTCACCACCACCTGGAAGCACTGGCGGCGCCCTGGCCGCTCCGCGCGACAGCCACCTGCTTTCCGTTCTCCCTGTCCGCTTGCCCGGCTACTTCCACGACAAGGAGGCCACCTCGTGGCCACACGCACCAGCATCGAATGGACGGACGTGACCTGGTCGCCCATCATCGGCTGTACCCGGGTCTCCCGGGGCTGCGAGGGGTGCTACGCGATCTCCACGGCGCGTATCCGGTCCTTCAACCCCAACCCGAAGATCGCCGACGCGTACGCCGGCACCACCTCGAACACCGATCGCGTCGACTGGACGGGCAAGGTCAACCTCCTCGACGAGCGGCTCCTGCAGCCGTTGAGCGGCGCGGGTATCTGGTGCAAGCCCTGCAAGGTGTTCGTGAACTCCCAGTCCGACCTCTTCCACGAGGCGGTGCCCGAGGAGTTCATCGCCCGGATCTTCGCGGTGATGGCCTCCACGCCCCAGCACACCTATCAGGTGCTGACCAAGAGGCACGGCCGGATGCGGGCGCTGCTGAACTCGAAGGACTTCGTGGCCGCGGTCCGCGCCGAGACCCACGCGCTGAACCGGGACGCCGCTCTCGGCCGCGGCCAGCGGTGGCCGCTGCCCAACCTCTGGATGGGTGTGTCCGTCGAGGACCAGCGCACGGCGAACACCCGGGTACCTGCGCTGCTGGGGACGCCCGCCGCTCGGCGCTTCATCTCTGCCGAGCCGCTCCTCGGCCCGGTCGACCTGACCCGCATCTCCTACCGCGGCGACACCGCCTACGTGGTGGACGCCCTCGACGGCCAGTACGGCGAACGGGAACCGCACACCTCGTTCTGGTACGGACTGGCCGGCCTCGAGCCGATCGACTGGGTGATCGCCGGAGGGGAGAGCGGTCCCAAGTCCCGCCCGATGCACCCGGCGTGGGCCCGCTCGCTTCGCGACCAGTGCAGCAAGAGCAGACGGCGCGTCCCGTTCCTGTTCAAACAGTGGGGTGAGTACCGGCCCTTCTGGAGGCCCGACACCGACGGCCGGCCCTCCCCCGAACCCGCCCTGTACGTCAGCGCCGAGACCGGCCAGGCGCTGCCCGAAGCCGAGGTGCCCGACACCGGCAGCTGGCAGGGCGTGTACCGCCTCGGCAAGAAGAAGGCCGGCAACGAACTCGACGGCCGCACCTGGCTGCAGGCCCCCGCCTTCACGACCACGAACACGGAGTCCCGCCGATGACGAACATCAACGAACCGCTGACGGCCGGCCTGCTGCGCGCCGCCCTGGCCGACGTCGCTCCGCACACCCCGATGCAGATCCCGATCCCGTTGTCGACGATGGACGGGGGAGAGGGGCACCACTGGGCGTCGGCGCTCGGCGTCCGCGTAATCGTCGACGACAGCGTGGAGATCGCCTTCGACGAGCCGGACGAGTGGGCGCAGCACGCGGTGGAGAGCCGCCACGAGCTCCAGCGGTCGCTCCAGGCCAGCGGTGCCTACCTCGCGGCCACCCGTCCCGGCGTCCGCGAGGCCATGGCCGAGGTGATCAGCGCTCGGCTGCCCAGCCACGTGGGCGACGGTGCCCTCCTGGACGCGCTCACCGCGGCGGTCGCAGGCGCGTCCATGGAGTTCCTGGAACGGACCGCCCGATGAGCGAGGCCGCTTCCGCCCCCGCGGCTCCGCCAGCGACCCGGATCCTGGACATCACCGTCATCGGCACCCCGGCCGGGCAGGGCGCCATCAGCTTTAAGGGCCACGGCAAGGCCGTCCACTCCAACCACGACGTTCTGATGCCCTGGCGCACCACAATCACGAAGGCCGCGACCCGGGCCTTGGGTACCCACCAGCGGGTGCGCGTGAAGAAGATGCCCAACTGCCGGGCGTGCGGCAAGCCGAACCGGACGCACGGCGAGATCGCCGGGCCGGTCGCTGTGCAGATCGTGGTCACCGTCAAGCGGAGCCCGACCGCCGCCAAACGCGGGGACCTCTGGCCGGCCAACCGGACCACGAGCGACATCGACCACCACGCCCGGGCAGTCCTGGACGCGCTGTGCAACGCGTCCGTGTTCCCGGACGACGGGCAGGTGGTCGCGCTCGAGGTGCAGAAAGTCTTTCCCATCACGCCTCACCCGGATGCTCTGCCCAAGCCGGGTGCCACCATCCGGGTCTGGAAGCTCGGAGTTCCGACAGCATGACCAGGTCGCTTCCGCCGCACGGTACGGCGAACCGGTACTCCAACAGGCCTGACAGCCCGTACGCCCAGGACTCTCCAAGGAGTACAACGACATGAGCACCGCACGCCGCGCGTCCATCACTACCGCCGCTCTGCGCTTCCCCTCCTGCTATGCCGCGCTGACCGCAGCGCACGAGGGCGCCGACCACATCACCCAGCGCGATGCGCACGCTGTCGCCAAGGGCCGTCCCGGCCCGGAGGGCAGGCGTGCGTGCTTGGGACACGTCGCCGAGTACACCGCTGTTCAGGCCGCTGCCCTGTTGCTCGTCGACCGCGGGCTCGGCCTGCGGCTGGACTGGCGGTACGTGGGAGCCGGGCTCGCGCTGTCGGCCATCACCCACTACGCCGCGGACCGCTCGGGAGGACGGTGGCACGAAGATCCCGAGACCGAGGAGACCACCAGGATGGTGCGCTTCGCCAACTGGCAGGGCAAGGGCAAGTGGCTGCGCCGTGACCCGCAGGCCGGGTACCGGTACGACCAGGCGTGGCACAAGGTGTGGATCGCGCTCGCGGCTGGCGTCGCCGCTGCCGGAGGGGAGCGGTGAGCGCTGGCACGGAGTGGACCGAGATCGCGGGGGTGCCGTAGCGCGCCGATTCCGAACTGCCGGGTCTATGGGGCCGGTTCCCACTGGTGGGGACCGGCCCCTTCCGCATCCCACCACCACTAGTTCTATTGCGTGTGTATTGGGTTTCGTCTAATGTCTGTCCCGCAGGGCCCTCACCCCTCCCCGGGGGTTCTGCACCCCCGGGTGCCGCGCCCCGCCCCCCCTCGGGGCGCGGTACCCGTCCAGCTCCTACCGGAGGACCCCATGACCCTGGCCGGACTTCGCACCAAGGCCGCCCCCCGCGCCAAGCGCGCACAGGAGATATTCCTCGCGCTGCTCTTCGCGGCGGCTGGCCTGATCGCCGCCCGCACCGTCGCCGGGATCGCCGCAAACAGCGGGCTGGGCCTCGGGTGGGCAGTTCGGTCTCGGTGTCGCGGGCTACACCCTGGCGATCACCCTCCTCGCCAACCTCAGTAACACCGATCCGTTGACCACCCTCGTCGAGGCCACCGGAACCCTCGCCGCCCTCGCCTACGGCCTCGCCCGTACAGCCGCGGTCGTTTTGGTGCTGCTTGGCGTCTTGTTCGCCGCCGTGGCCGACGCCTTCGGGCGCGCCGTCGCCACCTGATCCGAATCGGAAGAACACACGATGCCGCGATTCCTTCTTGGCCTGGGCCTCGGCTCCGGCACCGCGTGCCTCACGTACGCCATCACCACGGACGGCGAGCTCACTGCCGTCCTCGGCATCTCCGTGGCCGTCCTCATCTGGTTCGGCGCGTTCATCCTCGACGACCTTCTGTGATCGCCGCCTGCCGGCTGTACCCGCTGGCCGTCTTCCAACTGCCCCCGCGCCTGACGGCCCACGTCCTGGGCGCCCTGACGAAAGAGAGCCCCTCGAGATGACCCGCACCACCTTCCTCGACTGCGAGTTCGACCCGCGCAACAGCGCACTGCCCGGACTGCTGTCCCTCGGCGTCACCGACGACGACGGCACCGACTACTACGCGGTCAATGCCGACGCCGACTTCGGTGCCGTCCTGGACCACGCTTTCATCGTCGAGCACGTCCTGCCCCACATGCCGGTCACCGTGCACCGCGACCGCACCGGTAGCCCCGACGCGATCGACTTCGACACCAGCCACCCCCACTACCAGCACGTCCGGCCCACCAAGGAGATCGCCGCCGACCTGGACCGCTACTTCGAAGCGCCCACCGCGCCCCGGCTCGTCGCCTACTACGGCGCGCAGGATGCCTGCCGCCTCCACTCCCTGTGGGACAACGACTGGTCGCAGATGCCGGTCCACATCCCTCGGTACTTCACCGACATCCAGGTCATGGCCGACGAGCTCGGCGTCAGCGAGCTGCCCGAGCAGCAGAGCACCGCCCACCACGCCCTCGCCGACGCCTGCTACAACCGCGACGCCTACCGGTTCCTGCGCTCCCTGCAGAAGCAGCGCCGCGTCGGCGCCGAGGACCTCGCCCGCCAGCTCCACGCCAACACCGAACTCATCGACCTGGGCTCACCGGCCTGGGAGGCCCTCACTCGCGACCAGCGCGAGCGGTTCCGGCGCTCGGCCCAGTTCCTCCTCGCGCAGTACGACGTCCGGTCATGACCGGCACCGTGGTGGCCGAGCTCCCGGCTCCCGGCAGCCTCGTTCCGGCGGACCTGGTGCACGAGGAGCGCCAGGCCGACAGGCGGATCGCCGCGGCGGTCCTCAGCGCTGACGGCGCCTACCGCTATCTGCTGAGCCGCATCTGGAACACCCGGCGGCCGCCGCTCGGCTTCGTGATGCTCAACCCCTCCACGGCCGACGCCCACGTCGACGACCCCACCATCGGGCGCTGTACCGCCTTCGCCCGACGCGAAGGGGCCGGCGGCCTGCTGGTCGTCAACCTCTTCGCCCTGCGAGCGAAGAGGCCGCGGCCCGCGCTCACCGAGTCCGCCGACCCGGTCGGCCCGTACAACGACTCCTTCATCCACCACGCCGTCGACGCCTGCGAAACGGTCGTCGCCGCCTGGGGCGGTCACGGAGCCATCAACGACCGCGGCCGTCAGGTCGCCGACCGGCTGTGGGACCAGGGCGTCGCCATGCGCTGCCTGGGCACGACCCGCTCCGCCCAGCCGCTCCACCCGCTGTACCTCCACGGAGCGACGCCCCTCGTGCCGTACGCCCCGCCGAACACCTGAGAGCTCGGACCCGCACCCTCCCTACGTCCTGCACTGCCCGTCCCGATCCCGACGCACGAAAGGAACGAGCTCGTGAACACGCGCAACGGATGCCCCAAGCCCAACGTCTCGGCGTTCGCCACTGAGCAGGCTGCCGACTACCTGGCGAAACGCGTTCAGATCCCGGTCGGCAAACTGCTGACGCCGTATCTGTGCGTGTGCGACTGGTGGCACCTGACCGGCAGCCCCCGAGCCGTGCAGCGCCCGGCCGGCCTCACACCCCAGCCCGGCGATGTCCGCCTGCTCCAGGACGTCCCCGACACGGCGTTCCTCGATGCCGCCCTGCACGACGTACGGGGGACCGGCGCGAGGGCCGAAGCCCTCTCCCTGCGTCACCCCAGCAACCTCACGCAGTGGCGCCACGCACTCAAGGTGCTCTGGACCGACATCGAGCAGCAGTTCGCCGCGCGCGCCGACGACACCGGCGAGGAGACCCGCCTGTGGCGGGCCCGGGCGCAGGTCTACCGCTCGGCCATCGCCGAGCGCCGCAACGAGGCGCAGCTGCGCCTGAGCCGGGCCGCGTCCCTCACCCCCGAGCAGCGCTACCAGTGGCGGCGCGCTGAGGCCGCCGTGCTCGAGGGCCAGGCCCCCGAAAACCTGGCCGAGGTCATCGAGCTGTTCGTGCCCCTGGCGGTCGCCTCGTGATGCTGTCCGCCGCGGTCTCCGCCGCGCTCGTCGCCGGCTACTGGGCGGGCAGCGCCCACGTCCTCGAACGCCGCGAGCGCACGATCGACCGCTGGGCCAGGAAGCACGCGGTCCGCCGCGCCTTCACCCGACGCCGTCACCTGCACTGGTGGCTGGCCCAGCTCTGGTTCGCCGGCCGGATCGCGTACGACTTCGTACTCGCCCCGGTCGCCACGGTGCGCCACATCCGCGAAGTCCGCCAGCAGCGGCGTGAGACCCGTCAGAGCGTCCCTCCGGTCACCATCGTCGATGTCCGCCCGGCCGTCAGCGGCCAGCAGCAGGGAGCGCAGCAGTGAACGCCGGATCTTCCGCGACCGAGCGCGCCGCCGCCCTGGGCGCCGGGCGCCGGCCCGGACTGTGGGTGCGGCTGCTGATCGCCCTGGGCGTGCGCGAGGCGCCCACGACACCGGACGCCGCCGTGCCCTGGCTGAAGGGGGCTGAAGGCGAAGCCGCCACCCAGGCCCTGGTCGATGTCCTGGTCGACGAGGGCTGGACGGTGTTCCACGACCTCGGTCTGCCCCGTTCGAACAGCAACGTCGACCACATCCTGATTCCGCCCAGCGGCGAGGGCATCATTCTCCTCGACTCCAAGCGCTGGTGGGCCAGCTGGCTGACCGCCTCCTTCGGCGGTCGTCTGTACTGCGGCGAGGAGGACCGGCACGACGAGGCGGAGAAGGCCGTCTGGCTCGCCGGCTTCGTCCGGGACGTCGTAGGCATCGCGGGCCTGCCGGTCCTGCCCGCCCTGGTCATCCACGGATCCACGGTTGCCGGTGGCCACCTCCAGGTGGTCGTCGATGGCTGGCCGCGCCCGCTGCACGTCTTCGGCCCGCAGACCTTGATGGCGAATCTGCGCGAGCGCGCCGGAAGGCCCAACCCGCGCCGGGCCGCCCAACTGGCGTCCCGCGTCAACCAGATGCTGCACCCCTACGTCGAAGGAGGCTCGTGATGGGGTGGTTCACCCAGGACCCCACGGAGGCCACCGATCATCTCGTGGCCCCCCTGCGGAAGGAGGGATGGGTGATCCTCACCGGCCGCAGCCTGCCCCGCTCGAACCAGTTCATCCCGCACGTGCTCATCCCGCCCTGCGGCCGCGGACTCGTGGTGCCGGTCTCCTACCGGTGGCCGAAGCGGAAACTCACCGTCGCGGTCGACGGCAAGCTCATGTGCGGCCGGCGCTCGAGACAGCACGTTGTTCGCGGGCTCGCCAATCTGGCCAGCCGGACCCAGAGGGCCGTATCGCGCCCCAGGCCGAAGTGGAAGGACCTCGGCATGGTGCCGGCGCTGGTCGTGCACGGATCGCCGATCTTCCGGCACCGCGACCTCGTCGAGTGCCGACGCTGGCCCAGCCCGATCACGGTGCTCAGTCCTGAAGCGCTGCTGCCGGCGCTCCAGGAGATCCCCGGCGAGCCGGACCCGAACCGGGCAGCGGCGCTTGCCGAGCGCGCGGTCTTTCTGTTGCCCGAGCGCTGAGTCCAACCCGCGTGAAGCGGCCCGTCCGTACTCCGGGCGGGCCGCTTCACGTTGCTGCGGTCAGGCAGATCGGCAAGCCGAGAAGGACTCACCTAGACTGATATCGAACGTCTGTGCGTATTTGGGTGAGGGAGGAAGCGATGGGTGAACAGCATGCCGATCCGGCCCTCCGCGCCAGAGTCCTGCACCTGCGGGTGCGCCCAGGCGCGCCGCCCGAGCACTACCAGGCTCTGCTCGACCTGCTCGTCTCCGACATCTCGCCTGTCGTCCAGGCGCTGCCACCGGCCGCAGCCCTCGTCGACGTGGCTGGCGCGCTGCGCTTCCACCAGCGCACGCCGGTCGAGATCGCCTCGCTGATCCGGATGCGGGCCATGGCCTGGTTCGGCACCGACGTGCACATCGGGGTGGCGCCGAACTGGGCTCTGGCAGCCACCGCCTCGACGCGGCCGGGACACAACGGCATCCGGGTCGTGGCCGACGACCCGCTGGCGGTCGCCGACTTCCTGTGGCCGCTGCCCGTCGAGAACCTGCACGGCATCGGCCGACAGCAGGCGACCACTCTGCGCCGCTTCGGTATCGACACCGTCGGCGCACTCGCGAAACTCCCGGAGGCCACGGCGCAGCGCATCCTCGGCGGACAGCCCGGCCGGCTCCTGCGGGACCGGGCATGGGGACTGGACCCCCGGATGGTGACGCCGACCGCGCTGCCACGCTCGACGAGTGAGCGGCGCGACTTCGACCATGACGAACTGGACCCCGACATCGTACGGACCGCGATCCTCGACGCTACGTACGTCATCGCCTGCCGGCTGCGCGAGCGGGGCCAAGCCGCGACGGGCCTGGAACTGCAGTTGCGATTCGCTGGTGAGTCCCAGCTCACCAGGTCCCGGCGGCTGACGACTCCGTCCGCGCGCACCGAGGACCTGCGGGACGTCGGCTACGACCTGTTCGCCCGACTCGGACTGCAGCGGGCTCGCATCCGAAGCGTGAACGTACGCGCGACGGAGCTGGTGGACGCCAACCGGGTGGCGGAGCAGATCACGTTCGACCGCCGGACGGAGAATGGCCGGCGGGCGGAGAGCGCGGTGGACAAGGCCAACAGGCGCTTCGGAGCGGGAACAGTGCGCCCGGCGCGGCTGGCGGGCCCGCGCCGGGCGGCATGACCTGGCTGTGGAGTCTTAGGAGGCTGATCCTGCGGCCGCGAGGATGTCGGCGTGGTCGAACGCCAGCGGCGGCAGGGAATTCCGCGGCCACCAGCGGGCGGCCCGGGCGTCGTCTCCGGCCGTCAGGACGGTGCCCGCGGGCACCTGGATGACGTAGGCGACGGTGACGTAGTTGCCGCGCGGGTCGCGGCCCGGCTGGCCGAATTCGCCGATTTCCTTGAGGTCTTCAGGGGCTACCCGGACGCCGGTCTCCTCGAACAGCTCGCGAACAGCGGCCTCGCGGTTCGTTTCGCCCTCGTCCCGGTGGCCACCGGGCAGTGCCCAGTCCCCTTCGAAGGGATCCCAGTCTCGCTCGATGAGCGCGATGTGGCCGTCGTTCGTCTCGACAACGACGTCGACGGTGCGGATTTCGGGCTCGGTCTCGGTCCTGGTCATGTCGCCTCTCGGTTCTTGGGCCTGGCCGGTTCGGCCGGCGCTGGGTTCTTGGCCGGCCACAGGGCCAGGCTGTCGCCGGCCTCGCGGCCGACGACGTGCCAGTGCAGGTGGAAAACCGTCTGTTCGGCGTTCGGGCCGACGTTGGCGATCAGGTGGCAGTCGCCGCCCTGGGCGCTGGCCAGCTCAGTCGCCCGCCGGATGGTGGCGACGTTGACATCGGGGTCCTCGAGCGCGTCCCGCACGTGAACGCGGGGGATGACGAGGCGGTGCCGAGGGCCGCACGGTCCCAGCGGGATGATCGCGATCGCGTCGGGCCACTCGGCCACCACGGTGGCGGGGGAGCGGCCTTCGACGATTGCGCAGAACACGCACGGCCCGGCACCGGGATCGGCGCCGAGCACTGCTGTCTTCGTCACGCGCCGACGACGGGACGGTCGACGTGCAGGTGCTCGACGAGGGTCGGGATGCCGCGGTCGTTGAGGGCAGAGGCGACCGCCTCGGCCATGGCCACACTGCGGTGCTTGCCCCCGCGACAGCCCACCAGCACTCGCACGACCTTGACGTGCGGGTCGGCCCAGCCGCGCAGGAGGGCCTCGACCTGGCCGATGGTCTCTTCGAGGATCGTCACCGCGCCGGGGGTGCTCAGGACGTGGTGGCTCACCTCCGGCTCGAGGCCGGTGCGGTGTCGCATCTCCGGGTCGTCGAAGGGGTTGCGGAGCTTCTTGCTCAGGTTCACCAGCAGGACGTTGCCGGCGGTGTCGGGGACTTCGTGCAGGAAGCCGAAGCTGGTGACCTCCACCTTGCGGAGGGCGGGGTCGAAGTTCGATGTCGTCATGTGTCCACCATTCTCGGTGTGAAGTGGGAGCGGTAGGGATTTCCTGTTGCCACTTGATATCTGCGGCGCCTTCAGAACTTAAGTGAAACCCAATACACGCGCAATAGTGCGCGTGTGGCTGTGACGCGATCCGGCCACGCCTGCGCCCGCCCGTCCAGGCATGAAGATGCCCGGCGGCAAGTCGGCTTCGAACGACGGTCCACCGGGCCCCACCAGTGTCCCACCGGCACCCGGGCATGCCCCCAGGGCCGTTCTCCCAGGGCAGACGCCCACATCGCCCACATCGCTGGATGACGTGCGCCCACCCACGCCAACGTCACGACGCCGCCCGACGAACGGCGCCGCCCGACCCAACTTGCCCACGAGGAGTACGCCTTGACCAGCCCGACCACCCTCCTGATCGCCCCCCGCTACCTGGCGGGCCCCGACGCCGCCGCGACCGCGGCCATCGGCCGCCTGCTGCGCGCCGCCGGATGGCGCGAACGTCACGTCCAGGGTGGGACCGGCTACCGCACCTCCGACTCCTGGCGCTTCACCGCGCGCACCGCGCCGGGCTAACACGCCCGCTGGAGCGCCGCGTTCACGCCCGGCACGCCACCGGAGCTGGTCGCCGCCTTCGCCGCCGCGCTCGCCGACGACGACGCCGACCCCGGTACGGACGGCCCGCACTACCTCCGGCCGCCCGTCGGCCCATAGGAGGCCACACGCGCCCTCGCCGACGCCGGGTGGATACGCGACCTGGGCGCACGCATCGAGTGGTACGCGCCGACCACGCAGGCGGCCGTTGTCGGGGACCGCCTCACCCCGGGCGGCGCGGACGCGGAGAACTGGCTGTTCGCCGCCCGCCGCTTCACCGACCCGACGGTCCTGTGGCACGCCCTGGCCACCCCCGACACCCCCGGTCACCTGATCGACGTCCTGTGCCGGGCGATGGCCGATCCCGCCCCGGTCGCCCGCACGGTCCTGCCGGACCCGTGCGTGGGGCGGCTCAAGGTCACCCGCACCGCCTGACCGCCCGGAACCACGGGTGCCGCCCTGCAACGGGCGGCACCCGTTCGGGGAGGGCCGGCACGGCGGGCGCCCGGCGGGCCAGCGCGCCCCGGCGCCCAGCTTTCCCACGGCAGACACCGGACGACGGCAAACCGCTGGATGTGTCGCCCGCATCGACGCGAATGTCTGATCGCCCCGATGTTGCCGGGACTCGCTGGTCCGGCACAGGACCGGCCGCGTCGCCCGGCGGGCTGCCGGCCCCAGGGCCCTGACGGGACCGGTACTCGGGCGGAGGCCACCACGCCGCCCGTGTCGGCCGGGCGGGGAAGCGAGGGCGCACCGGGCCGTGTGCGGGCCCGGACGCGCCGTGCGGCCGTTCGACGCCCTGGGCGGGGAGCCGAACGGCCATACTCGGTGGGCTAGTTGGGGCGACCTCAGGCCCGGGCGGCAGCGGCGCGCGCACGCCGCCGCTCCAGCGTCCGGAATTTGGTGCGCTGGCGGGGGTTGGTCAGGGCGCCGGGGGCGAAGTGGAAGCAGGTGCAGCCCCGGCTGGCGTACCGGCGCGCCGGGCCGGCGTGGCGGGGCGTGGTCTTGGCGAGCATGCGTGCCATCGAAAGTCCCAACAGGCACCCCCCCGGATCAGCACCGCCCTGCTGCTCCTCGACATCCGCACTGGCAAGGAGGAGCTGCGGCTCTTCGCCCGTGCCGAGAACGGCCACCCGGGACACGAGATCTGCGTGTGGAAGTCCGAGACCGACCACGGGCCCTTCACCATCGACATGATCGAGGCGATCCACACCCTTCGCCCTCGGAATCATCTCCACCACCACGAACCGCCCCACCGGCCAGATCGGCTGGGCCATCAACGACCTCGATGCGGAAGCCGAGGCCGGAGCATGACGACTCAGACACCGGTCCGCACGAGGATCACCCTGCGCCCGACGGGGGAGGGCTACGCCCGCATCGACCCGGCGGACTTCGCCCGGGCCCGGGTGGTACGCGCCGACCAGGTCGCCCTCGGCGACACGGTCGGCGCCGCCTTCCCCGGCGCCCACGAGCCGGGCACCGGGCAGGTCGACGCCGACCACTTCACCAACCCGTACTGGGCGATGCCTGGCCCCGTCGACCCGGCCTGCACCTGCCCGTGCTGCCAGAGCAACGCCTACACCGAAGAGGCCGACGGACCGCTGGTCCTCATCGCTGAAGGCTTCCCCTGGGAGGGCTGCGACATCCACCCCGCCGCTGCCCTCCTCCTGGTCACCCCCTACCGCTGCGACTGCGGCTGCGACACCACCCCGGCCGCCGACTGGACCGCCTACGGCTGGGACTCGGCCGCCTCCGTGCAGTACCTGCGCGAGACCGGACGCCCGCTGCGCCCCGGCGAGGCCCTGTCCCTCGACTTCTCCACGCCCACCCCCGCCTGACCGCAAAGAGAGCGAGCCCATGCCCGACACCGTGTCCGAGACCCCCGTCCCGCACCGCACCCTCGGCGAGATGATCGTGGACACCGCGCTTCCTCAGAACCACCGCGGAGCGCCCCGGCAGCGGCCCGCGTCGGCGGATAGGAATCGACATGGCCCAGTCGGCCACCCCCGGTCGAACGCCCGCCGTCGCACTCGAACTGCGCGACCCGACCGCGGCAGCCAACATCCTCGAAGCCCTGCGCCAATCCGCCCACCACCGAGGCGGCCGCCCGGCGCCGCACTCGGCTCGCCGACAGCCTCGACCGAGCCTTCTTCGGTCACATCCTCAGCCAGTAGCTGGCATGGACTCACCCGCCCTCGACCATCGAGCCATGGAGGAACCCCGCATGGTCAGTCCCGTCAGTCCCGTCCCCCTGGAAGGCTTTACCGGTCTCGAGGACACATCCGCCGCCCGCGCCGCGTACAACGCAGGCATGGAGCGCTGGACCAAGGCCAACCCCGGCCAGGACCACAAGCCCGAGGCGCTGCGCCTCATCGCCCTCAATGACACCCTGCGCCGGTACAACACACTGCGCCCGCTCCTGCTCAGGGAGAAGGTCGCCCGCCAGGAGCGCGACCACGCCCTGCAACAGGTCGAGAGCCTCTGGAAGGACCTAGGTAACCCGACGGCTGGGAGCAGGTTCCACACTCACCAGGCGTACGTGCGCGCCGTTGACGACGCCCGGACCGCCCTCGATATGTGGCGCACCAGCGCGGCCGACGCCAAGAAGGTCACCTTCGTCTACGACGACGGCACCCGAAAGGCCGCGTACGAGCAGATCCTCGCCCTCGGCTACCCGCCGACCGAACCCCTCATCGACAACCCGGCCGACCGGCAGTACGCGGCTGACCACCTCGCCCAGATCGCCCACCACTTCCACAGCACCTTCGCGTGACCCCGGAACGAGCTGGCCCCGGCCCCGCGGCAGCTGCCGCGGGGCCTTGGTCTGAGCCGCCGAGATGGCCCGTTCTTCTTGGGTTCCCCATGGCGTTTGCCCCGGGCAGACCTTGCCCCTACGCCTCACCCGCCCACGAAATAGACAATCGTGCCCGATCCTGGGCGAAGATGCGCGGCGACCAACGGCGGCAGAGGCTGGAAGCATGAAGGCCCTGTGGTCCGGCACGATTTCCTTCGCGCTCGTGGCAATCCCAGCGAAGCTCTACGCCGCCACGGAAGAGCACGCCGTACGGCTTCATGAGATCCATGTTGCCGACAACAGCCGGGTGGAGCACCGGAGATTCTGCAGGTCCGAAGGCCGCGAGATCCCGTACGAGGAGGTCGGTCGCGGTTGGCAGACGCCGGACGGACGAGTGGTAGTACTCACCGACAAAGATCTCGCCCACCTGCCCCTGCCTACCAAGCGCGTTGCCGAAGTGCTCGGCTTCGTGCGAGGACACGACATCGACCCGATCAGCTACGGCCAGCCGTACTACGTCGGCCCGGACGGGCCGAGCGCAGATCGGCCGTACACCCTGCTCGTGGAGGCGCTGGCCCGCACCGGCTATGTCGGCGTCTGCAAGATCGCGATCCGGTCGCGGGAAAGAGTCGCACTGCTGCGGCCGAGGCACGGCCTGCTCATCTGCCAGACCCTGCTGTGGCAGGACGAGCTGCGCGAGCCCGGAGACCTGGCACCATCCGCGCCCGTCACGGACCGGGAGCTGGAGATCACCGAGCTGCTGATGCGAGAGCTAATCGGAGTCGAGCTCCGGGAGCTCCACGACGACTACGGACACGCCCTGAAACAGCTGGTCACAGCCAAAGTCTCGGGCGGAGAGCTGGTTGAACCGCCGACGCCAGCGCCACTTGCCGATCTGATGGCCGCGCTCGAGCAGAGCATCCGGGCCGCGCGGGCCGAGCGTGGCGACCAACCCCCGACCGCCCCAGTCGCCACGTGATCATTCAGGCAGGCGCATGGAGCGCAGCCGGTCGGCGACGTCGAAGACGCTCAACCGCAGCGCCCGGACGTCGGCCATCAGGTTGCGCCACTCGTCGATCGAACCGTGGATGCTCTCCCCGGATGCCTTGATGTACGCCACGGCCACGCCGTACCCGAACGCCTCGTTACGTGCAGGCAGCGGCCGCAGGAGCACGATCTGCTCCAGTAGCGCGGCCGCCCGCCAGTACGCGTCCGGCTCGCCCACGTCCAGGTGCGGCGTGTTTACACGGTGTCGTGCCACCGCGGCGACGAGTGCCGAGTAGTCAGCCACCGCGAGGTCCTTGCTGAGCAGCTCCTCCTGACGATGGAGGAGCCACCGGATGTCGATGTGCAGGTTCAAGGGTCAGGCCGCCCGGCTGCTTGAGGACCGCGATTCCGAGAGCCCGCCGAAGTCACGGTCGAAGGCTTCGAGGAGCCCCGGCCGGGCGATCGCCTCGCGGAACGCCGCAGTCGCGTGCCCCAGCTTGATCTGGTTCTCCTCGTCTATGGCCAGCTCGGCAAGGTAGGAACGCACGCTCTGCCCGCGGGCCGCAGCGATCGCGGCGAACCGGTCCCGCGTCTCCGAATCGATCTTCACGGTTGTGTCAGCCATACGCCCGAGTATGCACCCGCGACTACCAGCATGAATACTTTTCGCGGAAATCGGGCGCTGGCAGCCCCGCACGCAGCGTTCCCACCTGGATTACCCACACTGGGTAAACACCTTCGGAGAGGTCAGCGGGCCTGATTCCCTGGGGTTGCACAACCACCGACGGAGGGGAACCAGTGTCAATGCAGCAGCACGCGAATGGGCGAGACACCATCAAGCCGGCGCTCAGTGAGGAGGACCAGGCCAGCGAATGGCAGGTCTTCGGCGAGCGGAACATCTACGAGAACCAATGGGTGACAGTTGCGCTGGCTGACATCCAGCAGCCCGACGGCACTCGATTCGAGCACCACAAGGTGTACCTGCCTCCGGCCGCCATGGTCGCCATGCTCGACGACCAGGACTGCGTGTACATGATGTGGCGGCACCGCTTCGTCTCGAACACCTGGAACTGGGAGCTCCCGGGCGGAGTGGTCGATGAGGGGGAGGACCCGGGAGCCGCTGCTGCGCGCGAGGCCGTGGAGGAGACTGGCTATCGGCCGGCAGGCGAACTCGAGCACGTCGCCACCTTCGAACCCATGATCGGCACCGTCACATCGCCGCACTTCGTGTACGTCGTCCGAGGCGTCGAGCGAGCTGGCGAGCCCACCGAAAGGAACGAGTCCGCCCGCAGCGAGTGGGTGCCGCTCAACAAGATCCCTGGCCTTATTACCGAAGGGAAGATCTGCAACTCGGGCACTCTGGTCGCCGTCCTGCACTTGCTCGCGACCCGCAACCGGACCTGAGTCACGCAGCGGTGGAACTCAGCACCTGAGCAATCCGGCGGCGTTGACGTACCGAGCTGGCCAGCGCCGCCAGATCCTGTGCTCGCACCGCCTGCTTCTGAGCCTCAGCGAACTCGCCCTTCCTGGCCAGTACCACTGCGAGGTCGCAACGCACGCCAGCCTCTGCCCGGGTAAAGCCGCTCAGTTCCATCGACGACAGCGACGCTGTCAGGTCCTCGAGCGCCTCATCGACACCCAACGTCGCCAAACAGTTACCGCGCCACCTGTCAAGGTGTGCCCCCGCCAGGAACAGGAACGGCAGGGTCGGGTCGGACGGATCCGTCGGCCGGACCGCCTCGGCGCGCTCCAGGCCGAGGCGGCACGCCACCTCGTCCTGCGCTGCGGCGTGCGTCTCAGCCTCAGCCGCGAAGAGCCAGCTCTCCACCAGCGGAGGCATCGAACTGCCGCCCTGCTCTCGAGCAAATCGGACCAGTTGGACCGCTTCGGCCGGCTGTCTCAAGTCGAGCAGCACGTAAGCTTGTTGCGCCGTCGCATGCGCCAGCAGTGCCGGTGAACCCGCCTCTCGGGCAGCGACTTTCGCCGTCTCGTGCAGCGACCACGCCACCTTGTACCGTCCGAGGTCCAGGGCCTGCCACCCGGCCAGTGTCGCCGCCTCCGTCAACGCGGCAGCCAGCGCCTCGCGCGCGCCGGCCGCAGTTCCGAACCGGAGCAGCTTCTCCATCTGGCTGATCTGCTCCTGCAACTGCGGCAGGAGCCGTTCCGCACCGATCTGTCGATCCAGCTGCCGCATGGTGTCCACCTGGGTGGAGTACAGAGCGGCCACCGTGCTGTCCGCCGATGTTGCCGCCATCAACTCGCGCCTGAGCCCGAGCGCCTCGTCGCCTTCGTCATCGGCTGGGATGACCATCTGCTGCGGGAGCTGGAGGCTCGCCGGGCGGTGCGTCATGTCTGCGGCTGCGAGGTCCTGCACGACAGGGTTGTTCGACGACTCCCATGTGCGTGCGGCCAGGCCCAACATGCTCCCCGGAATGCCCAGACCGTCAGCGACGCGCTCGATTACGCCGATTTGGGTCAGCGTCCGCTTGCCAGCGATGACCTCCGAGACCCGGCTGGGGGTCATCTCACACAGCCGCGCAACCCGCGACGGGTAGATGCCGGCCCGGCGTACCAGCGTGAAGATCGTGCCGAAGTCCCGGGCGAGGCATGCCTCGATCATCCGTGGGTCGCCGAGGACGTGTGAAGGGAGACGGCTCCCTGCAACTTCGGGCATCGGCATCGCTCCTGAGCGGCGATCGGTTCTTGCGCGGATTTTACCCATGGTGAGAACCCCACTGGGCCTCCTCCGCAACCGCCCAGCTCTCGAAGCTGAATTCAGCACTCCGCGACCCATCCCGACCTACCGGGGGAACGGCATGAACTCAGCTCAGGATCCGAAACTGTCACCCGCGGTGCCAGTCGGCAGGGTCATGCGTGACGACCATCACACCGTACCTCCCGTACTGCAGGGTCGAGGCTCCTCCCGAGCTGCACCGCACCAAGAGGTGCTGGGCGCCGGTCCTCTTGCTGGCGCCGTACGGAGTGTGCACGACGGCGACATCGGAGGCCACCAGCTTCGTGAGGCGACTCGCCACCGTTCCGGCGGAGAGACGGGTTCGCTCCACCAGCTCGGCCGCGGTGAAGGGTTTCTTCCCGAAGGACTGCGGGCCCAAGACGTATACGAGCACATGTTTCCGTGCCGCCTCGTGCGGGAATGTGCTGCTGGCCTGCACGACATGCCGGTTGTGCACTCGCTTGAGGCGACCCTTCACGGTCAACTTGTAGAGCGCCCGGGAGATGGAAGCGGTCGCCAGTCGGGCGGATCGCCAGTGCGGGGCGCGTGGGCAGGACGGTCTCGGGCGGGAACTCCTCGGTGTAGATGTCGTGCTCGATGCGAGCCACGGCCCTCTCGACGTGCTTTGCGACGGCAGCCTTTTCGGCTTCCTCGGCTTCGGCGGGAGTGTCGACCCAGCTCGCAGCTCGGCGGACGACGTCCGGCCACCAGATTTTCGGGCCTCTCTGCCCGGGGCGGCCGGAAATCCCTTCCGGTGCCTGGCTTGGTCGGCAGGTCCTTGTTCAGGTTCCACACGTCCGGCCGGTTGTCGGCGGGCAGGTGGCTGACCAGCGAGGAGTCTCCGGACACGGTGCATGCCTTCTGGGCGAGCGTTGCCTGGCTTGCCCAGCAGCCTGTGAGGTCTTCCTTCACGAAATGGGCAACGGCGATCAGGGCTGCAAGCTCGCCGGAGTTCTTACACCATGCGGTCCGCTTCATGGCCCAGACCAGGGCCTTTGGCGCTCACGGTGAACTTCTCGTCGAGTCGGCACGCGCCGTGGCAGGCGAGGGCAGCGCCCGTCGCATCCAGGGGCCTGCTGACTGGGGGCCAGTATCGGCCTCCTCTCCGTCGGCGTGAAGTCCTCGGGACGGCTACGTAGGGAAAGGGTCAGGACAGAGGCCACTTCCCGACCGACTGGGGGAGCCCGGTCCCGATGCGGCGCTCATCCGCCTTCAACCACAGAGGATCTAAACAGCCACATGAATCGCCTTATGTTCATACCCGTCAAGGGAATATTCTTTGAGACGTCTCAGGGGGGAGTTGCTGGTCTTGATGGTGGCCGTACTGCCGCCGGACCTCGAGCGTTCGATACCTTGGTGCCCACTACGGGGACAAGGAGTGGGCGTGTCGGAAGAGAATCCGTACCTCGACACCGATGCGGTTGCCGAGAGGATCGGCGTAGCCGCCGAGACGGTGCGGGTCTATCTCAAGCGCACCCGCAAGCGCATCGCGGATGGCCGGCCGGTGCGCCCGCAGGATCTGCCGTTGCCAGACAAGCAGTTCGGTCGTTCGCCGGCCTGGCGCGAGACCACGATCGACACCTGGATCTCCAGCCGTCCCGGCCGCGGGCATCGACCCTCCGTGCCGTAGGAACTTTCAATTCCCTCTTGACCCTGTCTGTCGCGCGACCTAAGTTTGTACCCGTGAAGGGGGCGAACTTGGTCCCTCCCACATGCAAGAACCCCGTCCAGGTGTGTCACCACCTGGACGGGGCCCGCCTCGCCCGGTGTGTCACCACCAAACGAGGAAAGACCGCCCCACCTGCCGAAATCAGGAGGCCGATCCGTATGCAGGATCGCACAGGGACCGTTGCAATCACACGTCGGCTGGCTGCTGGCCGCCCCTCACCGCAAGACCTGGCGCTGACGATCGCGCGCCAGACGAACCGCCGGCTGGAGCTGCGCCGGATTGCCGCGCTGAAGGCGGCCGCGCCGGAGATGACGGACGCCGCGGCGATCCGCTACCTCCACGAGTCCGTGATCGGCCCGCGGTTCGAGGGCACTGTCTACCGCGACGCCACCGGGACCTGGGAGGTCCTGGAGGTTCTGTTCGGTGACGAGGCGCTCGAGCGCGGCTCGCACACCACCTGGCTGCTCGTCGAGCGGAACCTCTTCGACAACGGTCGCCGTGAGCACCGCTTCGGCTGGACCGCCAATGACCGCGTCATTGCCCAGCCCGCCGAGAACAACGACGACGCGAGGGTGTTCGCGGCCGAGGCCGCTGGCGCGCTCGTGGCGAACGGCCTGGCCGGAACGGCGGTGTCGGCATGAACTACGACGGCCGACAGACCCATTCCCCCAGCGGTGGCGAGACCTCGTACAGGATCGTCGTGGACTGGCGTCACAGCGCGGTTTGCCGCGAGGAGGACCCGGAGCTGTTCTTCCCGGTCGGCAACAGCGGACCGTCCATGCTGCAGATCGAGGAGGCGAAGGCCGTGTGCCGTCGCTGCCCGGTCATGGAGAACTGCCTGCAGTGGGCGTTGGAGTCCGGACAGGAATCCGGGGTCTGGGGTGGCCTGAGCGAGGACGAACGCCGGTCGGTCAAGCGCCGCGCTGCTCGCCATCGCGCTGCCGCCAGCAACAAGAAGTCGGGGGCGCGGAAGTGAAGACGAAGACCGCCGCCGAGCGAGTTGCTCGCGCCTACGCCCCCGAGGTCCACCCCGCCGCTCGCCCGCTGTTCGACGCGATCGCCCACCTCGACTCGTATGAGGTCGCCGACCGGGCTGACCTGGCCCGGCTGGTCGCCTCGCTCGGTGGCCTGGGCGACGGCACGATCAACGCGTCCGCCGAGATTGCCGTTCTGGTCGAGGGCTACAGCCGGCACCCGCTGCTGGGCCGTAGCCCCGAGGCCGCGGAGCTGGGCGCGCTGTTCAGCGAGATGCACGTCCAGGGCGAGGGCGAGGAGATCGTGAACCAGCTGGTGTACCGGATCCAGGGCGAGGGCGAGGTCGCTGCGGTTCCGCAGCGGCGCCCGGCCGGCCGCGGCTCAGATCGCCCGGACGCTGGGCCTGGGGCGGTGGCTGTGATGGCGTCCGCCACGGTCCCTGCGCCGGTGAGCATCTCCAAGGCCGCTCCGGTCGATGACGACGAGCTGTACGAGGGCCCGACCCGGTCCACCGTCGTCACCCTCCTGGCCCTGCTGGTCGGGGTGCTCTCCCTCATCGACTACTTCCTCCACGGATTCGGTGCCGCAGTCGCGCACCTCGCGTACTTCACCTGTGTCGTCCTCGTCTTCCGCGTCTTCTTCGCTTTCGCCTTCCGCGCGTCCGACACGGGCACGGATACCGCCACGGAGCCCGAAACCAGTCTCTGACTGGCTGCTCGCGGGGCCCGGTACCACTCGGGTACCGGGCCCCGCCCTCCTGCTCAGCGCCACTGCACGGCCACCGGTGTACCCACCGGCCAGCACTCCCCGTCTCCCGCTCATCACCGATTGGAAGGGCCAGCGAGATGACCCGCACTCAGAAGGCCGCCGTCAAGGAGTACCTGCAGCGCACCGGCCTCGACGCCACGTTCCGTGTGAAGCCTCCGACCGCGCAGGAGTTCATCGTCCGCAACCGGGCCGAGTTCGGCGACAGCACCCAGTGGACCGCCGCCGACTTCGAGACCGTCCAGAACCTGGCCCTGCGCCGGCCCTCCGCGCGCGAGCGCTACAGCCGCTGGCTGCGCGCCCACACCATCGGCGCGCTGCTGCGCTGGGAGCAGGCCGCCGTGCAACACCCGCCTGGCGCCGGACTGTTCCTCATCTGTGTCGCCCTGCCGCTCACGCTGCTGGTCTTCGCGACCGTCGGCCTCGTCCTGAACCTCGTCTGAACCGCCCGACCCGCCCGAACCGAGAGAAGGAGGCCGAGTGATCACGTCGACCCAGACCCGCAACGACCGCGTGGAGCAGGAACTGCTCGTCGTACGCGGGGAGATCAGCCGGACCGACACGAAGTCGTCAATCCTGCTGGCCAGCGTCGCGATCGTGGCCGGCCCGCTCGCCGAGCACGCCACGGACCTGATGCACCAGCCGTGGCCGATCGCCGTGATCGCGGTCGTCGCGGCCGTCGCGGCCGGCGTCGCGACCTGGCTGCTCCTGGACGTCGTGCTGCCCCGGCTGATGACCGGCGGGAAGAGCAACTTCCTTCACTACGCCAGCTGCGACCGCGACCACGAGAAGCTGCGGCGCCTCCTGAGCACCGACGCCGACCCGGAGAGCGAGCTGGTGAGGCTCTCGCAGATCGCCGTCGCGAAGTACGAGCGCCTCGCTCTCGCCGGGAAGCTCCTGAAACTCTCCGGCCTGCTGTTCGCCGCCACCACCGCCCTCGTCATCGCCCTCTGACCGAAGGAGAACCACACATGCCTGCCAAGCCCAAGCCCACCCCCGAAGCCGTTGAAGCCGTTCAGGTCCTCGAGAACTCGCTCGCCCAGGCGATCGCCGACCCGACCGTGCCGATCGCGGCCGTCGAAGCCGTTGCCTGGAACGTCCACAACCTGATCAAGGAATCCGGGAGCGACGCCGCCGAGGTCTTCCGCGAGCTGGACAGCCGTAGGTAGCTCACCTCAAACCTCGATCCGCACCAGCACCTTCCGAAGGGACATCGCACGTCATGGCAACCAACCGCCGCAACACCAAGACCCGAGGCGGCACCGCCGCCGCGGCGAAAGCGGCTGCCGCCAAGACCGACCCCACCGGCAAGGAGCTGCTGGTCAAGGCCCGCACCGAAGCTGAGACCCTGCTCGCCGACGCCGAGCGCCTGGCGGAAACGACCCGCGCCGAAGCGCTCGCCGAAGCCGAGTCCACCGTCGGCGAGCTTCTCGCCGAGGCACATACCAAGGCCGACGCGCTCCGCACGGAGGCCGACGAGCAGGCCACCACCCTCCTCGCCGAAGCCCGCCGGCGGGCCGAGGAGATCCAGGCGCAGGGCGCGGCCGACGCCGAGCAGCTGCGCACCAACGCCGCCGACGAGGCGAAGACCGCTGCGACCCAGCGCCTTGCCCAGGCACACCAGGAGGCGGCAACCGAACTCAACACCGCCCGGGCCGAGGCCGACCGGATCCGCACCAGCGCCAGCGACGCCGCGGACAAGACCCGGGCATCCGCAGAGAACAGCACCACCCAGCGCCTGGTCCAGGCCGAGCGCGACGCGGAAGCCGTCCGCGCCGCCGCTCAGGCCGAGGCCACCTCGATCCGGGACGCCGCGACCCGCGAGGGCGAGCGGCTCCTGTCCCAAGCCCGCAGCCGTGCCGAGGGCCTCCTCGCCGACGCACAGCGGGCCCTGGACGCCGGCCGTGCGGATGCCGAGCAGCTCCGCATGGACGCGATCGCCGAGGCAGACCGTGCCCGCACGCTGGCCGCCGACGACGTCGAGCGGGCCCAGACCGAGGCCCGGCGCACCCGCCAGGACGCCGACCGGATCCGCGCCGAGGCCCTGCAGGCCGCGGAGACGATCCGAGAGCGCGCGGAGGCTGCGGCCGCCGTCCTGCGCACCACCGCGCAGGAGGAAGCGGAACGCGTTCGAGGCCAGGCACACGCGGAAGCGGAATCTGAGCGGCAGTCCGGAATCCGGGACCGGGAGCAGGCCGGCGAGGCCGCCGCACAGCGCATCAAGGCCGCCACCGACAACGCCTCGCTCATCCGCGCGCAGAGCCTCAAGGACCTCGAGGCCGCAGCCGTCGTACGTGCTGCCGCCGACAAGGAGAAGGAGGAAGCGAAGCTGCTCAGAGCCGCGGCCGAGCAGAAGATGGCCGACGCGCTGAACCAGACCGTCGTCAGGCTGCAGGCCAAGCAGCTCAAGAGGGAGGACAAGGAGACCCGCCGCAAGGAGCGCCTGGAGCGGCGGCAGAACGGCGAGGAGCGGGTCACCTGGGTCCACTGGGCCCTGATTGGCATCATCCTCGTGGGCGCGGGCTGCATCGGGGCGATCGGCTTCGCTGGCTCCTACATGGCCGTGCGCGACCTGGCCGTGGAGAAGGGTTTCGGGGCCTTCTCCGATTGGCTGCCGATCGGTGGCGACGCCGGGATCGTGGTCTTGATCGCCTTCGATTTGCTCTTGACGTGGAGGCGGATGCCGTTCCCGCTCCTGCGGCACGCCGCTTGGGGCCTGACGGTCGCGACGATTTGGTTCAACGCGTCCGCCAGCTGGGGCGATCCGGTGGCGGTTGGCATGCACACCGTGATGCCTTCGCTCTTCGTTCTGGTCACTGAAGGCGGCCGGCATGCGGTTGCTCACGTCGCCGCCCTCAGCAGCGGCAAGCACATCGAGTCGGCCGGCCTGGACCGCTGGCTGCTGGCTCTGCCCTCGACCGCCATCCTTGTGCGCCGTATGCGGGTCTGGAAGATCCGCGGCCTGGACGAGGCCCTGAAGCAGGAGCGCGAGCGCGTCGTCTACCTCGACTCGCTGAAGCAGAAGTACGGCCGGTGGAAGTGGCGCACGGAGGCCACTCAGGAGGAGCTGCGCCCGCTGACGCTCGCGAAGCTCGGTATCCCGGTCTCCGAGACCCTCGACGAGCAGAAGGCTGGCGGACCCGCCGAGACCAAGGTCCCGGCGAAGTCTCGTGGGACCTCCGGGGCCAGCAAGGCGAGGTCTCGCGCGACTGGCGAGACCTCCAGTGCGAAGTCTCGCGAGACCGGCGAGACCAGGTCTCCCGAGACCAATGGGACCGGCGAGACCAGGTCTCGTGAGACCGGCGAGACCAGGTCCCGTGAGACCGGCGAGACCGGCAAGACCGGGTCTCGCGAGACCGGCAAGACCCCCGAGACCAAGTCTCGCGAGACCGCCGACCCCAAGGTCTTGTCCCTGGAACCCCGGCACGCCGAGACCCAGAAACTCCTGGACGTCATGTGGTCTCGCGGTGGCGCCGACACCGTACGGCTCGGCACCGACAAGGTCCCGGGCGAAGCCGAGAAGATCACCGGCCGCCCGAAGGCCACCGCCGCGAAGCGGCTCAGCGCGGCGCGAGACCTCTACAGGACCGGACGCCGCCGGGTGATCGAGACCAACAACGAGACCGAGACCGAAGCCCTCATCGGCACCGGCAACTGACCCACCGACACCCGAAGGAGACCTCTGGTGAAGCACACCAAGCTCACGGCCGAGACCCAGCGTGGGACCAAGGACATCCTGCGATCCGCACTCAACGAGATCAACGCCGAACTGCTGCGCCGCCACCCCGGAGACCAGCGCGCGCAGTACGAGGCACACGGCCTGCCCCTGCGCATGACGATCCACCTTGACGTGAACGAGGAGAAGGTGCCGACGCGGACCCTGACCGCCGAGACCGTCAACGGCGCGAAGGACATCCTGAACTCCGCCCTCCAGCAGATCCAGGCCGAGAAGCTGCGCCAGCACCCCGGCGACTCCAACGCCCAGTACAAGGCACTCGACGAGCCGATGCGCACCTGGATCCACTTCAACCTCGCCGACCTGGACCGCGAAGGCCCGCTGTCCATCGACGAGTGCCGGCATCTGCCCTACGACGTTCTGAAGGGCCTGAAGCCGAGCGCCGACCACCAGCCGGACGGGGTCGTCACGCGCTCCGTCCCGGCCCGTCGGCCGCAGCGAACCCTCGGCCGACGCGTCCTCGGGAGCCTCCTGGGGACTGATTCCCCACACCCGCGCCCGTAACAACGCGTGACGTTGTTGGTTGTTGTCGCCCCGTCTCGAACGCCCGCGTCCTCCGCCAGGAGCCCAAAAGTGGCCTCTGAGCTGCGGACAACAGGGCGACAACAACAACGACAACAACAAGCCCCTCGTGCAGCAACTGACAGTGACCGAATCGGAGAAGAGGAAACCCTCCCCGTGAGCACCGACTTCGACTTCAACTCGCAGCCCGCAGCGGCTGCGTCTGGGGCTCCGGGCGCGGGTACAGCCACCCTCCAGCCGCCCGCGGCCCCGGCCCCCGCGCCCGCCCCGCGCGCTGGGTCCAAGCCCGCCGCCGAGATCGACTCCGAGCCGATCAGCGGACTGACCACCCTCGCGATCACTGCCGCCCCGCCCGTCGCGATGATCGCAGCGAGCTACCTCGCCCACCTGTACGGCCAGTGGATGATGGTCGGTCTGGCGATGGCCGGGGTCGTCGTGGCCGCCGTCGGCGTGAGGGCCGCGTGGCGCCGGGCACGCGACCGCCGCGCCAACAAGGGCAAGGGCAGCGGTGCCGCCCGGACCACGCGCACCAACCCGTCCGCTCGGGCCGGCGGACGTCTCCTCGGCAGCCGGGGCACTGGGGCCACCGGCGGCAGGAGCGGTGGCGGACTGTTCGGTCGCGGCGGCAAGGGAGCCGCCGGCCGTAAGACCGCCGCCCAGGCCGCCGGTGGCTTGAGCTCCTCGGCCGGTGCCCGCTCGGCCAAGCGCAACGAGCGCGCGTCGGCCGCGGCGAAATCCGCCATGGGCGGCGCGGGCAAGGGCGCTGCAGGCCGTCACATCACCAGCGGCCGAAGCACCGGCCCGAGCAAGAAGGCCACCAGCGGCCTGGGCGCGGGCGCGAAGTCGTCCGCCGCACGGACCGGCGCTACACCGAGGACGCCCAGCCCGGCCCCCCGGTCCAGTGCTTCGGGCGGGTCAGCGCGCCGGAATTCCGGCGCGCACGTGAAGCCCGGCCTCACCAAGCGCGCGCTGGACAAGTTCACCAAGCGCGGCTTCTCCTCCAAGGACTCGGCGGCAAAGAAGGGGGCAGGGGCGCAGAAGCAGAACAAGAAGTCCAAGTCGCGTAAGCCCACGGTGAAGCAGACCGGCAGCAAGGCCGCCGCTGCGGACCGCGCCGCGAAGAACAACGGCAAGAGCTCGACGAACGCGCCGAAGAAGCCGACCGCCAGCAAGACAGATATCACGAAGAACAACCCGGAGAAGAAGGACTCAGCGAAGTCCCCGACGAAGGTCAGCGACAAGAAGCGGAATGCGGCCGACTCCGGAAAGCGGAAGGTCGGACCGAACAAGAAGTCGTACACCAAGGGCGCGAAGAAGATGCACCGGCGTCTTAAGCGCGCCGCGACCAGCCGCAAGGTCCGGATGATGAAGCGCGGCGGCAAGAAGCTGTGGCGCGGCGGACGCCAGTCCCTGCGCGCGAGCAACGCCATCGTTTCCCCGATCCTCGCCAAGGGCGCCATGGCCGTCGGGAAGCGCCTGGGCTGGGCCCACCGCCACATGCTGCGGATCGCCAACTCCAGCAGCGGCCCGAACTTCATGCCGCGCCTCGCCCGCGGGATGGCCTGGGGCCTGGCGAAGGCCCTGCGTACCGGCCAGTGGGTCATGCGCCGCAAGAAGGTTTCCGCCTGGCTGCTGCGGCACTACGCGGCAACCGGCCTCGCCAGCCCCGCCGGTGTGGCCGCCTCCGCCGCCCGCAAGGTCAGCCTCAAGAAGGCCGTCAAGGTCAACCCCGGGGCACCTGTCCCGATCCATGTCCCCTCCAGCCCCACTACGACAGGAGCCAAAATCGTGGGTGCCACTCCGATCGAAGCGGTCTCCGAAGCATTCGACTTCGTCACCGGCCAGTACGAGCCGGAATCCGTGGAGGGGCTCACCCAGCACCTCGACGACTTCGCCCCGATGTTCGAGAACTTCGCCGAGAGCCTGATGCGCATGGCCGAACGGCTGCAGGACGAGTACGGCGTGAAGCCGGGCGTGATCGACATGCTCCTCGAGTTCGGCTCCGCCTGCGCCGGCATGACGGACATGGTCCAGAGCGTCATCGAATCCTGGCGGATCGAGCAGGCCGAGGACATCGAGCGCCACGAGAACCCGCGCCCGGGCGAAGCCGAGTTCTGGAACGTCCAGGGCTGACCGCGCCCGGCACCCACCCTCCCTCGCCCCGCTCTGCACCATCACCCGGAAGGACACCGAATCCCATGGCCACCAAGTCCCGCAGCAGCGTTCCACCCGAGGACGCCTACAAGCTCGGGCGCGCAGCCACCGTCCCGGTCACCAGCCTGTGGGTCGGGGCCGGCGCCTGCTTCCTGAACCAGTTCGACGCCATCGCTAACAGCACCCCGCTCGAACTCATGGGCCTGCCCCTGGGCACCCACGCTTCCCTCGCCCTGGGCGGCGTCGCCCTGGTGTCCACCGGCGCCACCGCGCTGGGCGCCTGGGCCAAGGGCGACGCCGAACGGTCCCGCGGCCTGAGCGGCATGAACTGCTGGCAGGGCCTCTACCTGACGACGGCCGTCGGCATGGCGACCTCGTGGCTCACCTACGCCGGGACCACCACCCCCTTCAGCCTGAGTAGCGCCGCCACCTTCATCGGCGCCACCGCCATCTACACGATGCTGTACCCGTGGTTCCGCTACTCCCGCCGCGACGCGATCGCCGCCGAGCACGAGGGCCAGTACACCCAGGGCCCGGCGGCCGAGCATGAGACCACCGAGTGGGAGGGCGTCTTCCTGCGCCGCAACCTCAAGGGCGTCCGCGAGACAGGTGAGCGCATCGACCGCGGCTCCGGCTACAGCATCCGCTTGGACCTGACCGCCTCGAACGGCTCCGTGACCCCGGCCCGCCTGGAGAACGAGGTCCGCGCGATCGAGGTCGCCAAGGGCGATGTTCGCGCCGGGTCCGTGCGCTTCGAGGAGATCCGCGGCGCGGCAGGCCAGGTGTGGATGCACGTCACCACCCGCGACGTTCTCGCCGAGTCCTTCCCGCTCGAGGACGAGCACGGCCCGATCAGCATCAACGACCCGTTCCCGATCGCGGTCTACGAGGACGGCGAGCGGGTCATGCTGCTGATGCGGCAGAACGCAGTCCTCATCGCCGGCATGCGCGGCTCGGGCAAGAGCGTCCTGCTCCACATCATCCTTTCCTACCTGACCCGCTGCGCCGACGCCGTGATCTGGATGACCGACATGGGGGGCGGCGCCACCGCCCGGCCGTGGCTGAAGCCGTTCCTGGAGAAGCGCCCGGGCTGCAACCGGCCGGTCATCGACTGGGTGGCCACCAGCCCCGAAGAGGCGCTGCTGCAGCTCGAGGCCGCCATCGCCGTCGTCGACGGCCGGTCCGCCCGCGTCAATGGCAAGCTCGTCCCCTCCGAGAAGGAACCGGCGATCATCCTGGTCAGCGACGAGGTCGCCGACCTCTTCGAGAAGGTCCCGGAAGCCGCCGTCACCAAGCGCCGGATCAAGAAGAAGGGGCGCAAGGCCGCCGTCGACGAGATCGACGCCGTGCAGCGCGGCACCGGCCCCAACATGGGCGGCGGCGAGAACAAGTCCCAGTACGACTCCCGGATCGGGATGCGCATGGGCGAGCGCAACGAGACCCGCTACGTCTTCCCCGACGACTACCGGGCGATGGACCTGTCCAAGCTCGAGTTCGACGGCTCGCTCTACGCCAAGCTCAAGGGCTCCGGCGTACGTCGGCCGATGCCCGCCAAGGGCAAGTACGTCAACGACTCCGACCCGGAGAACATCGCCCGTCTCGCCGAGCAGCACACCTGGATCCGCCCGTCGTTGGACGCCAAGGCGATCGACGACATCCGCGCCGCGATCGGCGACCAGTACGACACCCGCTGGTCCTTCGAGCGCATCCGCCACCTCCTGGAGGACCTAGACGACGAATCGGACGGCGAAGCACCCACGCTCGTCGCCGCCGGAAACCGCCCGCCAGCACCCACCCCCGCACCTCGCAGCCCGCAGCGCCAGGCAACGGCACCGGCCCGACGGCCCGGCGGCTTCGGGTCGACGGCCGAACGCCTCGGCCTGCCCCCGTCGCAGATCTGGAACAACCTGGGCGTCACCGACCCGCGCACCGGTACGCCGACCCGGCCCGCGCCCGCGAAGGACAAGGACGACGTCGTCGTCGAGTTCGACCGCTACCGCAACGCAGGCGGCCGTACATCGCGCCCCGGGACGTCGGCGCCGGAATCGCGCCCCGCCGCCCCCGCTCGCCCGGCCGCCCCGGCACCGGTCGACCCGACCGAGGACAAGAGCATCGACCCGCGCCGCGCCTTCGTCAGGCGCGTGATCAAGGAGTCCGGTGCCCCCGGCTGCTCCACCCAGGAGATCTTCGCCCGCCTCGGCACCGAGTACGGCACCGAGTACGGCAGCGGATACGACCGGGCCACCGTCCAGACGTGGCTCACCCACGACGTCCGCGACCAGCTCATGCACCGCCCGCGCAAGGGCCTGTACATCTGGGGCCCGGAGGCGACGCCGGAGACGAAAGACGAGCAGGGCCTCCCGCAGCCGACCGAGCCCGTGGTCGAAGCCCCGGCCGAAGTCCCCCCGCGCCCGGCGCAGCACCGGCTCGCCAGCGGCAACACCTACTCGCTGCCCCCGCTGGACCTCCTCGAGTGCGGCAGCCCCGCCAAGGAGCACACTGAGGCCAATGACGCCGTGATCAAGGCGTTGAAGACCGTCTTCGCCCAGTTCAAGGTCGACGCCCAGGTCACCGGCTTCTCGCGCGGGCCGACGGTCACGCGCTACGAGGTCACGCTCGGGCGGGCGGTGAAAGTCGAGCGGATCACCGCGCTGGCGAGGAACATCGAGTACGCGGTCGCCAGCCCGGACGTGCGGATCATCAGCCCGATCCCCGGCAAGTCGGCGGTCGGCGTGGAGGTCCCGAACACCGACCGCGAGATGGTCAACCTTGGTGACGTGCTGCGTCTGGCCGCGGTCACCGAGGACGACCACCCGCTGCTGGTGGCACTCGGCAAGGACGTCGAGGGCGGCTACGTGCTGGCCAACCTCGCGAAAATGCCGCACGGCCTGATCGCCGGAGCCACCGGGTCCGGCAAGTCCTCGTGCATCAACGCTCTGATCACCTCAATCCTCATGCGGGCGACCCCCGACGACGTGCGCATGGTTCTGATTGACCCCAAGCGGGTCGAGCTGTCCGCCTACGAGGGCATCCCGCACCTGATCACGCCGATCATCACCAACCCGAAGAAGGCCGCCGAGGCGCTGCAGTGGGTCGTACGGGAGATGGACCTGCGCTACGACGACCTCGCGGAGTACGGCTACCGGCACATCGACGACTTCAACCAGGCCGTACGCAGCGGCAAGGTGAAGGCCCCGGCGGGCAGTGAGCGCGAGCTCCAGCCCTACCCGTACCTGCTCGTCATCGTCGACGAGCTCGCGGACCTGATGATGGTCGCGCCCAGGGATGTCGAGGACTCGATCGTCCGCATCACCCAGCTGGCCCGTGCCGCCGGCATCCACCTGGTGCTCGCCACGCAGCGGCCCTCGGTGGACGTCGTGACCGGTCTGATCAAGGCAAACGTGCCCTCCCGGCTCGCTTTCGCCACCGCCTCACTCACCGACAGCCGGGTCATCCTCGACCAGCCCGGCGCCGAGAAGCTGATCGGCGAGGGCGACGGGCTGTTCCTGCCGATGGGCGCCAACACCCCCGCGCGCGTGCAGGGCGCCTTCGTCACCGAGGACGAGATCGAGGTGATCGTCCGGCACTGCAAGAGCCAGATGACGCCCGTCTTCCGAGCAGACGTCGCCGGCGCCCAGCAGAAGAAGGAGATCGGCGAGGACATCAACGCCGACGACCTCGAACTGCTGAAGCAGGCGGTCGAGCTGGTCGTCTCCACCCAGTTCGGCTCGACGTCGATGCTCCAGCGCAAGCTGCGCGTCGGCTTCGCCAAGGCCGGCCAGCTCATGGACACCATGCACGACAAGGGTGTGGTCGGCCCCTCCGAGGGTTCCAAGGCCCGCGACGTCCTGGTCAAAGCCGACGGCCTCGACGACTTCCTTGCCACGCTCCGCAACGACACGGCGGGGGAGTGACCGACGTGGCCATCAGCCTCTCCGCCGTCTTCCTGCTGGCGATCATCCTCGTGGTCCTGAACCGGAGCGGCCGGCTGCGGATCGGGCCTGCGGTCGCCGCGGTCCTCTTCGGCTTCTTCCTCGCCAGTACCGGTATGGCCCCCGCCATCAACCGGGTCCTCAACGCGGTCGCCGACACCGTCGGCCAGATCAACTTCTAGGCGCCTCTAGGCGTCGTCAGCCGCCACGGCCCAACTACTTGACAGCCAGTGGCGGCTGCCCGAGGAGCTGATCACCGAGCAGCTCCAGCCCAAGAACTGACCGCCCAGCAGAACTGGAACCACTGTGATCCGTATCCCCGAACCGGCCGACGAGCTGGCCGTCGTCTACGGGAGCGACGGCTCCCGTCTTGTCGCCTTCCTCGACCCCGGCCTGGACGACAGCCCGCTCCGCCGGGCGCTCCACCGCACCCACTGCCCCCGCCGAACTCCCTTGGCCCCCGCCATCGACCCCCCGGGAGACCTCCGATGAACCAGCAGCGCTCCACAGGCGACCTCTCCGACGCCCTCTTTAAGGACTGGCCGACCGCCGACAACGCCTCCTTCCCGCCCGGCCACCCCGACGCGCCGCCCACGCCCGTTCGCCAGGCTCCGCCCGGCATGGTCTGGGCCCTGGCCCCCGACGGCCAGCGCGTCCTGGCCTATCTGCCCCAGCCCGCCGAACACACCGAGCCCGAGCCGATCGGACCCGCACGCAAGGACCCGTGGCCGTTGCGGATGCTGGCCGGCGGAGGAGCGACCGCAGCCGTGCTGGGTGCGGCCGGCCACTACGGACCCGGCCTCAACCAGGCGGGGCACGCCGCACAGATGGCCGGCATCGGCGTCGCGGCGACCGCAGCCGGGGTCGGCGCGCTCGTCCTGATCGTCAAGGGCGGGCTGTCCCGGCAGTCCGGGACCAACGTCAACGTCAGCGTGAACGTCACCAACTCCTCCAGCAGCACCTCCTCCTCCCGCTCGCGCGGGGGACGGAGGTGACCCGGCGCCCGGCCGGGGCGGGCCGCCGACAACGGCCCCCACGGCCCCACCGCGGCCGACACAGACCCGCCCCGCCCCGATCCCGATCCACCGACCACGAAGGAGCCTGATGACCACCTCCCACCGCCCGCGCTTACCGGAGCGCCGCCCCCGCCGACGCGGCCAGGCACCCCGTACCCGTCAGCCCGTCGCCAACCTCCAGGCCCGTGCCGGCCTGCGGCCCGCCCGCCCGCAGCGCGGCCGCCGGCCCACGCGGCGCCGTTCCCGCCCGGGCAATGGCGTCGTGTGGTGCGTCGCGATCCTGACAGTCGTGGCCCTCTATGTGCGGGCGCACCCCTGGGTCGGCTGGGTGCTGCTCGCCGTGCTGGTCGCCGCCGTGCTGGTCGCCGTTCTCGCGTTGCGCGCGAGCCTCCGGAAGACCCGGCGCCTGGCCCAGGGGATGCGCACCCTGCAGGAGTTCACCGAGATGACGCCGGGGAACTTCGAGCACGCGATTGCCGAGCTGTGCCGCCGCGACGGCTGCCGCAACGTCCGGGTGGTCGGCGGATCGGGCGACCTGGGGGCCGACGTCCTGGCCGTCACACCGCTCGGCAAGCTGGTGGTCATTCAGTGCAAGCGCTACAGCGCGGACAACCTGGTGGGCAGCCCCGACGCGCAGAAGGTCGGGGGCACCGCCCGGCCCGTGCACGGGGCCGACGAGGTCGCCATCGTCACAACTAGCGGCTTCACGGTCGAGGCGAGGCGCTACGCGGCGCTGCCGACGGTGAACATCCACCTCCTCGGCGGTCAGGAACTCATCCGCTGGGAGGCCGACGGGTGGCGTCCGCCCTGGCTGTGACAGGTAGGTACGGCGAGGTACGGCGAGGTACGGCGCGGTACGGCGCAGCCCCGGCGAGTGCCTGCTGGGTGGACTGCTCGGCGAGGTACTCGGTCCAGTACTCGGCATCGGTGCGGGCGATCTCCCAGGCGATGACGCGCCCGGCTATGCCGGGCGGACCTGGTCGCCCTCGTCGAGGAGCAGGGTCGGCCGCGAGCCGGAGTCCCAGTCCACGTCGAGGCGGCGCCCGCCGAGGGCGTCAGCCGGATACAGGTAGTGCCCACGTCGTGCCCTGGTCGCCGGGTGTCAGGGCGGTGTAGGGGTCGGTGGTGGCGATCAGAACCACGCGCTCTCCGGGGTTGTGCATATCTAACCTCTTGTTCGGTCCGGGCCGGGGGCCGCCCTCTTGCCTGTCGTCCGTTCCGGTAGCCCACGGGCTCCGCTCGACGTCGGCGCAGTACTCACATACAGGCGGCAGATGCAAGACGGACGGCTGGACCTCCCACGGCTGCCATGTGATGGGCTGACCGCGGTGCTTGGGCGGAAGGCGCGGCACAGCCAGGGACGGGGGCAGCATCTCTGCGACGGCAGGTTGCTGGAGGCGCTGACCGTGCAGCACCGCGAGGCAGTGACGACAGGTTCGGTGCTCATTCCACGGGTTCCACGGGCTGTGTTGCGGGCGTACTGCTGTCCGCGTGCTTCCGTTACACAGGAGTGTCACCTCCGTGATGAGCCTGGTGGGAGGCGCTGCTCCATGGGGGAGTAGGTGCAACTCGCCCGTGGCTGGGGCCCGGACCACGTCCGGCTCGTACGCGCCGCACTCGCGGGGAACGTGCTCGCCAGGGCCGGCTGTCACCGGCTGCGGACACCCAGCTCTTCCTGGTCCCCGCGGAACAGCCAGCGCTGCGGCGGAACGATCGAGGCGCCTGGCTGCCTTCGTAGCAGCCAGGCGCCGCGTACAGCGAGTATTGGTCCCCAGCGGTTGCGAGGACCGCTATTTGAACGCGTTGCGCGGCCCCGCGTCCATCTCGACGGTCACGACCTCGGACTTCTTCATCAGGCCTCGGCGCGCGAGTCTTACGAGCGGCCGGTTTTCCGACCCGGGCTCGGAGTAGTGCTCCAGGGCGTGGACGCTTACGCCGTCCGCCGTGTTCTCCAGCATGCCCGGCACGCACGAGTAGATGCGGCGGTTGGCATTGGCGTTCTCGGCGGTGACGACCACCCGGTCGCCGATGCCGTTGTCGAGTTCCATGGAGACGTGGTACTCGAAGAAGGACCCTCTGCCGTTCGACTGGGCGGAGTAGGCGACCGGGACCACGGCGCGTATCGAGTCGTCCAGGGTGATCTCGATGATCTCCTCGGCTACTCCGACCGTCTGGCGGCCGACGTCGCCGAGATGCTTCACCGCCCCATCGGCCGTGGAGAGCTGAGCTGGCACCCCTTCTGCGGAGAAGGTGGCGACGGTCTCAACTCGGCCGTCGGCGTAGACGACGAGGCTGTACAGGTCGTAATCGGTTCGGCTGTCCCACCAGCACCGCACGCGGATGCTCGGGGACTTGGCCAGGCGGGCGGGGGCAGAGCCCTTGGTCATACTGATGGTGCTCACTGCTGCTGGTGCTCCTTACGGCGCGGTTTCTGGACGTTGCCAAGGTGAAGCCGGTGGTTGCCAAAGCTCGTCTCGGCGCGAATCTGAGGTAGGCCGCGGCCGACCAACGCGGTGAAGGTGCACACTGGCCCGAACACCTCCGTCGTGAACGACATGCTCAGCGGTGCTCAGGAGCGACCGCGTCAGCGGCTACTGCAGCACCACCTCCGCGATTGGGGTCCAGGTGATGTGGCGCCGGTTGTGTGACTGGGCGACCAGGCATAGCCGGGTGGCGCGCAGGACTACCATCTCGCCGGGCTGGTCGGACAGGGCCGCCTTCAGCTGCCGCCGGTCGGCACGGACCGGACTGGCGACGCCATAGGCGAGTGAGATGTGCGGGGCGTAGACGGCCGGGATCAATGGGAAGCGGTTGCCGGTGACATCCGCGTCGACGCGGGCAGTCAGCTTCCACAGTTGGCGGGCGGGGGCGCCCGGGCGGGCCGCGCATTCCACGGCGACGGTGCCGATTGCTGGCCGGTCGACGGTGAGGTCGAAGGCGGGGATGGTCTGGCACTCTTTGGCGACCCGCCCGGTGATCTCGGTGATCTCGCCGTTGCGGTACTGGTCGACGGGCCCGCCGTGTAGCACCGTGCAGTGCGTCCAGGGCGCTTGGACCGGGGCCAGGCCGGGGCGATGGGTTATGGATCGGTACGGCTCCACCAATACTTCGCGTACAACCTGCTCTTCGAACAGCAGGTGCCAGTGCAGATCGGCGCGTCCGGCAGGCCAGGCGTGCTGACGGGTCTCTACCGTTTGGAAGAAGTCGCCGACGACGGTGGTCATCCGATGCCCCCGGCGGTCTGGGTGAGTTCGGAGGCGAGGTATACGGCGGTGAAGCCCTCGGCGTGCAGCTGGTCGACGGAGGGCAGTTGCGCTTGGAGGCCGTGCAGTACGTGGCTGGGCACGACACGCTCACGTGCGGCGTTCTGCGCCTCCACTGTGGTGAGCGGAACGTCGAACAGGACTGCCACGACGGGGCGCTGCCAGTAGCCGGCGCGTGCCAACAGTCCGGCCCTGACGTGTGCGAAGACGTTCGTGCTGTCCACCAATGTGGTGCGGCCGCGGGCGAGGCGGGCGTCCAAGAGTACGTTCTGAATCTGGGCAGCGACTGGGGTGGCCGACTGGTCTGTCATGTCGTCGGTTGCCGCCAGGCGGTACTCGTCCAGGCAGACCCGCCAGCTGGGTGGGTACTGGGCAGCGAAGGTTGACTTGCCGCAGCCGGGGACGCCGACGAGTGCGACGAGAGTGCCATCCATGAGAGGGAGGTGGCGGTTCGGGGACAGGGTGGGCGGGGTGTTTAGCGTGGACATGGGTGGTTTCTCCTTCCGGAGGGTGCAGGGTTGGCCGGTGTCTGTGCCGCAGGTGCATGTGCTGGGTGGTCAGCCGCCGTCGGAGGGTCCGCGCGATGCAGGAGCCAGGGGCCCGCGGGAGGGCCGTCGTAGCACTTCTCCGTGCGACCATCGCCCGGTCCGGCACCAACTCCTGCGGGAGGGGCGGAATCCCTTTTCGGGAGCCCAGCTCAATGCGGCGGAATGCGCTGCCAGAGCTCGGCGTACTCCGCGAGCAGCACTAGGTCCGCCTATCCCTTGGTCAGCTGAGGCCGAAAACCTTCCAACCAGCGGACTGCTGCTGTTCATGCCCGATCAGGAGGCAGCCGCTGGCAACCGTTCGTACAGGGCCACCGCCCCCGCCTCGCACTGCGTTGTTTCTCACGGTTCACTGATTTCTCCGGTTGTCAGTGTCTGTCAGCACGCAAGGTGTCAGCAGATCCGGACACGGCAGCAGAAGCCGTTCACGCCGCGGCCAGGACAGCGAGGTCTGGACGTGCCCGAAGGCAGCCGTGCGGGTGGCGAGAAGCTGATTGATCGGATCTGCGGCCACCGCCATCCTGGCTGCCTTGGTGGAGGAGCACCCACGGATCACGGAGCGGCACGTCTCCGTCCAGATGAGCAGGTGATGCAGGAGGCGATGACCGTCGTCAACCGGTGGGTCACCCCCGAAGCCGGCGTGTACGTCGAAGTCGCCAGCAATGTGGCCCGAGCCTTCCAGGCCGCGGCAGTGCACGCCGGAGGCTGGGAAGGTCTGGCTGATCGTCACTTCCAGCCCGGCGACCGTTTCGCGCACTCGAAGGTACGTACGCACGGCTCATGGGTGAGCCCAGGCCTCCGCCGGGCGTTGATCAGGAGCTGCTCAGCGACTGAAGCGACTCACGGTCGCAAGATGAGTGCGCGGGGCTGGGAACAGCTCCGCACCTCGGAGAAGACGGTTGGCGACCTAGCGTCGTCCGCGCAGCGCGACGACGGAGACGGCCGCCCAGGCCAGCGTGGCCACACCGACGGCCACCGCACGGGCATCCTGCGGAGTGCCAGCCGAGACCATCGCTATCGACCAGACACCCCAACAGCACCAGAGGAGACGCGCAGGCAATGACCGCAGGACAGCGCTCGTCAGAAAGGCCCCGGCGCCCAAGCCCGCCCACCAGTCGACGAGGTCACCGGCGGCCATCGGCAGCCCCGCGCTGTTCGACCGCAGGTACGCGACCATGGGCTGGTGAATCGTCACGGCGAGCCCACTGCGTCGGGCGTACGCCCACGCCCAACAGGCCGCTCCGTAGACGAGTCCCACCTTGACCAAGAAGAGGAAGATCCGGGTCGGCGACAGGTCGATGGGAACATGCGGTTCCAGCCCCCACCGGCTTACCCGCTCCTCCTGGTCAAGCGGCTCGGTGACATGCGTAGCCATACGGATCCCTCTCTACATCCGGAGCAAGGTGCTGCGGCAGACGGCACCTCGGGATCCGACCGGGTGCCGTCAACGCGTGTCGCGGCAGTGCACTCTGACTTGAAGACCGGACACCACCCAGGACCGGCACAGCTCGGGAGTTGCAGCGCCGGCGTACGGCCGGCGGCTCCCCTGACCTCTACCGTTCGCTCATGACCACAGCGATCACCCGGTATGCCGCTCGCGACCAACCAGAGGCCGTCCGACACGCAGCCTGGCTGCTGTGCCGCTGGCTGACCGAACACCCCGACGGCGCGGTGCTGGCCGGGATCCAGGCCGACCCGTACTTCCGTGAACGCGTCGATCACGCAACGGGCGAGGAAGTCACCGTGGACGTCATCGAAACCGCAGCCCGGGTTCTCGTCGAGGAGCGCCGAGTCGTTACGGAGGGCGAGGTCTACCGGCTGCAGCCCGCGCTCCGCACCCCGCTGGATGTGACCACCTTCGAGTGGAAGGGGGCCGTCGTCCCCGGATTCAAGCGGAAGCGGTATACGATGAGGCTGTCGCTGTGCCCCTCGGGCTGGCCGCTGTCTCCGGAGCGGGCCGGCTATCCCGGTCACGAGATCTGTGGGTCGGTCTTCGACCGTGTCCGTGACCCGAGCGGATTCTGTGACGCCTTGCCGATCTGGCGCATCACCCGGAGCAACGGACGGATGACCGGCACGCAGTACTGGTGCGACGAGGAGCTACCAGGCGACCTCCGGGCCGCCGCCGTGACGCTGGAGAACCAGCCCGAGACGGCAACCCGCTTCGTATAGCTCTACAACGGCGCCGGGGCGCCAGGCCCCGGTCCTCACCGCAACCTGGCTCAGCGCGGGGCCGCTCGCCCACTAGTGCTGTGACCGGGAAGGTTTGCCGGGAAGCTCGCGGCGTCCGGTGCGGTGCATCGCAAGGCGGAGGATCGCCCTCGTACCGGACGTACTCGGGTGATGCGACAACGCGGCGAGGTGCCGTGCCGGGCGTCGCGAGCCGGTGAACCTTCCCGGTCACGGCACTAGCCTTTGGTGCCCCACGAGATGTGCACGAGGTACGGGCGCTGCCCCGGAAGCACCTCGAAGGTCCACACCTGCCCCGCCAAGTCGGTGACGCGGGACTCGCCTTCCTGGGTGGGCAGCGAGATACCCGCCCGTGCCATGTAGTCCCTCACCTGCTCGATCACCTCGGCGGCGTTGTCCTCGGTCATCTCAAACCCGAGCTCCAGGCGCGCGAAGAGCCGCGCGGTCATCACGCCCATGCCGAAGGGCAGCTCGGTCTGCAAGGCCAGGAACCACTTCTTCCTCTCGCGACGGTGAGGAGACGCCACCCGACTGGGGACGCCAGCCTTGACCTGGGCGTAGGTCCGATCCACGTGACGGGCCTTGTATCCGGTGACGACGGAGGCGTCACTGCTGAGGGTGACCGAGAACTTGTCCCGCTGGGTACGGAGCCGCCACCGGCCGGTCTCGGGATGCCGCAGCGCCGGACGGGCGTCGGCGGCGAGCAGATCTTCGAGCAGCGAGCGTATCTGCGCCTCTGCCGCACGGCGATCCCCTCCGTGCGCGTCGATGAAGTGGCTGAGAGCCGCGTTGGAGATGGAGACCTCGTACGCCTCGTCGGACTCAAGCGGACGCGCACTGGCCTCCAGCCAGCGTGTCTCCTGACTCAGGTCGGGCTCTTCCTTCGGATGGGCCGCTCGCGGGCGGCCGAATCCGTCGCAGGCCCGGCACCAGCCGTCAGCCATCGAGGTCTTCCCGGCACAGCGTGAGCCGTCCTTGTTGTATCGGGTGCACTGCCTGGTGGGCGGCTGGGGGATCGCGGCCATCGTGACGTCCCTGGGCGTAGTGGGGAGGAGCAGGCGGAGAAGCTCCTGACCTGCGGGTTGACGCCCTGACTGTGTGGCGGACCCCGCCTAATCGCCGCATGCGCGCGAATCCCGCTCCCGTCGTGCCCTACCAGCCGCTTCTTTCGCCAGGCCGCCGGTGGACAGCTCACCCCGCCTGAAGCCTCGGCGCCCCTGCGGCCGCTGGTCCTCAGCAGGAGGACGTGGTGCTCCGCCCCAGGGCCCGCCGGATCGTCAGGTGGTGCCGCGTACCCAGGCGCTGGAGCTCCCACACCGACAACAACGTGACGGACACCGGCGGGCCGGCAACGAACAGTGCATGGACTGCCGGAGGGGCAGCCACAGGCGGGCCGTCCAAGGCCTGGACGACGAACAGGGACCAGACCAGCACGGGTGAGAGCAAGGGCGGCAGGACTTCTGAGACGTCACCAACGCGGAAGGTGTAATGCACGCTCAGCACCACGGCTGCGGCACCGAAGGGAACGCCGAACAGTACGCCCGCCGTGGAGACGAGCGCGCCGACGATCGGCAGACCGCCAAGCGCCTGGGTCACATGCACCGCGCCGCCCAGAAGCAGGAACCACAGTCCCACTGCCGATCCGAGCAGCGCAGCGAACCCCGCGGCCGGCCCGGCAAGACGCCGGCAGTAGACGGCGCGCACGGAAGGCCGCGCGGACAGCACGAAGCAGGCCAGAGCGATGGGGCCCGCGACAAGCAGAACACCAGCGCTGAGGAACAACTCGAGCACCTGGTCCGACGCGACATCGGCCGCCGACTCCTGGAGGGGGTAGGACCGGATCAGCCACAGTGTGGCCGCTCCGCCGACAGCCGTCCGCGTGACCTGCGCGGCCGTGATGGCCGGGTCCGATATCCGGTCCTGGCGGCTCGGGCGGAACAGCCGGTAGGCCGTCCGGAACGGGAGAGTGAGCAGCCGGAGGCACCCAGCGGTCCGGGTGCCCCCGGTGTACCGGGTGCGTGCAGCGATGCTCATCGTGTGATTCCTCGTGGAAGCGGTTGGTCGGGTCTGGACGTGCTCGTGCGCCTCGGGCAACTGGCGGCGAATGGCTGCTCGAGAGAGAAGTGCTGAACTTATGAGCTGATGCGACGAATAGCGACGGTTAGCGAGGATTGCCCGGTGCGGTGGCATCGGGAGGGCTCAAGCGCTGGGGAGTTCGGCGTAACAGCCGGACAGCGTGCAGGTAAGAACGCTTCTGGATCGGAGGTGCCTGCGCCTGCCCCTTCTCGGGCGGCCACCGAGTGGGGGAGCAGCAGTGAGAGCTGTTCAGGGCAGAGCGCTTCGACGGTCGTGGGCTGGGCGGGCAGTTCGGCGACAGCCGGTCACATCCAGAACGGGATGAGTCGCTGGTGCTCATGGGCCTGAAGGAACCGGGTGATGTCCGCTGCGGGATCTCGCCCGAGCACTTCGGCATGCGGCAGCCCGAGCGCGGTGACCACCAGGGTGCGCAGCGACGGGTCCAGGAGCGGCGCGTCCCAGAGAAGGCAGGTCACCGTTCGGGGGGAGGCGTGGACGTCTTCTTCGACGTCGGCGATCTGAGGGTGGAGGGACCTGGGAATGGCGTAACGCTGCCCCAGGCAGACGCGGTCGGCGTTCTCGATCAGCCGCGCGACGGTCTCACGTGCTTCCCCTAGTTGCTCGTCCAGCGCGACCAGCCTCGTCCACATGTCGGGGCTGTCTGCTGGGAGGCCGAAGAGGTCGGTGGCGGTCTGGCGGCCAGCCCTCCACAGGAAGAGCGCCTCGTCCGGCAGGGGGTACAGATACGTGTGCTTCATGATCGTCTTTCTTGGTCAGGGTGCCTGGTCTCGTCGGCGGTCGCGGACGCCCAGAGCCTGCGCCTTTGCGTGCGGGCCTGTCGGCGGGCACGCGAGTGGCCGTCTGGGGCTGCGGCGGACGGCACGTCAGGCCACGCCCGGCGCAGCGGAGGGCCGGGGCGGGAAGGAGGCGCGGAGCCCGCCCTTACTGAGGGCGGGCTCCGCTGGGTGCACGACAGGTCGGGTCAGCCAGTGAACTGGGCGACCAGGATGGCGAACGCCTCCTCGCTCATCACCTCGATCTTGTGCTTCTCGGCCTTGGCGAGCTTGCCTCCGGCCCGCTCCCCGACGACTAGCAGGTGGGTCTTGGAGGTCACGTCGCGGCCGGGCTTGCCGCCCGCGTCCTTGATCAGCTGGTTCATCGCGACGCGGTCGTAGGCAGCGAGTGGTCCCGTCATGGTGCCGGTGACGACGACCGTCTTGTCTGCGAGCGGGCCGCCTGCGGGGGCGGACTGGAGATCGGCCGCCAGCTTCACGCCTGCCGTGGCGAGCTTCTTGACCACCGCAGCGACCCGGGGGAGCTGCCGGGCGATCTGCTCGGCCTTCTTGACCCCGATGCCGTCCACCTCCATGAGCGTCTGGGCGTCGGCCGTGACGAATGCGTCCGTCGACCGGAAGCGAGCGGCGAGCCGCTCGGAGAGTTCCACTCCGGTACCCGCGATGCCCAGTGCTGCCAGCACTTTCTCCAGCGGGCGGTCCTTCGCCGCCGTGATCTGCTCCAGCAGGTTCGACGCCTCACCGCTGCCCCGGGTGACCTCGGTCAGCTGGCCCAGGGTGAGGTGGAACAGGTCGCCGACATCGCGCACCAGACCAGCTTCGACGAGGTTGCCGATCACCGCCGGACCAAGGCCGTCGATGTCGAACTGCTCGCGTCCTGCGGCGTACAGCAGGGCAGCGGGCAGCCCGCAGGAGCCGCCGTTGTTCGCCGTCTCATCGCAGGTCCAGCGGCCCTTGTCGGTGTTGATCTTCCCGCCGCAGACCGGGCAGGACGCGGGGAAGGTAATCGTCTCCTCGGTCCCGGCGCGCAGGTGGGTCACCGGTCCGACTACCTGCGGGATGATGTCGTTGGCCTTCCGGACGTAGACCGTATCTCCCTTCATGAGACCAATTCGGTGGATGTCGGAGGGATTGTGCAGGGTGGCGGAGGTGACCATGCTGCCGTCGATCTCGACCTCCTCCAGCACGGCCCGGGGCGCGAGGATGCCGGTCTTGCCCACGGCCCAGACCACGTCCAGGAGCTTGGTCATTCGCTCCAGACTGGGCAGCTTGTAGGCAACGCTGTAGTGGGGGTGCCGCGAGCCGGTACCTGCGGTGGTCTGCTCGGCGCGGCTGTTCGCCCGGATGACCACGCCGTCGATGTCGAACGGCAGGCTGGGGCGCATCGCAGCGATCGCCGCGACCTGCTTCTGCACCTCGGTCATTGTCGAGACGACATGAGCCTTCGGCGGGGTGGCCTCCGTGGTCTGTATGCCAGTGTCGGCGACCCACTTCATCAGGTCGGCGTGCGAGGTGTGGGCGAACACCTCGCCGCCTGGCAGCTCGACGGCCTGGAAGGCGAAGAACGTCATCTCCAGGGTGTAGGCCCTGTTCCTCGCCCGGATGGTGCCAGCGGCGGCGTTGCGGGCGTTGGCGAACGCGTCCCCGCCGTGCTCGGCGCGCACCTCCTTGGCCCGTTCGAACTGCTTGTTGGTGAAGAGGATCTCTCCCCTGACCTCGAAGGTCAGGGGCCGGTCCAGCTGCTGGGGAAGGCCGGTGATCGTGCCGACGGCATGGCTCCAGTCCTCGCCCCGACGGCCGTCGCCTCGTCCGACGAGCTTGACCAGGCGACCGCTCTGGTACCGCGCGGCGACCGCGAAGCCGTCCAGCTTCACGTCCACTACATAGCCGCCGGTGACCGGGCCGCCCAGACGCCGCTGGAGCGAGGCTTCCCACGCCAGCAGCTTGGCGGGCGTGTTCACCTTGTCCAGAGACTGCATGGGCACCGTGTGCGCGACCTCGCCCGCAGGGACCGCCCCGTCGGCGACCTTGCCGGAGGGGGAGTTCGTAGCCACGTCCTCTGGGTGGTTCTCCTCCCATGCGACCAGCTGATCCCGCAGCCGGTCGAAGGTGGCGTCGTCCAGTGAGCTCTCGCCGGTCGCGTAGGCACGCGATGCCTTCTGGATGGTGGCCAGGGCCTGGTGGTAGGCGGCGGTGCTGCTGATCGTGGTCTCGATGACCGACATGGGCACGGACCTTTCTGGACGTGGTGCAGGACCCGTCCGGCTGTGCGGGGCCAGCGCCGCACGGATCGTCCGTGCGGCGCTGGCGGGTGGGGTTGACGGGCTGAGCCTGCGCCCCGGAGCTGCGGTGGCCAGCACGCTCGCGAATTTCGGCTCGAAGGCCCGCACTACCACGGCCCACACGCCGCTGCCGGCGTTCTCGCCGGCTTCAGGCGGGACAGGAGTGCCTCGGGGCCCAGAACAAGCGTGGCCCGTGGACCTTGCTCATGCGCACCGCTGAACCGAGTTGCCCGGCACCCGGTTCTCGTCGGATTGGACGCTGGAGCTGCACCTCCCATAGCCGAGCCTCACGGCGCCACACCCGCAGGAAGGTGAAACCTCGTCCAGCGAGGGTGGGAAGAAGTCGGCCCAGGCCAGCATCGAAGCAGTCCACCGGTGCTCGAGTAGCGCCAAAGCTTCGCCCTTGGTAGCCGGACGTCCTTCGTGCCTTCCGACGACGACATACGCCAGCCCCTGGCGGGCGACATCCACGAACATCTCGCGCTGCTGGCAGGACCGGCCAGGGGGAATGTCTGCGGCCAAGCTCAGACTTCGGTACCCCTCCATGAGGTAGGGGCGCTCGGCAACCTCGCATGAATCCAGTGCGGCAAGCAGGTCGTCGGCGAGCTGGTTGATGTGCATTGTGGTGAATGAGCCGGCGGCGCCCGCGGTGTGCGTCGCGCGAGCGTCAAAGATCAGGCAGGCCCGCTCCAGGAGATCGTTGAGTGCCTCATCGTCTGTCACGCCCCGGAACTTAGGCCCGGAAGCGGACAGCTGTAGTTGCCGAGACTTCCCGCTGGGTGCCCGGAACGCTGACTGCGGTGCTCGGCAGGGGCGGCACAGCAGGGGAGAGGAGGGCCGGTTCCGAACCGGGCAGCGTCTCGGCGGCGGGGTGTTGGAGGCCTGCTCAAAGTCCATGCCGTACGAGCGCGGTGTCAACGGCGAGTACGGCCCGGCCAACAAGTCCTTGAAGTACACAACAAGGACCCGTTGCCGTTCGACTGAGCAGAGTAGGCGACTGGGATCACGGCGCGTATCGAGTCGTTCAGGGCCATCTCGATGATCTCCTCGGCGACGTCGGCCGTGGCGAGCTGGGCGGGCACCCCCTCCGCGGGGAAGGTAGCGACGGTCTCGACTCGGCCGTTGGCGTAGACGACGAGGGCGTACAGGTCGTAGTCGGTGTATCCGGGAAGCCGACGATCGGGGTGAAGTATGCCCCCACCACGCGGGCTCACTGCGAGACAGTTATCTATAGGTGTTGTAGGGCGTGAGGCACGTGCGAAGCGCGTGCCCTTCTCTATGTCACTGAGAGGTATCTGATAGGTGTCTGTCACATCTGTTACGTCTGTCTTCTTGCAAAGATTCAGAGCTGAACGTGCTGTGTCTCCGGCCGATGAGGCCGTCGCGTGGGTGGTCGTCTCGGACTCGTACGAGATCCACCACCAGGCGTCGACGTACCTGGAGTCGTTGCGGGCCAGGGACTGCTCGCCGAACACCGAGCGGGTGTATGCGGGTCGCCTCGCCCTGTATCTGTCGTACTGCGCCGCGAACGGCCTGGACTGGGCTGCGCCGGGCTTCATCGCGCTGACGCGGTTCCTGCACTGGCTCGTGAAGGAGCCACTGCCGCCACGCGGCCGGCGGGCCAGTGCCACGCCGCGCCACAGGGAGAAGTCGACCGCGAATCACATTCTCACGACGGTGGGTGAGTTTCTGAAGTTCTGTATCCCGTTCGGATGGGTCGAGCCCGCCACGGCGGCGATGCTGTCCGAGACCAAGTACCTGTCGTTCCTTCCGCCCGGATACAGCGCCGGCGAAGACGAGCAGTTCCGGACAGTCGAGACCAAGACGATCAAGTTCCGGGTCGCGATACCGGGCTACGAGTGGCTGAGCGACGAGCAGTTCGGGCAGCTGGTTGCCTTGACAGTGCGGGCCCGGGACCGCTTTCTGGTCTATCTGCTTGGGACGACGGGGATGCGGATCGGTGAGGCCCTGGGCCTGCACCGCCAGGACATGCATCTGCTGCCGGACTCCTCGGTGCTGGGCTGCCAGGTCCCCGGCGCACACGTTCACGTGCGGAGGCGGATGAACGCCAACGGCGCGTTGGCGAAGGCCCGCAAACCTCGTTGGATACCGACTGACGCGGACGTGGCCAGCTTGTACTCCGACTACGTCTACGAGCGCGAACAGGTCCCCGAGGCCGCACAGAGCGAGATGGTGTTCGTCAACCTCTTCAAAGATCCGCTCGGGCAGCCGATGAAGTACCCGAACGCGAAAGACCTGTTCAACCGCCTGGCCGCCAAGGCCGACTTCGCCGCCCGCCCCCACATGCTCCGGCACACCGCCGCCACACGTTGGAAGCGCAACGGCACCCCCGACGACGTGACGCAGGACCTCATGGGGCACGTCTCCCCGTCGTCGATGGCTCCTTACGTCCACGCCACCGACGCCGACAAGCGCGAGGCCGTTGAGCGGCTCGCCGCCCTGCGGAAGGACCGCTCATGACCACCGTCCCAGAGTTGATCGAGTACCTCACGCCATCCCCGGCACAGCACGTCGCTCGTCTGGAGGAATGGCGGACCTATCTCGCCGGCCGGATCGACCCCGACTGGCGCACGGACGAGTGGGATCCGGCTCTATGGCTGTTCACCGGTGACCTGGACAACCCGCGAACCGTCTCCTACAGGTGTAGGACACCCGAATGCCCACGGGTGAATGCCGCCGCCAACATGAGGTGCAGGAGTTGCGAGAAAGCCTTCGCACGAGGGGGGCTGAACGAGGAAGAGTTCGACGTTAGCTATATCCCCACCACAAGGCTCCAGGCTTACAAGGCTCCTGACCAGTGTGTGGCCGGTCCCGAAGGTGGCCGGTGCCAACGACGTGTATCGGTGCGTGGGCTCTGCAGATCTCATTACAGCCTCTGGGTCACAACGTTCAAACGGGAGAAGACAGAGGACTCCGATCGGAATTTGGCCATCTGGGCTGGCATGGCGCAAGGTTACGAACTGCGACCCCCATGCTCGGTGCTCGGATGCTTCACGGAGTCCCATGTCAGCGCGGGCCTTTGTCCAACTCACTACCACCGCTGGGTGAAGAGCGACACCGAGACGCGAGGGGCCGTTGAGACCTGGGCCAGTCGACAGGCCCCTTACTTGATGGGAAATCAAATATCCCTGGCCCCGTTGGGATCTGCGATGCGGCTTGAGGTGCTGTTCGCACTGCAGCAGCGGGATTCAGCCAGCAGGAAGCTGGATCCGAGGGCCACACGATCGATTGTGTCCCGGGTTGCCGATCTGCCCAGTCTTGTGCTCGCCCCGCCGGGGAGCATTTCCTCAAATATGTTCGGCCGAACTACGAGTGTCATAGCCCATTTCCATGAAATGCTGCGGCACCTGCGTCTGGCCTTCGATCATTTCAACGGCATCGACCCCACCGAGCGGATTGTGTGGGATCTGCCAGCGCTAGGGATAGGTTCGGCAACCGGCATCCGGGCTCGTCGCAATGCAGGAACGGTGGATTTTGCCGAGATTCGGCAACCCTGGCTGCAGGTGGTCGTGATGCAGTGGGCCCGCAGCAGCAATCCCACCGGCTCCAAACTGGCCACGCGTATCTCGGCCTGCGTCGTGGCCTCCAGGGCCCTGGCTCTTCGGCCAGGCGGAGGGATGGAACCCTCCGCCCTGGGGTTCGCGGACATGACTGCCGTCGTTGCGGACTTTCGTAAACTGCTCAGAAAAGACGGAAAGCCCTACAGCGAGAAGCGCCGACACACCGCGCTTTCGAGCTTCTGGCAGATTCTGGATTTCGGCCGTCTCGCGGGGATGCTGGATAACCTTCCGGCCCTATTCGGCCGCCACCCTGAACATCGAATTGCATTGCCCGAAATTAACGAAGACGAGATAGGGAAGGCGGTCCCCGAGGCGGTTATTGCCCAACTTGACCGCTCACAGGGAACACTGGGGGATGGCATTTTCAACGGCTCGATGACTGCCGAAGAGATCAAGGAGATGTGCCGCACTCTTTATGCAGTTATGCGAGACACGGGCCGCCGCCCCAACGAAATAGTTTCCCTGAAGATGGGATGCCTGGAGAAGGTCGACGGCCACTACAGCCTAATTTGGGACAACAATAAGGGTAAACGGCTGCGGCGGCGACTTCCCATAGATATTGAATCGGCGGGAATCATCCAGAAATGGCAAGTCACGCGGTCGTCCCTGAAGGGCTTCACGCACGGCGACGGCTACCTGTTTCCCGCTGCAACAGAGCGCAAAGAGACGGCGCATCTGGGCTCGGACTTCCTCTCTAGGATGCTCCGATCCTGGGTGGATACTCTTCCCCGACTGGACTCTGAGATGCCTGGCCCAGACGGCGACCCACTGCCGTTTGAGCGGTCACTGCTATTCCCTTATGCGTTTCGCTTCGCCTTCGCGCAGCGCTGCGCGGATGCTGGAATTCCGCTGGATATACTCAGAGAATTCATGGACCATAAAGACCCAAAAACAACACTCGGATACTACAAAGTCTCGCTGAACCGGAAGAGGGCGGCGGTGGAATTGGTGCGCAAGCACGCCGTGGACCGCGGCGGACGCCCGGCGCCGATGCCATCGATGGCCGCCTACGAGCGAAGTTCCGTGGCGGCGCCGTTCGGCGGCTGCGTTGAACCCAGCAACGTCAAGGCCGGCGGGAAGGCGTGCCCGCTCCGCTTCCGTTGCGCCGGCTGCGACTTTTACCGGCCCGACCCGTCCTATCTGCCCGTCATCGAGGACCACATCCGCACCCTGAAGGCCGAACGCGAGACTGCCGAGGCGCTGGACGCCGCAGCCTGGGTGACCGGGAACATGAACGACGAGATCGACGCCTACAAACGCGTCGCCGCCAACATGAAGAGAAAGATGGAGGAGTTGACCGCGGACGAGCGGGCCGAGATCGAGGAAGCGAGCAAGATCCTGCGCAAGACCCGGGCCGCGAACGGCCGCACCCTGCTCCCCCTGACAGTCGTCCAGCGGGACGAGGAGCTGCTGTGAGCAACAAGCAAGTACCGGCCGAAGTCCTCAAGGAAGCCCGGCGTCGAGACAGCCAGTCCAAGCGGACCAAAGTTCTCGTGGTCCTCCAGGACCTGGTCGCCCGCGGCGAAGCGGTCACCTTTGCGGCGGTCGCCAAACAGGCCGGGGTGTCGAACTGGCTGGTCTACGCCGAAGGCGTCCGCGAGCACATCGAGGTCGCCCGCACACGGCAGGCCGCACAGCCGCAAAAGGCCCCCACCGGATCCGCGGTGAGTTCGGCCGGCCTCACGACCGACCTGGCCCTGGCGCGGCACGAGATCGCCGAACTACGACGTGAGCGAGACCACCTCAAGGACGTCGTCCGACGGCAGCTGGGACAGCAGCTCGATCAGGTCGGCACGAGCGAACTTGTCGCACGCATCGACGAACTGACCCGCCAGAACAGCGAACTCACCGCGAAAGCAGACGCCCTCCAGCGCAGCAACACCGACCTGCAGGAGAAGCTCACCGAGGCGGAGGACGATCTCCAAGCAACCCGCACAAGCCTGCGAAGGATGATCCGTACACAGCCAGCCCCACCCCCTGCCAGCACATGACTCAACCGCCCAGCCATAGAGCAGGCACATCGCTCTATGGCTGGGCGTGCCTAATGTGCCTGCAGAGGGCACAACCCGTTTCACCTGCAAGAAGACTTGACAGCTATAGATAAAGACCGTCCTGCGGACCTTCTACGACTGGCACCTGGACAACAACTCCGGGTCCCTGCTGGTCAGGGTCCTGGCATCGGCAGGCACGCTGATCCGGCGACGGATGGACGCCGCTCTTACAACGCTGTGGCTGAGGTGTCAGCCGTTCCGGACAGAGCTGTCAGGCGGCGCTGGTGGGCTGGGGCCACCGGTAGAGATGCATGAGCTGCTCGAGGACCGGGGAAGAACCGATCCCCAGAAGAACGCAGGCTTCCAGCCCATCCGTGAACGATGCTCCCGGACGGCTCGTTGCCTTTTCCAGGCGCTGCTGCGTGGTGACACCGATCAGGCCGCCGCCGACGATGTACTGCCAGAGCTCGGCGTACTGGTCCGCGAGCAGCACCAGGTCCGCCGATCCCCTGGCGGGGTGGGGCCCGGGGAACCCGAGCTTCAGCTTGACCAGCGGGCTGCTGCCGCTCATCCCCGACCAGGAGGTGGCCACCGGCATACGCTCGTGCAGAGCGACCGACCCCAACTCATCCAGCAGATCGAAAGCGGTCCGAAGCTGCGGTGCCGGCCCGAACGTGCGCTCGTCGTCATGGACATAGACAACGAACACCGGGCTCAGCCCGGGCCCATCGCCTTCGGGAAACATCACACCGGCGCCGTCCGCGAACACGCCACCAGCCAGGAAGTCCTGGCGCTGCCGCTCCTCGTCGGCGGGCGAGAACACAGCCGCCCGGGCGATCCGGCCCGCCGGAGCCTGAAAGGACGGCCCCGGTTCCTGACCCCTGCGGTTCCTGCGCGCCGCACGCTCGGCACGGCGTCGTTCCTCACGGTTCACTGACTTCTCCGTTCGTCGTCTGTCAGCGCGCAAGGTGTCAGCAGATGCGGACACGGCATCGGAAGCCGTTCACGCAGCGGTCAGGACAGCTCAGGCACGGACGCGCCACGTTTGATAGCGGGCGGCTGGTCCCCGGAGGCACCGATAGCGGACGGCAAGCAGCCGCTCCGCCTGCTCAGGAGGGAACCGGCACGGGCCCGTCGCGTTGGCCCTTGCAGCGACGAGTCCGCGGCGAGCCGATCGACAGCGGTTGCTGTCCGGCGCTTTCGTCATGAGACGGCAGGAGTCGGCCTGCCGCGGACCCGTGGTGCTTGGGGTTCAGCGGAAGACGGCTGAGACGTTCTCTTCCGCGCAAAGAGTGAGGAGGTCGACGAACTCCCGCCCGACGCGGCCGTTGTAGCCGTCCGGCCCCACAGGAGGCCATCGGGGTCACTGCGGCCGAGTTCGGCGAGGGCTTCGCTCAGTGCCGGGGCAAGCTCGCGCGCCTGCTCAGGTGTCAGCTCGCCCCGGTCGTCGTCGTGGTCCAGGAGGTGACGCAGAGGACTGGTCACGCTGCTCCATCGACGGCCGCCGCCGTAGCCGTGCATCTGAGAGAGGTTTATGCCGATGTGGCTGGCGATCCCGCGGCGGAAGAGGCCGAAGCCCGTGTACGACCACTGCGGCAAAGGATCACTGGGCAGTGAGCCGTTCGGCCGGCCTGCTCGGATGGAAAGCCCCACGTCGTTCTCCTAGTCGTCCGGTATGAGAGGAAGCAGGGGCGATGGTGGAGGTGTGGGGGCCGGCACGGCAGCGGCAGCGAATCTGGAGACGTAGCCCTCTCGTGGTCCGTGTCGTCGACCATGACGCGCAGGACAGCCAACCCACAGATCAGGGACGGGCTCCGCGTGCGGTGAGGTCGGTGCTTCCCGGGGCCCGACGTCGGGCCCCGGGAAGCAACACCGGGTCAGGGCAGGCAAAGGCCGGTGTGGTCGACAGGCTGCGCGCACCCGTCCGCGCACTGGTGCCCGGCGGCTGCCTGAGCGGTCCTCATCGCCTCGTGACAGTCGGGGCACAAGGCTGGGGTCCCGGGCCAGTCGGTGGCACGGGCGAGGAACGCCACCGTGCCGCAGCGCTGACAGATGTCGCCAGTGGTGCGCAGCCAGGAGGTGTGCAGATACGTGTAGACGGTTTCCGGCGGCGGAGTGCCGAGGGTACGAATGTGTTTGCTCTGGCCGAGAGCGCTCAGCTTGTCGGCGGGGACAATGGCGTGGTGCAGGCGACGGTCGCCGAGGACGCCCACCCAGGTCAGTTCTGAGGCCCTGAGCGTGGCGAGCGCGTCCTCGGTGCCTTGCATGCTGCCGGGGTAGATGACGGCGGCCTCGGTCAGCCGGGGCGCGTACAGGGCTCCGTTGGAGGCCCGCCAGGCTCCGCGTTCGTCACGCCAGTAGGTCGGCTCCCGTCCGCTGGTCAGACAGTCGTCTATCCAGCCAGCCACAATGAACTGCATAACGCTGGCTGGTAGCCCGCGGCTGCCGCTGCGCCTGGTGCCGTCAGTGATCAGGTCGTGGGTGACTCCCCACACGCGGCGGCGTGCTTGATGCTCGGCTGTGAGGCTGAAGTCACCGTCCTCGAGGCCGTAGGCGGCGGCATACGCCGCTTCCCAGTTGATCGTCGGAGCACCGTCGGAGAGCTGATCGAACGCCGCCATCAACTGCTCCGGTAGGAGACCTGCATCGAGCAGGGCGGCCGCGTCCTCTTCGTTGATGCCCAGGCCGTCGCGAACCGCATCGAGGGGGCGGCTCGTGTGACGGATGCGGGGCAGGTGGTCAGTGATCCAGGCTTGAGGGTCTTGCGGGGCGGGGTGGGTGGTGAGCTGGTCGCGGAGGCGACGAGCGAGGTCGTTGTCTGGCATGACCGCAAGAAACCGCGCTCCACGGCAGTGCGTCGCGCCATCGCGAATCCGGGAACGGGGATGTCACCCAATCCAGCGGGCTGCTCACCGGGGCGGGCACGGGTAGCCGCACACCGCGACCGAACAGGAGCGTGGCAGGCAACCCGCGTACCCGCGTCCTGTCGTACTGCCAGCACGGGTACCGGCCCTTCACTGTCCTGAGCGCGGCGGATGGCGGTGTCGCTGCAGTCCGTCCGCGCGCGGACTGGCACAACTCCTCGTCCCGCTGCAGCAGGACGTCGAGCGAGGGCTCCTTGCGGGCCCGGTCGTAAGAGGCCCGGTACAGCAAGGACGGCGGTACGTAGGGCATCAGCTCCTGGTACGGGTAAACCCCCGTCACCTCGGCCAGAGCGAGCTGCAGGAAGCCCTCGCGGGCCGGTAGCCGTGGTGGGTGTGCCACTGCTTCCACAGCCAGTCGCCCACCGGCTGCCCGTCGTGGACGGCCGAGCGGGGCACGGCCTGCCCGTGTGCGGAGGTCCAGCCACTGAGGCACTCGAACAGGGCCAGCCACTCCCCTGCCAGCTGCGCATCCAGGCCCTGGCGGGCCAAGTTTTCGCGTTCGCCGGAGCTCAGGCTCTGCCAGGACCGTCCCACCGCCATCAGGGCCTGTCCCCACCCGATCCCCGGAACGGGGCCCGGACACCCGGGCTCAGGCCGACGTCCTCGGGCGAGCAGCACACTGAGGATCTCTGCATCGCGCTCCGGCAGGTATCCGGCGCAGGGCGCTGCAGGTTCCTGACCGCCGCGTTCCGGGAGGACCTGGCCGGCAAAGGCCTGCACGGGGCGGGGGAGTCCAAGGCGGCGGCGAGGACTTCGACGGCCTTCTGCCTCCCGGCCCGGTCCAGCGGCCGGGGAAGCCAACCTTCCTGAGCGGCGAGCCGAACCCGGCGAAGGGCTTCCTGATAGCCGCACCCGGTCCGCGTGTGCAGAGCCTTGGCGATCTGCTGCTGGTGGGTGGTGTTGCTGTGCTGGGCCACGTGGACTCTTCCGCGCCTGGCACGATACGGGGCCCGGCGGACCCCGTCACCCCAGCGCTGAAAGCCGGCCCGACGGGATCACCACCGGCGCGGCGGCGTGTACGGCTCCCACATCGGGGCTTCGCGCCGGCCGCGCCGCTCGCGGTCTCCGGTCATGGCGACGATCCGGTGTACCGGGACCTGGATCGGCCGGTGATCGTGCTGCGGACTGAAGGTAAGCGTCCTTCGGCGCGCGTCCCACCCGGTCAGCAGGCCGTACAGGCTTACCAACGTCGCGTCGCTGCGCGGCCCGGCCTCGGCGACAAGGCGCACGACCGCCCAGGAGTAGTGGTGGCCGGCCAGGTCCTGCAGCTGTGCGGCGGCCGGGCCGGTCGCGGTGTCGTCCGGCACCCATGCCCAGATGCCTTCGCCGAACGCGTTCCGCCGCTGTTGCCTGGCATCGCGTTCGCGCTGCTGCGCCCAGTGGGTGTCGGCGATGTCGGGGCGGGCGGCGCGCTGATCGGCGCGCGCCGCCCGGACCTGTGCCGAGGCCTGCGGGCGCTTCCCGTCCGCGGCAACGTCCTCGGGCAGGTACGGGTATACCGTGCGCAGCATCACGCGCGCGGCCGACTCCGCCGCCTGCGCGGTCTCCGGTGCGGTGGTGTCGAGGACGTCGCCGGCGGTCAGCACTGTGGCCTGGCCCCAGCGCGGCCGGTCCTCGTGCGCGACCGCGTACCGGGGCACCGCCAGCACCACGGCGTGCCGCTTCCGGTGCCGCCCGTACTCCTCCTCGCGGAGCCCGGCCGGCACCGCTGGCACTATCTGTCGGAACTGCGACAGATAGGCGAGGTCGCCGCGGTGGGTCAGCGGCCAGTCGGCCACCATCAGCAACTGCTCTTCCTCCCCGCCCGCGGTCTGGGAGGCGAACTCCTCCTCCAGCCGCTCGCACCACCGCTCCACGAACGCGGCCCACAGCTGCCGGTACTCCTGCTGCGCCCACTCGGCCGGGCTGGAGCAGGATCCGACCGGGGTGAGAGCGGGGGAGGGCAGCGCGGACACGTCGACCACCTGCTGCCGCCCCCACCGCTCGAATACCGCCCGCCGGGCCAACTCTTGGGCCTGGACGGCACACCGCCCTTGCTCGCGGGCGTGCGCCCACGACAGGCGGACGCAGTCCCACACCCCGACCTCCGTCCACCGCCGGTCCCCGCCGACGGCCCGCTCCAGCACCCGGGCCTGCTCGTGCACGGCCGCCTCGCGGCCGACTGCGTCCAGTGCCGCGCCGACCGTCACGCTCGCCACCGGCGGCGGCACGCGGCCAGCTGCTCCTCGGCCCGCTCCAGCACCTGCGACCAGACGGCCATGGCCTTCCATGCCTGCGCGCCGAACTCGTCGCCCGAGAGCACCGGCCGCAGCAGCTCCCGCACCCGTGCGTCGTCCTTGCGCGGCGAGAGGTCCAGCGCGACCGCGTACCCGAGCCACGTCCGCGCCCGGGCGTCCTCGCCCAGCCCGACGGCGAACCGGTCCGCCGCCACCGTGAGGGAGCACACCTGCCACAGGGCGACCACCGCGTCCGGCAGCAGTCCGGGCAGCCGCCCCGCGCAGCGGGCGCAGACCTGGTCCAGCACGTCCAGCAGAACCAGGTCCGTCGGTTCGCCCGCCGCCCGCGCGGCATGCTGGCAGTGCTCCGACCATTGCTTCTTCTCGGTGGGGACGTGCCATTTCCCGCCCCTGCCCGAGCGCACCAGGCCGACCGTGGCCTCGGTCACCGCCGGGAGCGCCATCCCCAGCCGTTCCAGGTCGGCGCGCGTGAGCACTTCGAGGTCACGCCGGGCCATCGGTTCCCCGCTCCTTGAGCTCGTTGTTGTTCTCGTCGCCGTGCTGGCGTCCGTGGAACATCATCGAGGTTCCGCCTTCGGGCAGGTACCAGCCGTCCGCGGCCATGTACGGCGGGATGTAGGCCGGGTTGGTGTCGGTGTTCAGGGGCGAGTCGGCGTCGGTGACGTCGCGGATCACCCGGCGCTGGACCTCCCGGAAGTCGTAGCCGTCGACTTCCCAGGTGATGTCCCGCAGCGCGGCCCGGCCTTCCTCGGGCGTGCCGCCGGTTTCGACCATGGGGTGGGCCTCGATCAGCCCCCCGTACAGGCACAGGACGATCAGGAGCTGGTGGACGCGGTCGGAGAACTCGCCGTATCCGTACCCCTGCCCGCAACCGCAGGACGGGTCGTGGGCGTGGACGTCGAACTCCACCTCGTAGGGCTTGCCGGTCAGCGCGTAGGCGGGAAGGGGCCGGTCCGGGCCGCTGAGGCAGGGGTGGGTGGTGTCGAACAGGTTGATCCAGACCTTGACGGACGTGGCCGCGAAGCCGGTGTACTCGGCTTCCAGGGCCTTCTCCAGGCGCTGGTGGGCCGCGTACGCCTTCTCGTCCACGCTCTTCCAGTCCTCGCCGAGCCGGTGCCCGGCCAGGTGCAGGAACCGGTTGGTCAGCAGGGACAGCTCCTCCAGAGTCGGCAGCGTCCCGCCTGCCCCGCCATCCGCGCTGGACGCGTCTGCGCGCATGGCGGCATCGCCCTGGTGGCCGGTATCGGTGTCGTCGTGAGCTGGCCAGACCTGGGTGAGTTCCTCACCAGGTTCGGCGCGGCGGACGAGCGCGAGGTCGGACAGCGTCATCCCGAAGAAGGAGTGCCCGTCCCACACGCTCAGCCAGGGCACGTCCACCGGGCCGGTGCTGCGCGGGTGGACATCGGTGACCTCGACGCAGACCTGTACCGGCTCGGGGAACTGGGCGCCGGGCCCGTACCACAGGGCCAGCACCCGGGTCCGGGAGCCCAGGAACTGCCGGGCCTGGCGCACCGCGTGCAGGCTGTGGTCCGAGGGGATCCACCAGCCGTCGCGGTCCCAGGCGTGGTCGGCGTCGACCACCAGGGGGCCGCCGGCGTCGTAGAGCGTTTCGGCGGCCTGCTGCCGGGCCTCCTGCCGCAGCGCCGCGCACTGCTCGCCGGCCGGTGCGGTGCTGCCCAGGCCCTCAGCGTCAGCCCCGGTAACCGGCGCGCCATCCCAGACCGGGACACCGGGCGGGGTGAAGGGCAGCGTGCCCAGGATGACGGCGACCTGGTTCGCCCGGTCGATGCCGTGGCTGATCCGCGCGTCCGAGCCGGTGGCGGCCGGGCGCTCGTCGCCGTCCTGCGCTCCGTAGCGGCGCCGGGGGTCGTCGGGCTCCTCGTCCAGGCTGTGCCCGAGCAGCATCGGAAGCAGCTGGTACCGGAGGAGTTCCTCAAGGCCGCTCTCGACGTTGGAGGCGTCCCCGGTGACCGCAAACGGCTTCATGGTCTGCTCAAGGCCATCGCTGAGGGAGTGGACGAGGTGGTAGGGGGTGCGGTGACGGTCCCGCTCGCAGGCCTGCGTGGTCAGGGCCACCGCGTAAGCGATCGCGGCTGGCCACAGCGCGTCCCTCCAGCGCACGTCCGCCTCGCGGCACAGGGTCTTCGCCTCGGTGCGGGCGGTGGGGGCGTGGTGGTCGACGGCGTCGACGAGCGCGGCCAGATTCGCACCGGCGCCCAGGTGCCGGAACATCGGGTGGCGGTCGGCGGGCGGCGGCAGCCAGATCCAGGAGCGGGTCAGCGGCTCGCCCCAGCGTTCCATCACGAACGGCCAGCCACCGCGCTCCCCAAGCGCGCGGTCGAGCCGGGCGCGCAAGTTCGCCCCGCAGGTCAGCGCGAGGACGGCCGCGACCGCGTCCCATCCCGCCGGGGCGGACAGGTCCTCGTGCAGGAGAAGGTCAAGCTGGACGGCGAGGTAGGGCAGGTCGGTGCGGTAGTGCTGGTCGCCGTCGAAGACGCACGCGGGGCACACCGGATCGGCGCTGGGCGAGTTCCCCAGCAGGTGATGCTCGGGATAGCGGTCGCCGCAGATCGGGCACGGCATGGTGGAGCGCTCCTCCATGCCCCGCACCCTGGCCAGCCGGGTCGCCCCGAGCCCGGTGTCCAGGCGCCGCGCGGTGGCACGGACCGGCTCGGTGGAGCAGTCGCCGAGGCCGTCCTCGAAGTCGTCCACGGTCGCGTTCCCGGCCGGGCACATCGCCGTCAGATACAGAGGCTTGCCCAGATCACACTGCCCGGGATCGTCCGGGTCACGCTCCTCACCTCCGTCGTCCGCTTCGTCGGCGCGCCCCACCGACAGGCTCAGCCCGGCGACGGGCCCGGCGTACGCGGTCAGGCCGAAATGCTCCAAGTCGGTCTCATCGCCCGCACCCCAGCCCAGGCGGCGGAACTCCGCGACGAGGGCCTTCAGGTAGTCCTTCGCGAGGACCGGGCCCGGATCCGGCTCGAGTGCGCCCTGCTCGGCGAGGAGGCGTACGGCCTCGGCGCGGCCGGCCTCGTCCAGAACCTTGGGCAGCAGCCCCATCTCGGCGGCGTCGACGACGCGCTGCAGAGCGCGCTGGTAGCCCATCCGCGTCTGCGCGTCGAGGGCCCTGGCGATCTGCCGGCGGTTGTTGGGATGCGTACTGTGCTTCGGTGACACGACAGCTCCTGCGCGCTCTCGGTCCGTGCCGCCCCACCACGACACGAGCCAGAGCGCGTACAGGGGCGGTCACACGATGACTGGAAGCGCCAAGCATTACCACTGCATCACCCTCCAGCGGCAGCTGGATTCGCCAAGGCTCGGAGGTGGGTCCGGGCAAGGCACGTCACGGTGAGGTGCGTTTCCCCTGATGCTACCGGGCGACCAGCCGCCCAAAGACGCGGTACCGCGAGGTGAAGGGCTACAGCCGCGGCCCCGAGGGCGCGCCGCGGTTCGACCGCTCGCAACGCGTACGCGCTGCTGGTGCCCGGCGCCGGCCGAATGGGGACTCTGATGGGTGACTATGACCTTTCCGCAGACCTCCGCCGGAGGCATTCAGCTCCGACGTGCTTGCTTTGCCCTTACGGGCGACGGAACAGCCCACCTCTGATGCCCGCGAAGAAGTCACTGATCTCGGATTGAGCGAAGAACAGGAATCGTCGCTCCTGACCGGCAGGGCTGCAGAACGCAGTGACCGCATGGGGAAGGGCGGCCACACCGATGCTTTCGGGTCCGCCGAACCGCCACGGAGAGAGGCGGAGTTGAGACGTCAGCCATTCGGTGGTGAGGGTGTTCTTGCCGACTGCGGTGACCGGGTCTGTGTCGAGGTGAAGGGGCCTATTGAAGAGGTTCATGGCGACCGCGTCCGCGAACTGACCGAACCCTGTGTCGGACATGATCAAGGGGGTTCGATGAGGGTTGACGGAATCACGCAGAGCGGTGATCTCACGCGGCAGGAGGGCGACCTCGGCGCAGTTCGATCCGCCAGTGCTGGCAGACCGCCATTCAGCCTGGGCGATCTGTCGGGCCAGCCATGCGGGATCGGCGTCGATATGCCGGATGTTGGGGACAGCGCCGCCGACGTGCAGGGTCATGCGTATTCCTCAGCGAGTTGATCTAGGAAAATCAGGGAGTCCTCGACGGAGAGGGCATCGTCCACCATGCGCTCGCTCACGCGCTTGTACTCGGCGACGACATCGGCCTCGTGGATCTGGAGAGCTGCACGTCTGCCTTCGATGGTGATGCTGGTACGGCCTGTCGGGAACGTCATCAGCATGAACGGGCCGTCTATCCCCGTGTGGGCACCGGCTGAGAACGGGATCACCAGGATGGTGATGCCTGGGACGCTCCTCGCCAGGTCGGCGAGGTGCGCGGCCTGCCGGTGCACGCCGACCCGCCCCCCGATCTCCTGCCGGAGCTGGCCCTCGGTGAGGACGGAGGTAATCGCGGGCGGCGGCTGCCGGGAGAGGACCCGTTCGCGCAGTTCAGCGCGCACGCTGACGAACTTCTCGACGTCATCCGCAGTGCTCCAAGCAAGGTCCGCCTCGATGATCGCCCGTTCGGCGAGCGGGTGCTGGAGCAGGCCGTGGGGCGCGGTCGGGGACCAGAGGAAGGCCGCTCTGGCGAGTTCGATGTCGGTGGCGTAGCTGCCGAAGGGGTCATCGGCGTCGCCGGGGAAGCGTTCGTGCCAGTCGTCGCTGTTCGCGCTCACCACCAGTTCCCGCCAGAACTCCTGGGCGGCCGGCTCGGTGACTCCGAGGACTGCAAGGAAGTGGGGGAGCTGCTGGAGGGTGATCTTCTGGTGGCCGGACTCGATCTTGTGGGCGGTGCTCGCCGAGCCGTACCCGAGCTGCTTGGCCGACGTCTCCAGGGACCATCCGAGCTCGACGCGGCGGTGCCGCACTTCGGCGCCCAGCCTCCGGCGTCGAGGGTTGGGTTCTCCGGGCATCGTCACCTCCCAAGCGGTCGGATTGATCGTAGTGGTTCGGTTGCTCCGCGCCCATACAGCTTGGCGTACAGGAAAAATTTTCCAATCGAGAACCCTTGCCAGTGCTCGGCCTGCCGGTCATCATCTTGCGTGCGGTCAGTGTCCGTTGGGACACGGAACGCAATGGCCGGTAGTGCGCCTCCTCTTCGGCATGCCCTCGGCCTGGCTGCTGAGTTTCGGTGCGAACAGGGCTCGTTGACCTGTAATCGGCTCGGTGGCACGGCCGCGCGGACGGTCCGCGACGGTGTTCCGGCGGGGAGGGCAGGGCTGATGGCTGCTGACGTTGTGCACGGTGATCGCGTGGCAGGGGCCACTGGGCGGGATGGCCACGGTGCTCTTCACCTGGACGGCATCTCGTTACACGTCCTGACGCCGAACGCCGAGGTACTCCAGGCCGTCATGGGCATGCTCGTCCCGGCCTGCTCGGTGGCCGAGCCGGCTGCGGCGGTGCAGTGGACGCTGAGGGTGGAAGAGCACCACAGGGGAGCGGGAGCCGGTGCTGGCGGCGATCTGTTCCAGGGCCGGCTGCTCCTCGAACTTCCCTACGGAGGACGCCGCCTGGCGGTAGTGGGCATGGACGGCGGTGTGATGCGTCTGATGGCGGTCTACCGCCGGGGCGCGCTGCCGGTGGTGATGGAGGTCGACGCGCGGCAGCGGGTGACGCGGTTGCTGGTGACGCCGGGCGACGCGGTCGGGCTGCGGTGGGCGGACTACCTGGCGAGGGTGTTCTTCGCGTCCCGTTTGCTGGGATCGGGGTGGCGGATGCTGCATGCCTCGGCGGTCGCCGTCGACGGCAGGGCGCTGGTGTTCCTGGCGGGCAGGCACGGCGGCAAGTCGACGCTCGCTCACCGGGCGGTGCGAAACCTGGGAGCAGGGTTCCTCGCGGACGACCTGGTGCTGATCGGCCCGGACGGGACGGTGGTCGGGTGGCCGACCCGCGTCGCGGTCCCCGCGCAACTCGCCGGTGATTCCGACGGGCGGCGCGAGCGCCGGGTCGTGGCCGGTGTGGTGCGTGAACGGGTGCTGTTCACTCCGGCGCAGCACCGCGCGACGCTCGGCGTCGAGTACTCGCCGCCTGTTCCCCTGGGCGCCGTGGTGATCGTGGAAGGCACCGGAGCGGCTGAGGCGGGCGTCCGGGCGCAGGCCGCGGACGCACAGACGCTAGATCGGGCAGTGGCCGGGGCGGCGGACGTACCGCAGCAACTGCTGTACGTGAGTGATCCGCTGGGGCTGATGGGCGGGCCGCGGCTGGCGGACCAGGCCGCCGGGGCAGCGCCACCCGTGGGGCTGTTGGCGGCGGTACCCGCCGCGGTCCTGCGCGTGGCCGTGGAACAGCTGCCGCAGGCGCCCGTCTGGCAGGCCCTGGAGGGTGTCGTCCCCTGGCTGGGGCGACGCCGATGAACACGATCGGCCGTGGCGTCTACGAGATCGTGAGCGCGGGCCGGAGCCTGGTGGTGGGCGCCGATGTGACGCTGGAGCGGCGGTGGGAGTCGATCGCGCCGCATCTGCCCGGCGTGCTGCCGGCCGGCCTGCGGTCCGGCGCCGGTCCGGTGACGGCTCGACTGCCGGCCGGAGCGGCGGATGGGGACGCGCGCCGGGTGCTGAACGCCCATCTCCATCTGCTGCACCTCTCCCACAGCACGCTGTGCGTGCATGCCGTCGCCCTCCAGCATCCGGGCGACGGCCGGGTCGCGGTGCTGCTCGGCGGGCACGGCGCGGGCAAGACGCTTGCCGCTCTTGCCCTGGCGCGCCGGGACTGGCGGGTGCTGGCCGGTGACGTGGCGCTGGTGGAGTGTTCCTCGCCCGGCGGGCAGCCCCGGGTGCTGGGCGGCACGGCCGCGTTCCTCGCCCGGCGCGGACCGACGCGCCGCTGGTTTCCCGACCTCGAACTAGCGGAAGGCGGCCCCGACCGGGTGGACTTGAGCCTGCTGCCGGGTCTGTGGGAGCCGCTGCCGCTCGACCTGGGCGCTGGAGGGGTCGCGGTCGCGGCAGTGGTGGACGTGGACGGGGACCCGGCTGCCGGGGCGGGGATGGTCGAGGTGCTCGACACGCACACGGCGGCGACTGTCTGGTGGCGGGCCAGCGGTCACCTGCTGGAGCGGCTGCTCGACAACCGCGCCGTCGTGCTGCGTCAGTTGGAAAACGCCGCGGCCGCCTCGCACCGCCTGGAGCGGGTGCGGAACCTGGCCGGCGTGATCCGGCTGCACGCGGTGTGGGGCGCTCCGGAGATGATCGCCGACCGGATCGAGGACCTGGCCCGCACCGGCACACCTGCACAGACCACGGAGGTCAACTGATGCCGGGAGGGAAGTCCGCGCCGCGCCGGTACGCCGGAGCCCGGGTGCGGATCGGCAATGGACGAGCACGTCTCCTGCCCGCAGCTGTGCCCGGACCAGGCCTGGTGGCGGGCCAGTTCAGCGTGATCAGCCCCGGCACCGAGCGCCGGCACCTTGCCGGTCCGGACCGCGAGGCCGGCTACATGACCCTCGGCCGGACCGACGACACCGCGGGCTGGATGCTGGCCCCGGTGCCTCACGGAGCCGCCTTCGACCCGGCCTGCCCCGGGGCGGTGACGGCCCCGCCGGGGATGGAGCCGCGCCTGGTGGCGCTGGCCCGGTTCCAGCAGATGGCGAGCCTGGGCCTTGACCGAGCGCCCGCCGCCGACCTGGATGACACGGTGGTCGTCGGCTCCGGACCGGTCGCGGTGGGCTGTGTGCTCGAGCTGTGCCGCCGCGGCGCCACCCGGATCACGGTGGTGACCTCACGCCGGCACGCCCCGATCGGCCGCGCCCCCGGGGTACGGTGCGTGCCGCCGGACGCTGCAGGGCGCGGGCAGCTGGTCATCGACGCGGCCGGCACTCCGGCATGCGCGGCGGAACTGACCGCGCCCGGAGGCACCCTCGGACTGCTCGGCACCCCCAGGCCCGGCGACGTCCTCCCGGCGCTTCAGGTGCACCGGGGCGGCTGGACGGTGGTGGGCATGCACGAGCTGGCCCCAGCGGCAGACGGCGCGTACCAGGACGCCTTCACCACGGTGGCTCTCTGGCTCGCCGGGAACCTCGATCCCGCCCTCGCCGATGCGTGGTGCCGCACGGTGCCCGGCGCGCTCGCGCCGGGGCTCTTCGCACTGCTCGATGCGCCCGGCCGACCGGCCGAACCGGTCCTGCTGCTGGACTGGAGGACGCCGTGACCGCGCCCGGCGGGGTGGGGCTCTACAGCATCGGCGTGCGAGGCATGGACGTGCCTCAGCTGCTGGAGTGGGCCGCCGAGCAGGGAGTTCCCTTCGTGCATCTGCGGGGCGGGCCGCGCGGCTTCGACCTGGCCCGGCAGACCTCTGACGTGCTCGCATACTGGCGGCGGGCGGCGCAGCAGTGGGTGCCGGTCACCGGGGTGACGGCTGACCTGGACCTGACTGACCTGTTCGCCCCCGCGGCCCCCGAGCGGGCGAGGGCCCGGGTCGAGCTGGAGCGCCTGGCGGCCGCGGCCGACGCGCTCGGCGCCGGATGGGTGCGGCTACTGGGCCGCACTGTGCCGGAGGGTCCGCTGCTGGAGGCGATGCTCGGCTCCCGGCTGCCGCAGGCCCGGCTGCCGCTGCTGGTCGAACTCCACCACCCCGGCTGGCTCGCCCCCGAAACGCTGGACGCCCTGGAGAAGATGCTGGGGCGGTGGCCGCAGCTGCGGCTGCTCGCCGACACCACCCAGCTCGCCGCCGCCCGGCCGACGGCGAGTGGCGATGCAGACACGGCGCTGGAACGGGTCCTCCACTTCACCCGGGTGCTGCACCTGTCCGACGACGGCACCGGCCTGGACGCCGCGGGCCGGAACCTGGTCGCCGGACGGGCCCGCAGTCGGATCGCCGACGGCCAGCACATGGAGGTCGCCCTGGAGTGGACCGGCCAACCCCGCACGCCCCAGGCGTGCTTGAGCCGCTACCGGGATGCCTGCCGCGAGTGGCCGCAGCGCGTCGGGCCACCCCCACGCAGGCCATAGGGTGTTCACCCGATCACGACAAGTCACAGGAGGGGTCGTGTTGGACCCGCAAACGCAGCCCGAACTCACCGCGGTGCTGGCCAGCGCCTACGGCCTGCCCGGCATCGAGCTGGAGCGGCTCCCGGTCGGCCAGGTCACCGTCAACTACCGCGCCCGCATCGGCGACCAGGTGCTCTTCGTCAAGCACTACCAGGGCAGCGAGAGGGACCTGGCCGCCGAGCAGGCCGCGGTCGACCAGACGCAGCTCGCCGGCCTGCACCAGGTGCCGGTCGCGACGCCCAGGCCCTCGACCGACGGCGACACCGTCGTGCGGCGAGGCGGGATCGCCGTCTCGGTGTGGGAGTGGGTTCCCGGCGTGGTCGTCGAGGACGGTCTGAGCCCCGCCCAGCAGCGCGCCGCCGGACATGCCCTGGGCCGCATCCACACCGCGTTCGCCGACCACCCGGCCGGATCCGGCCCGTCGGCCCGGCTGGAGAAGTGGATGACCCCGGACCTCGACAAGCTCGACGCCACCACCGGCAAGCTGCTGGGCATCGCGGGCGAGCGGGCCCAGCGTGACGAGTTCGACGAGCAGGCGCTGCAGACCCTGACCGAGCGGCGCGCGGTGCTGCCCCGGATCCCCGAGCTCCTGGCCGGCCTTCCGCCTCTGACCACCCAGGTCCTGCACGGCGACTACTCCGCCGTCAACCTGCTGTTCAAGGGCGACGAGCTCACCGCCGTGCTGGACTTCCTGCCCCCCGACCCGTTCCTGGTCGCCTACGAGCTGGGCCGGATCGCGTTCGACCCGCGCACGGTCGTCCTGGACCAGGACTGGATCACCGCTGGGGTGAACCTGGTCGGCGCCTACCTTCAGACCAACCCGACCCTGCCGGCAGGCGACGTGACCGCCTGCGCCCGGGTGGCGCTGCTCCAGCTGCTGACCAGCCTCTACGGCGTCAAGCAGCACTACCTCAAGCCCGGCCTGATCCAGGAGGACCTCGACCAGTTCTGGCTCCTGCGGCACGCCGCCGCCAAGCGCCTGCTGGATCACCTCGGCGACGTCGAGAGCGCCCTGACACAGGCGGCGCACCACCGTTGACCGCGTCCGCCCCGCCGGGCGGACGACGAAGAGAGGGAATGGGGATGACCACGACGGCCATATCCGGGGACCAGTGGACGGTCCTGCGCGGACCGATCAGCGGCGAAGCGGTCACCACCGCCGCGAGGGCGCTGGCCGCGCGCCACCAGCTGGACTGCGAGCACCAGGAGCCCGGCACGCTCCGGCTCACCGCCCCGGAAAGCTCGCGCACCCTGGTCACCGTGCGCTTCAGGAGTGTGCCGCCGCAGGCGCCACGCACCCTGGGCTTCCAGGTGCCGCCGCCGGCCGCCGTGGACATCCTGATCGACCCGCACCCCGACGGGATCCAGATCGCCGCCGAGCTCCACGACGCGATCGCCGCCCGCGTGCTGCCCTACACCCGCAGCGAACTGGACGGCATCCGGGCCGCCATGCCGCTGCTGGAGCACTACAGCCGTCCCCACCCGGCCTTCGAGGACTGGGCGCTGCTCTTCCGCGATCACTACCTGGAGCACAGCACCGGCTTCGTCCTCGCGATGGAGCGCGCCGGAATCCCCGCCGAGTGGATCTTCACCCTGGACAAGGGCGACCGTACCTGGAACCGGGACCGAGTCCACGCCACCTTCCTGGCACGCGGGTATCGCAGCGACGTCCTGGACAACACCGCCATCAACGACCCCGAAGCCCACCAGGACCAGCTCGCACGGGTCGGCGCCGACATCGACACCTTCCTCGACACCGCGCACGCGGCCGGCCGGCGGGTCCTGGTCGTCGACGACGGGGGACTGCTGGCCCGCGGCTACGGCGCACTCGGCGCGCCCCGCACTGTGGACGCCGCGCTGGAGCTGACCGTCAGCGGCATCAAACGCATCGCCACCGCCGGACAACTCGCGATCCCCGTGCTGAACCTGGCCCGCTCCCAGGTCAAGTCCCGCCTGGGCTACCGCGAGATCGCCGACTCCTGCCTGCGCAGGCTGCGCGCACTGCTCCCCGACCGCAAGATCATCGGCCGTCAGATCCTGCTCCTGGGCCACGGCACCCTCGGCTCCCGCCTCGCCGCCCAGTTACGCAATCTGGGCTGCCGCGTCGACATCGTCGACACCGACCTGATCGCCCTCATCGACGCCGCCGAGAACGGCTTCACCACCTACCGCACCGCCGGCCAGGCCCTGGCCGCCTCCCACCCGTTCCTCATCATCGGCACCACCGGCGAACTCGCCCTGACCGACACCGACCTGGCCGCCCTGCCCGACGGCGTGCTCCTCGCCCCGTTCGCCACCCGCGACTTCTCCGCCCTGACCGAAGGCACCCACCGCCAGGACGCCACTGAAATCCCCGGCGTGGGCCTGCGCTTCGGCCTCCCCGGCAGCCGGACGGTCACCGTGCTGGGCAACGGCCGCTCCATGAACCTCTTCGAGGCCGACTCCATCCCCAGCCAGGGATACGACGCCTACCGCGCCGGCACCCTCATCGCCGCCACCGCCCTGTGCGCCGACCCCAGCCGCGTACCGGCCGGGCTCCACACCGCCCCGGCCGACGCCGCCATCACCGACGCCGGACTGTGGGACGCCTACTACGACCTGTACGCGGCCCCGGGCGCCACCGGGCAGCCGGCCGCGAAACCCGCCGGCCCGACGGACGGGGGCGCTCAGGCTGTCCTGCGGCGGGCAGCGATCGTGGGATACGGCGTCGCCGGACGCCTGCACACCGAAATCCTCACCGCCCTCGGTGCCAACCCGGCCGTCATCGACCCCAAGCACCAAGACCTGCCCGCCTCGCTGCGCAGCTTCCCCCACCAGGTCAGCGACCTGCCCGAGGCGGTGGCCGCGGACATCGACCTGTGGTCGATCTGCTGTCCCACCGCCGAGCACCTGCCCGTTCTGCGCGCGGTGCTCGCCCACAACCCGGCCGCCCGCGTCCTGATGGAAAAGCCGGCCTGCCGCGGGCACGAGATCGACGCCTTCACGCGCCTGCTGGCCGACCACCCCGCCGCCCGGATCGTCGTCAACGACCAGTACCGGCACTCCACCACCCTGCCCGCGTTCACCGAGCTCATCCACGCGCTCGAACCCGGCGCCCCCCTCGACAAGGTCTCGGTGGTCTTCACCAAGGACCGGCGCCCCGACAGCGCCTCCGGCCGCTTCATCGACCGCGACTACGGCGTGCTGGGATACGAATGGCTCCACATGCTCGCCGTCACCCGTGGCATCCTGCCCGCACCGGCATGGGAGCACTACCTGGCCTCAGACCCGGCCACCACCACAACCGAGCCGGTCTACGACCCGCGCCTGTTCGTCGCCGCCCTGACCGAGCGCACCGACCTGCCCCGCCCGGGGCTCCGGAGCGGCCTGCGGCTGGAACTGACGTCCTCGATCCTCGGCCCAGGCCAGGCCGAGGACATCGCCCCCGCCCCCCGCCCGCCCTGGCGCCAGGGCCTGCGCGCGGCCGACGACCGCTACCGCCACATCACCGTCCACGCAGGCCGCACCCGCTTCACCCTCCACCTCGAACCCGTCACCGCCCCCGGCGGCTGGCAGCTCGAACGCAACCACCACCGGATCACCGCGGTGCGCGACGGAGCCGTCCTGCACGACGAAGTCCTCGCCGACTCCCCGCTCCAGACCTCGGTACGCCACGCAGCCACACTCCTGTTCGCCGACACGCCCCCACCCGCACCCGACCTCGCACCGCTGCGCCGCATCGCACGGCTTGCCGAGATCCTGCGCGAGAGGGCACCGCACGACTTCGGGGCCTCGAGCGAGTCCCGGCCCAGCGCATAGCCGCCCCTGCCCCGCCCCCGGCCGCCTGCCGGGCCGACCGGAAGGCCCCGCCGTGATGCACACCCTCTCCCTGACCGCCGGCCAGCAGACCGTCACCATCCGCTCCAACACACCCGGCGTCACCGACTGGGCGACCACATACTTCGGACGCTACTGGAAGGCCTCGCCGACCCAGGACACCACCGCCGGCCACGGCCCGGTGGTCACCGCCATCGACCGTGACGACCAGGCCCCCGCCGCCATGGCCCACACCCACCACGCCGTCTTCGCCCGAGAACCCATCGGCTACACGCGCCACCCCGACAACACCGTCACCGCGCACACCCTGACCGACCCCGTCATCGCCTTCCGGTACACCCCCGACGCGCAGCACCTACAGATCAGCAGCCGACAACCCCTCCAGCCGACCGCCCGCCCGGGCCGACCGACACGGCTGGCGACCGCCACCACGCGCTTCACCCGCGAGATGATGCGAGCCCGACTCATCGACGACGGATGGGTCCTGCTCCACGCCTCCGCCGCAGTGCTCCCCGGCGGACGCACCCTGCTCACCCTGGGCGACTCCGGCGCCGGCAAGACAACGACCGCGCTCACCCTGGCCTCCACCGGCGCCGAACTACTCGCCAACGACTGCTGCTTCGCCCGCCCCAACACCTCCGGCAGCCTCGACCTCCTGCCGTGGCCCGCAGCAGCCGCAGTAGGCCTCGGACTACTCCACGCGCTCCACCTCGCCGACTCCGCACGCGCCCACCTCAAGACCGGTGAACCACCTCACCCCACCCAAGACCAACGAGTCACCGACGCTCTCACCACCGGCCGCACCGGCACCCTGACATCCGCCTCCGGCCGGGAACTGAAGGCACACATCTGGCCCGAGCAACTCACCCGCTGGTTCGAGCTGCCCCTCGCCACCACCGGCATCGCAGCCGGTGTTCTCCTCCCACACATCGTCTCCTCCACCAGCGCCCCGGCCTGCGTGAACGACCACCGCAGCACAGAAGTCACCACCAGCGTCTTCGTCACCTCGGACGAGGAGCGCTACCCCGACTTCTTCGGCTTCACCAACGGAAGCAACGCCGGAATGCCCACGGCTCGTCTCGAAGTTCTTCAGCACCTGAACCGCCTGCCACGGCAAGCCGTCGACCTGAGCCACGATCAGACAGCCAACACACGACTGCTCACCGCGCTCACTGCATCACTACAGAGCGGTCAACACCATCACCCGCTGGCCATCGGCACAGCCGCAAGCACATTCCCGTGACGATCGAGCCCGACCGCGGGCTGCTGGCCGGGCCCTGACCGACGCCGGACAGACCGCCGTCCCATTTCGTCGTTCCCTGTGCACGCCGGGTGGGCGCGGTGCTACATTGCGTCCAGATCCGATCCGGGTGGCTGGCCGTACCAGCCACACCAGTCGTGGCCTTCACCAAGTCGATGTTCCTGTGGCGCACGGGTGTTGCTGTGCGTCGTCGTCATCGTGTCCACGGCGCCCGGTCGGTGCGTGCCCATTGCGGCGCTGTCTGTTCCGGTCGCCTCGTCCCTTCTGGAGCCGGACGTGTCTGATCGTTCCACCGCCGCCGATACGCGTGAGCTGGCGGTTCTGCGTGACTTCTACTGCGAGCACACCCCCAGCAAGAGCCGGGTGATGGCCCTGGTCGCCCACCCGGACGGGCCACCCTCGCTGAAGGCCGTGCTGACCTGCCGCGACGTGGACCACGCCCAGCAGGCCGCCGAAATCCTCAAGGGCGTACTGGCCTGCGGTTCTCCCGTCGCTCCCGAGATCGCGAGCCAGGCTGATGCTCTTGCGCTGGAGTTGCCCGACGCCGTGCTCGCTTCCTTCCGCGAGGCCATCGACGCCGCGCGGACCGGCGGATGGCTGGTCGAGGAGGACCAGCTGTCGTGGCGGCCCGACGAGGAGGCCAGGGCCGCGCTGGACGCCTGGCGCACCCGCGTCGAAGACAACACCCTGGAGCGCCTGGAAGCGCCGGTGATCCGGCAGGTCCGGTTCACCGAGTACCTGCTGACCGACCCGGTGGCCTTCTACAACTCCGCCACCAGCATGGGATGGCAGCCCGCGGGCCCGTTCGCGGCAGACAGCCTCGGCGACCCGCTGCACCTGATGCAGGCCGCGTTCCACCTGACCGCGCCCGACCCCGATCTGCCGGGCGCCCAGGTCATCAGCAGGGGCAGCACGATGAAGGTCCTCGACTCCGACCGGGGTGATGAGCTCGCCGACTGGAGCCCGGACGGGTTCACCGCCGACTTCGGTCCGGGCTGGCGCCTCGAAGACGACCCCAACGGACCTGGAATGGGCGAGAAGGAATGGGAACGGATCAACCCGCTGCCCGACTTCGCCTCCCTGTTCCCCCTGCAACGCGCCACGGACGAATGGCAGGTCACCCCCCGCACGGCGTACGTCCTGCACATGGCACTGTCCGTGATCGGCGACGAGGGCCACGAGGCCGCGCACTCCTTCGGCGACGAAGTACTGCGGCCAGAGCACGAGCACCACGCCACCATCTACACCGAACTGCCCGAATCCACCTGGGCGCAGGGGTACTCCTGGCGGCGCGACTTCGCGCGTGCCGCCCACGACCTGGCCCAGGAGGTCGCCGCCGGCCGCCGGCCGAGCCCGCGCTGCGTCGGCGAGCGCGTCGCCCTCGACTGCGCCCTCGACTGCGCCCTCGACGAGGCCCGCGACCAGGCCAAGGCGCTCGCGGGCATGGCAGCCAGCTACGACCGGCTCCCGAGGCACCGTGACGACGCATGGGACCGGGTAGAGGACGCCCTCCTGGACGACGGCGACCCCAGCGACGACGGCCTGCCGCCACTGTGGAACACCCCGCCCGCGCAGTGGTTCACCCCCTTCCCCGGAACCGAGCCGCGCGACGCGGACCGCGGCTACCCACAGCATTGGGCACGGACCGGAGCCACGTACGAGGCGTAGCCCGCAGGCTGGACGTGCGTACCGGCCGGCCAGGCCGATCAGGACATTGAACGAAGACAAGGGAGCAGTTCCTCTTGGCTGTACAGCACCATCTGTCCGACAGTGGGGCAGACCTTGATCAAGAGGTGGACGGGGCGGACGGGCCACCGTGGCACGAGCGGGTCGCCCCGGTGGTGGTGGCCGGCGGGTTCTCGCCCGACCTCGCAGAGGAGGCCGTACGTCTGGCGCGGACGGAAGCACTGGGGATGCGGGATCTGCGGATGCTGCTGCTCGTGTCCGGTGACCATCAGGGCTGGCACACGGCACGCCGCGCGGCGTTCGAACTGGTCCGCCGGCAGCCCGAGTTGGCGCAGCAGGTGCTCCAGATGCACGTGCAGATCGAGGCGTGGCCGAAGCTGGAGTATCAGGAGGCGGCGGTGCAGGGGCCGCTGGGCCATCCTGTCCACGAGGCCGCAGTCCGCATCGGCCCGCCCGCCCGCGAGGTGACCGGGCCCGCTGTGCGGGCGTCGGCCCGCAAGGACGCCCGGCGTCAGGCCAGCGTCGCCTTGCTCGCGCAGATGGCCGGAGCGGGCCGACACAGGACAGGGGCTGACACAACCGGGCGGCTGGCTCCCGCCGTCATGGGAATGGAGGCATTCGAGGCCCATCTGGAGGACCGGCTCAACGATCACCACGGCCCTGGCACCGGCCTGGAGGCAGAGATCCTGCGCCGGGCCGAGGACGACCGACTGCGCCGCCGCGACATGCACCGCCTGCTCTTCCGCGCCCGCGGCAGCGGATGGGAACCGGTACGGCGTGTGGTGCTGCACCAGGCCGCGTCACTGTCCGGACTGGCCGCAGCGCTGCTGCACATGGAGGCCGGTGAGCCGTCCGGCACGGCAGAGTTCTCGTTCACGGAAAGCATCGACGAGGGCGGTCGGCACGAGGTGACCGCCCGGTGGGAGTCCGGACCAGGGGCAGCCGAGGCCATCGAGGCGCCGCCGCGGTGCGCGTACCACCGCAAGACGGCGCGCCACTACGCGGCGGTCGCGCTGCTCGCCCTGGTGTGCGGGTTGCCGGAGCCCGACCAGCGGGTCCCGGACAAGGAAGCACCGGATCCGGCCGGAGCAGGCACACGGCCCCGGATCAAGCCTCCGGAAGCGGGCCAGGACCCGGTGGCGAGGCTGAACAAGTACACCCAGCTCGCAGCGATCAGCAAGCCGCAGGCGCAGTTCACCGATGACGGGCAACAAAAGACTAGGTGCACGTACACGTGCCGTCACCTGGCGAGCGGCCGCGGCGTGAGCGCGCGAGGAAGCGGCCCCTCCAAGGACACCGCACGGCAGGAGGCGGCACGGACCCTGCTCACCCGCCTGCACACGCTGGACTCGGGCTGGCATGAGACCACGGGGACACAGGATCCCCAGACCGGGAACGGAGCACCGGCCCTCCCCGCACCAAGACGCCCGGACCCGATGCCGTCGGCTACAGCACCGGACGCTTCGCCGTACCCGGGCACGCAACCGGCGCGGGAGACCGTTTCCGGACTCCTGGCATCCGGCTGCGCACTGGCCTTCGTGCCGCCCACGCCCGGGCGCGCGGCGGGGATGTTCTTCTACCGCCCCGATCACCAGCCGGAGCATTCTGCCGAGCAGGCCGCATGCGGCCCGACGGCCGACTTCACCTTCACCGTCCTGTCCGGCGAGCACCGCACGCACGGAATACCGGCGACCGCGGCCACCACAGCCGGCCGGCTCGTCCCGGTGGGGGACACCCTGGCGCCCTTGCTCAGCGATCCATCAAGCCCCAGCGCCTCGGTGTGGGCGCACGCGGCACGGCTCGCGCTGGAGATGGTCGCGAAACGCCTGGTGTATCCGTCCGTGACGGTGGACGGGCTGGACCAGTGGCGGGCCGGACCGCTGCCGGACACCGCGAGCCAGACCCTCGACACCATGGCGGAGGCCCTGCCCGACCAGGCCCGCACCGTGGCGGACGACGGGCGGCTGCCCCCGGCACGGGAGACGGTCGAGGAGTTCGTGCACGCGGTCGCCGACACGATGCTCCGCTCCCCGGCCGCCGCCATGTTCGGGCCAGGACCGTTCACCCGGACGGCACCCGAACCACTCGGCCCCGCCGACGACGCGGTACGGGAGTGGACGGACACCGTCGAGGACCGCGCCGCAGGCGGCCCGCCGCCGCCCCTCGTCCTGGAGGTCACCGCGCCCGGAACCCGCCCCAGCGGCGAGGCGCTGACCGCCCGTCTGCTGCTCGGCGACGGCGAACAGCACGCCGTGGCCGCACATGTATGGTCCGGCGACGCGGACCTGGCCAGGTGGCCCCTGCACGTCATCCGGCCGCGCGTCATGCGCCACCTGCGGCACCTGGCCCGCAACTACCCCGTGCTCGCGCCGCTGACCGGACCACAGGGCCGGCTCGTGCTGTCCGACAACGTACTGCGGCAGCTGATGGAGCACGAGAGCGCCTGGACCGAGGCCGGGCTCACCGTGCGCTGGCCCGGACAAATGCGCACCGCACTGAAGACCCACGCGGTGATCGGGCCGCACCACAGCCACGCCCCGCGCTTCACCCTCCACGCCCTGCTCGACTTCCGCTGGCAGGCCGCGCTCGGCGACGACGCACTCAGCGACGACGAGATGGACGCACTCGCCGAGGCCGCCCGGCCCCTGGTCCGCGTGCGCGGCCAGTGGACCCTGCTCGACCCCCTCACCCGCGAGCGGCTGCACCACCGCCACCTGGGACAACTGAGCGGCACACAAGCCCTGACCGCCGCACTCACCGGCAGCATCACCGTCAACGGAGACAACGTGGCCTGCCACGCGGCGGGGCCACTCGCCGACATCATCACCGCGCTGCGCCAAGGCGAGAGCGCCCCACCCGTTCCCACGCCGCCCGGACTGCGCGGGCAGCTTCGCAGCTACCAGCAGCGGGCCCTCGCATGGCTCTCACACACCGGCCGGCTCGGCTTCGGAGCCCTCCTCGCCGACGACATGGGCCTGGGCAAGACACTGGCCGCGATCGCCTACATCCTCCACCGCCAGAAGCACCACTCCGACGACCCGGCCGCGCCCGCCGGGCCCACGCTGGTGGTATGCCCCTCGTCCCTCGTCGTGAACTGGACGCGGGAGCTCGCCCGCTTCGCACCCGGCGCGGACACCGTCACCTACCTGGGCAGCAGCCGCAGCCTGGATGGACTCACCCCTGGCACCATCGTGATCACCACGTACGGGGTCCTGCGCCGTGACCACGCCACGCTCGCCGCTCGCACATGGGACCTGGTCGTCGCCGACGAAGCCCAGCACGTGAAGAACCCGGCCTCGCAGACCGCCCGCCAACTGCGCACCGTGCCCTCGGCCATGCGCCTCGCCCTCACCGGCACACCCGTGGAGAACAACCTCAGCGAACTGTGGGCGCTGCTGGACTGGTGCTGCCCCGGGCTCTTCGGAACCCTGACCTCATTCCGCGCCCACTACGCCGCAGCCGCCGAACGCGACCCCACCGGACCCGCCGCCCAGCAACTCGCCCTGCTCACCGCCCCGTTCGTGCTCCGCCGCCGCAAAACCGATCCCGGCATCGCCCCCGGACTACCGCCCAAAATCCACCGCCGACGCATCGTCCGCCTCACCGGCGAACAGACAGCCCTGTACGAGGCGCTGGTCCGCGAAACGATGGACCAGGTCCGCGCCAGCCACGGGATCGCCCGCAGCGGCCTCGTCTTCAAGCTGCTGACGGCCCTGAAACAGATCGCCAACCACCCCGCCCACTACCTGCGCGAACCCACCCCCACCCCCCACCAGGTACACCAGTTCGCGAACCGGTCCGCCAAGCTCCAGGCCCTCGACGACATCCTCGCCCAGCTCGCCGAGCGCCAAGAAGCCACGCTCATCTTCACCTCCTACGTAGCCATGGGACGCCTCCTGCACGCCCACCTCACCCACACCGGCCACCACCCGCTCTTCCTCCACGGCGGCCTCACCCCGAGCCGGCGCCAGCAGGTGATCGACACCTTCCAGAACAACCACGACCACCGCGCACTGCTTCTCTCCCTGAAAACCGGCGGCACCGGCCTCAACCTCGTCCGCGCCAGCCACGTCGTCCACTACGACCGCAGCTGGAACGCCGCCGTCGAGGACCAGGCCTCCGACCGCGCACACCGGATCGGCCAGCAGCAGACCGTCACCGTGCACCAGCTCATCGCGCAAGGAACCGTCGAAGACCGAATCGACCAACTCCTGGAACACAAACGCGCCCTGTCCGACGCCGTCCTGACCACCGGAGACGCGGCCCTGTCCCAGCTCACCGACAGCGAACTGGCCGCCCTCGTCCGCCTGGAGACCCATCCATGACCTCCGCCCCGCACCACGACGGACCATCAGACCCGCACGACAACACCACGCCGCTCCTCGACGCCCTCGCCGAGCAGCCCCCCGACCCCATCCCCCTGCTCAGCACCCTGCGCCTCCTGTCCCACGACGCTGCCGCCCGCGCCGCCCGACTCCTCGCCGGCCAAGGAACTCCCCGCCTGGAAACCGGCCCCGACATCGCGCGCTTCCTCACCATGCACGGCACCACCCACCTTGACACCGCAGCCCGTCACCTCGGCCTCACCCCACCCGAAGTACGGCACCTCATCGCCGCCTACGAACACGGCGGAGAGCACGGGGCCATCGTCTACCTCACCCCCTGCCCCGCCTCACACGAAGCCCTCCAACAGGCGCGAGACGCCCTCCAGCGCCTCCGCCCGTCCCCCCACACCGCCCTCGACCAGCAGGACAACCGCCTCACCGACGTACCCGCGCGGGTCCAGATCCGCTTCGGCCCCGACCACCGCTGGTACCCGTACCGCAACAGCTTCAGCGCCTGGCAACCCGCCCCGGGGCCCGACCCGGACCCCGCCACCGCATACAAATCCGCCCGCGCCGCCCTGCGCAGCCGCACCCTTCGCCCCTGAACGTCGGCCGCACGTCGTACGGACAGACCGACGCCCCCACTCACCGGGTCGGGGACGCAAGCCAGTAGTTGGGCAACTCTGGCGCCGCGGTGGCCCGGACAGTTCAACACCTCGCAGATGGGTTTCCCACACCTGACGGCATGCGATGGCGGCTGCGACAGCGTCGGCCGGCAGGTCTCGGCTGGGGCGGAACCACAGGCGCGCGAAGTACATCACCAGGTCGGCGGCCGCACCGGCCATGCCTTGGCGCTCTCCCAACTCGCCGGTCCAAGAAGCGATGCCGTCCGGAACGGTGAGCTTCGACTGACGGCCGGATGCCGGCGGTTCGGTGCGTCCGCGGCTGAGCGTGCGTGACACGCCCTGGAGCGCTTGCAGGGGACTCTTGAGTTCGACCAGTGACATGGCCTGCACGGAACAGCGACAAGGCGGTCAGGGCCCCGCCGCGGCGAATCTCGTGTGAATCGAGTGGTCCAGGGCCAGGGGGCGGCGCCTCCTCCTAGGCAGGACAGAGGGACGCCGTCGCTTGGCATGCGCCCCGCCCCCGGACTGGCTTGCTGCACCAGTGGCCAGCCGGTGGCCCTACTAGCCTCTTTGAGCCCCCGCCGACGTCGGCGGGGGCTCCATCTGCATCCGCGCACCGCTGAGGCCGACGCCAAGGCTACCGCGACGACGCTACGGTCATCGTCATGGGTACGTACCGGCCCCGCCGGGCCCGGGAGGTCACCGAGGCTGATCGGGCTCCGTGGCATTGAGGAATTCCTCCAGAGCCTTGACGTCCACAAGGTCGATCCAGGCCATGTGATCGGGCAGGGGGCCGGTGTCGGCGGTCAGCATGTCGGCCGCCTCCCCGCCGGTGGCGAGGACTGCGCGCATCGCCCCCTCGTGACGTCGGGCCAATGGGAGTTCTCCGGGCCCGGCCTGGGAGAGTCCGGCCAGGTAGGTGCGGGCGGGCGGGGTGAGGACGACGGCGTGGGAGCGCAGGAAGTCCTCGAACGGGACATCGGCCGGGTCGGCGGTGTTCGCCGGGTCGCCGAGCTCGGGGTGGGGGAGGGAGCAGTCGTCGAGGAGGATTGTGACGAGGCTGCATTCCTTGCTCTCGTCCTGGTGCGGCACGATCCGCCACCCAGTCGCGTCCTCCGGTCGGCTCGTCTCGGTGCGGTACTCGTCGCTGACCGCCCGCAGCAGCTCCCGCAGTCCCAGAACCAGGATGGCGGGGTCGCTCATGGACAGCGTGCCGGGCTGGCGCGGCACCAGCAGGCGGTGGCGCAGCCGTTGGCGCACCGTCGATGCCTGCGCGGCGTAGGCGGCGAGGGTCTGCTCCGCGCCGAACCGCGCCGCCGCCTCGCTCGCCTCGGTACTTCCGGCATCGCTGTGGAACGCGCCGCCGGCGGAACGCCATCCCACCGTCCAGCGCCAGCACCCGGGTGACGCGGCCGTCTCGGGAGAGCCCCACATCGGCTCGCCCCACGAGGCGAAGAGGTGCGGCTCGACGGATTCAGCGGCTACCCGGGCCTCCAGAGGCTGGGGCGCTCCGGGCACCGGCACCAGCGCGGTGAGCCCTTCGCCCTCACTCTGCCAGTCCAGGCGGGCGGGCGGGAGCGCGGAGACACGCAGCAGAGCGTCGCCGAGGCCGGCCAGGCGGACCAAGATGGCCTTGCGGACGGCACCGGTCTGCTCGTCAGTCCACTCGCGCGGGTCCACGTGGTCGAACAGCTGGAGCAGCGCCGCCTCCCGGGCGCGGCGATCGCGTGGCAGTGCCGCAGCATCGGGCAGCGGTGAGTCGTCCTCCGTCCAGAGCCGGGCGAGGACGGGCTTGTCGTGGGCCAGGGCGATGTCGCCGCGGGTGAGGGCCAGGCCCTCGCCGGCCTCGCGTAGTTCGGCCCCCGAGAGGTCCGCGACCAGCACGGCCAGGTCGTCGACGAGGGTAGCGGCCTGCCACGGCGTCGGCGGCAGTGTGATCGGCAGAGCCGGCCACCTCTCGGCCGTCTGCTGAAGGTCATGGACATACAGGCGGACATCAAGGGGCACCTGGTCCAGCGCGGCGAACGTTCCGGCGACCAGGCGCTCCGCGAGGCCCTCGCCGGGCGTGGGGCAGCCGCGGAACGCGGACACGGCGGCAACCAGCTCCCGTTCCGTCGAAGGAACCGTGAAGGCGGTGGCGGCCAATTCAGTTCGGGACGTGGAAGCGTGCTGGGACATTGCCGCGGGGGCTCCTGTCGGTCAGAGGCTGCTGGATCCGGCACTGCGGGGTGCACCGACCGTACGCACCGCGGCATCGAGCATAGGAGGCGGCGGAGCAGCAGACGGCCACTTCGCCCAACCACCACCCGCACCCGCACCACGACGGGTGCCGACGACTACCCCCAACGGCCGCGGGGAGCCTGCGGCACGGGATGATCCGCGCGCCGCCGCAACGCCTCCCGGTCCAGCCGGGCCGCCTCCTGGCCGACCTCGTCGCGCAGTTCCGCCCAGCCCGCGGGCGGCGCGGGCTCAAGCACCCGCTCCCCGTCCCAGACCGGCCCCGGCCTGTGCAGCGCATCCAGTTGGGCCTCCAGGTCCCGCTCGAGATCGCTGGTGGCCCGCACGAGAAGGCGCTCTGGTAGTCGGGCAGCAGACGCCTGATGATCTGGCGGGCCTTGCTGTCGGCAGAGGTGTCGATCCCCACGGTCATGGGCTCGGCTCGCCATCCGCAGTACTCGGATGGGTAGCCGCCGCGCACCGTGAGCCGCCTACCGGCCGCGCCCTTGCGGTAGCTGCCCTCATGCGTGAGCGACAAGCTCATCCCGCTGGGGTGCGTGCAGGAGGACGCTCACGAAGTTCACGAAAGCGACCTGGTGATGCCAACCTCCGCCCTCGACCTGCCGGTCGTTGAACTCGGCAGCGAGCGTCCGGCCGATCCGATGGGCCAACTCCTGCCGCTCCCGGCGTTCGGCTTCAAACCGTTCGGCGCGGGCCATCGCGGGGGGCGTCCCCTGATGTTCACTCACAGCGGTCACGGGGAGCCCCCTCCATGTCGGCAAGGCCCAGAGTGGCTGAGTCGTAGATCGCCCCGTGGAAGGGCTTCTGCGCGAGGCGGTCGTATCGGCCCGGGTCGAACGAGGCGAACCGCAGGTTCAGCCCGTGGGACGTCAGAAGCCGGGCGAACTCCAGGTCGGTGCTCTCCGGGTAGACCCGCTTGTCAGGCACCAGGTCGGCCGCCTGCCAGTGGAAATGCCTCGCATAGCGCACCACGATGCGGGTGACGTGGTTGTACACCAGGACGTGCAAGTACGCACCGCGCACGTATACATGCCAAGTGTCCCGGTCGCAGGTGTAGCCAAGCAGAAGTGTGCGCTCCGGGCCGGGGATGTCCTGGGTGTCCACCGCGCGCAGCTGCTCGGCTTCTCCACGCAGACGGTCGAGATCGGCAAGGTTCATGACAGCTCCAATGGCGTTGGGGGAAGCGCCACTGAACCGCCCGGGGCCCGGCCCTGTCCTTCGTTGGCGAATTATTCACCGCCGCCCAAGCAGCCGGGAAGGCATCCAGGTCGGGGGCGTTCGGCCCCGTTGGTGAGCTCATCCCTGTGCAGCGTGCGCGGCTGGTTCTGTGTGGTGAGGAACGTTGGCCTGTACGGCATTCCATCGGCGTCCGAGGGCTGGTGGCGGCCGAACGGCTGCCACTGGGCGCACAACCCGTTCGGCCTGACCGGGAACCGCGGTAGCGGACAGCTGGAGGCCCGCCCGATGGGCGCGGATGCGTGGTGCGGGCTTGCCGTGCGGGAGCGCGATCACTTCGGCCCGGTCGTCGTTCCCGACGGACAACACAACGGTCAGGTTGAGGGGGCGCTGCCCGTAATCCTCGGGCCACTGGGTGAGGTCGTCCGAGGGGTTGTGCAGGACCTCAGAGTGCAGTTCGTGCGCCACGGTTCACGGCCTCCCGAGTGGATCCGACACCGCCACGGGGAGCGTCGCCTCGACCACCTGCAGCACTTTCCCGGACGTGGGGTCGCACACCCGGAAGCGCAGCCGGTGCTCGCCCGGTTCCGAGGCCGTGAACGTGAACCGCGCGGGCGTGTCGTCGTCCGTCGCACAGGACGCCGCGGGCGGTTCCAGCGTCGCGGAGGAGCACGACGTGGCGATCACGAGTGCGGACACCGGCTCCGTCCTGTCGAGTTCTGCCTCCCGGGGGTCGATGGCGGCCAGCGTGAACTCGACGGTGACCGGTGCGCCGATGTGCACCACGTCCTCGGCCAGGGTCAGCCGAGCCCGTCGTGGGGGCCGGGCTACCGCTGGCGCGGCGGGCACGGTCGGCTCGGGCGGGGGCGGAACGACAGGTGCGCGAGGAGGGTCGGGGGTGACAGAGCCCGCGAACGCAGCGGGCCCTGCGGGCGAGATGAGGGCGGTCAGTTCCGAGTGATTCATCGAACGCTCCGAGATATAGCGGCTTGTGGGGGAGCAGTGCACCTTGGAGTGGGCGTCTAGATCGCGCGCCCGCGAATCTGCGGATCTGTACCGCGCCGGCCTGGCCCTGGCCACGGGCAGTCGCCGCAGCGGAGGTCATCGTCCTCAATGAAGCTCTGGGCGTTCAGCGGGCACGGCCTGTCGAACTGGAGCAGCAGCTCGACTCTTGAGATGCGTCCCTCTGAGGGCGACGCCGGACAGCAGCTTCGAGGAGCAGCCGGTCCGCGTGGCGGCGCCGGAATGCAAACCCCGGAGCGGTGGGCCCGGGCAGCCTGTACGAGACGATGCGCTGCTGGCCCCATCTCCGCTCGGAGATGGGGCCAGCAGCGATGAGTGCGCGGTCGTTGGTCGTTGGTACGCGCCCGGTGGCTCAGTCGGTGACGCGGTACGGGTGGCCCACCTGCGGCTCGTCGCCGTCGGCGGTGACGTTGTGCGGCCATCGGCATGCGACGGTCTCGATGTGCACGCCGGGATGCTCCTCGCAGCGGACCCGGTTGTTCGGGGCGTTGGGCAGCGGGACCGGGATCACCACGGTCAGCACGGACCCGAGTTCGGCCTCGTCGTTCGCGTGCTTTTCCAGGGCGGCGGAGAGCGCGGTATCGCGGATGGTGAGGTTCTGGGTCTTTCCGTCGTGATGGGTGACGAGGACGGTGGGTCCGTAGCTGGTCCAGCCCGATTCGTCGGTGACTGGCTCGGCCGTGATCGAGGTGACGGCCCGGCCCGTACTTTCGCGCTCCTGAAGGGTCTCCACGGCCGCAGAGGTAAGCGTGCTGATGTCCATGCAGGGTGCTCCTGGTGACAACGAAGGGCACCCCGGCGGGGCGCCCAAGAACGGAGGAGAGGGCCGGGACGGACCGTCACGGCCCGTTGCCTGCCGCCCCGGTTCCCCTTCCAACCGAGGCTATGGGCCAGGTGGTCAGAGGGAGGACGAGACGGCAGGTGTAGGCAAGATCCGGTGTGGGGCGTGGCTGGTTCCCACTCACCGGGCGAACGTCAGGCGCAGGCCCGGTAGTCCTCGGCGTCGAGCAGTTCGGCGATGGCCCACGGCCCCTCGTAGTCCGGGGTGCTCATGGCGAGGGGCCGCGCCGTGTCCACCGCGTGTCGCAGGAGGGCGATCCACGCGTCCCAGGTCTCAGGCTTCGCCTTCCACTCGGCGAAGCGCTCCTGCACACGCCCGGCAACTTGGGTGCCGTTCGCGTCCGCGTGATCAAGGGTGCTCAGTGCGGCTGCGGCCTCGGGCACGCCGATGATCCAGCCCGTCGTCCGCAGCTTGTGCCACCCGATGCCGGTGGGATTCTGGGGGTGCCAGGCCTGGCGAGTCCAGAACGCGGAGACGTAGGCGCTGATCGCCTCATCGACGTTCACGACGGGCACACCGAGCACGGCCAGGTCGCAGTCCGTCTCCCGGCCGGGGACCGGCTCCGGCTGCTCGGGCACGGTCTCCGGGTTCAGGATCAGCATCCCGAGGTCGTACATGGTCATGGCGATCGCGCTGACATCGCTGTTGGAAAGGGGGATCTCCTGCAAGGTCGTGCTCCTGACTCGCGGTGGGCACCGGGGCTGTACTCGGTGATGACCGCATCCGACCGCGCAGACCGGGTGGTTGTCGCCGACTCGCGAATCCGCACCTCGGCCCCAGGCCGGCGACTCAGCCGCCCGCGAGTAGTGGCCGGGCAGGGCCTGGGAAGTGATGACGGGCCAGCGCCGCCAGGAGCGGACAGCGTGCGCCGAGACGGACCTCGAACCGGACCCGACATCCCGTCGGGTCCGGTTCGAGATCAGGCCGCTGTGACCGTCGCTGCGGTGGCGGCCCCGGGTGGCGGGGCCCACCAGATGCGGCTGCTGGGCGTGAGTGCCGCGTACGAGGTGTCCGTCGCCGGGTCCCAGAGGACGTAGATGTCCTCCTGCGTGCGCAGCACGTGGACGACCGGGGACGTGCCCGGTGTCGACGGGCGCTCGGCACCGGTGCCGCCGTACACGATGCGCGTGGCGTGGCTGCTGGCCGTGACACCGGGGACGTCGCACAGCGTCGTGTTCAACCACGGGTCGGGTTGCGGCTCCGGGACTCGCTCTACGGTGCCCTCGTCGACGAAGAGGGTGGTCCAGGTGCTGCGCTCCTGCGGGTCGGCTCCCTGTGTGCCGATGGCCAAGCGGAGAGCCTTGGTCGGGACACCGCTGCGCCTCGATGTGACGATCTTCGGCGCGGCGAGCAGGTAGCCGGTGCGAAGGGTCTGCTGACCACGCGCGTCTCTGCCGGTGGCTGCGATGTGGTCGTGGACCCTCAGGTCGCTGACCTGCTCCGTGAGGGCGACGGTCGAGCGGGCGTTTCGTCGCCGTGTGATCTGGGCGAGCTCATGGTCGGGGATGTCTTCAAGGACGGTGAGCTGTGGGGCGTGCAAGGTTCCGTCGCACACGCCGCAGTCGCAGTCGTGGCAGCAGTAGCGGCAGTTCATCACGTCGCAGAACGGGGCAGGGCCGTGCGCGTGGCTCGGGTCGGGATCTTCGCAGCCCCAGGTAGCGCAGGACCGGTCGCCGGTCTTCGGGAAGACACGGTGCTCGGGGGTCAAACCGTGCGCGAGAGGCTCACCCGGGCAGGGGAAGGAGGAGCGGCGGCCGTCCTCTTCGCACCGCCACGCCGCCCGGCATCCCGTGCACTGGTACCGGCCTTCGGGGCGAAGGCGCAGAGTGTGGCTCATCGGAACACCACCGGCAGGCCTTCGGCCGCGCACAGCTCCAACAGGGCGATGAGCTCCTGGGCGGCTCGGCCGTTGCTGCTGGCGTCGGTCCACATGAAGCCCTCGGGGTCGTGCTGGGCGAGGGAGGTCACGGCCGTGCGTACGGCGGGCGCGAGCTCCTTCACCTGCCACGCCTCCAGCTGGCCAGAGTCGTCCGGGTGCTCCAGCAGATGCTGCAGCGGACTGGAGACGCGGTCCCACGCTGTACAGCCGCCGAACCCGTGCATCTGGTCGAGGTCGATGTCGATGTGTGCGGCGAGCGCGCGGCGGAAGATGCCGAAACCGCCCCAGGACCACTGGGGAGTTGGTTCTTGGGGACGGGGACCGTCCGGGCGCCCGGCGGTCAAGGAGAGGCCCATGTCGAAGCTCCGTTCTCTGCGGCAGTGAAGCGGAGCTGATCGTCGTACGGTGCCCTGGCGCCGGCGCACTGGCCGCGAATTCTCGGTTCCGCCTGGCCCTCGGCCGAGCCCGCTGGCCGGCGCCCGCGGTTCGGCATCACCGCGTTGTCCGACCCTGTGCGGGCGCCGGCGTGGCGTCAGCGGTTGACGAGGTAGTCGCCGCTCTCGGTGTACGAGAGCGTTCAGCAGGACCTGCGTGCTCGGGGTGGCACCTCCCGTGGCGAGCCAACGGCGGGCGGCGGCCGCGTCGCTGAGGTTGCCGTCAAGGTGCAACGGCCCGTCGACGCTGGTGGTTGCCACATAGCTGCGTCCGCTGAGCTGCAGGACGAGGTGCTCGAGGTCGGCGGCTAGAACCACCTGGTGGGTGATCTGATCTCCGTGGTGGGCAGGTGCATGGCTACCTCCGAAAGGGTTCGGCTCGCCTGCTCTGACGCGCAGGCGAGTGCTGACGGAGGCAGGGTGTCGGCTGGAGCGGACAGGTCATGTGAGCCCAAGGCGCCGCCGGCGGCCGAGGAGTGCATCACCGCGGTAGCGGAACCCCCGGAGCCCGCTCTGGCCTGCGGAATCTGTCGCAGGCCAGAGCGGGCTCCGGGGTATGAAGCAGCCGCCCTGCGGCTGCTTCATACCCCCAGGCGTACAGGGTGGGCGGTGATGGCGCCCTGGATCGCCTTGACCGACGGGGTGTCGTAGAGACCCCTGCGGTCGGGCGACTGGCTCAGCCCGAACCGGGTCCGACGCGCGACGCCAGGTGCACAGAAGTACGACAGGTCGTACTTCCAGGGCAGGCCGTCGTCGCCCGCACGGCTCACCCGGACGTTCAGGGTGAACCCGTCCTGGTATGGAGCCCACGCCTGCTGGGCGGTCCATCCGTGCTTCTCAGCGTCGGCGAACAGCCTTGTCACGGCCTTCGGCAGGGCGTATCCGCTCGGCTCGGTGAACACGACCCCGGCTTCCAAGAGCCGCTGCGCCCTGTCACGGGCGTGCCGCTCCGCCGGGGTCGGCCCGTTGTCACGCGCCAGGGCGGCGGCCAGGGTCACGGCCCTACCGCTGTAGCGGCAGGTGAAACCGGTGCCGTACGCGTCCGTGATGACGGCCCGCCGCTGACCGTTCGCGGTCCATTTCGCCTTCGGCTCGTGTGTACCCAAGACGCCCGCACGGACGTCCACCCGGGCCGCACTGCCGCACGGGCACAGCGCGACGACGCATCGCTGCACGTCACACCACACGTTGGACGGGATGATGGACGCATCGTGCTTCGGCTCGGCGGCCAGACGCTCCAGCGTGGTGGTCATGCTGCACTCCTCAGACTCCGGGTCGGGTACGGGCAGGCAGCACTGAACGTTCCGCAGGCCCTTGCAAGCCCGTTCCGGCGAGAGTCAGCGTCGGGGTTCCGCTGCGAAGAGCACCTCGTGAGGCCGGCAGACGGACAGCGGCACGTCCCGGGATAGGCCGGCCCCGTACGGATCCGGCGGCTCGAGCAAACCGAGTTCGCGCCACCTGGAAGGCGCTTCAGCCGGTACGGGGCGCCGGTCGCTGCGGATCTCGCCGTACGGGGATTCGCAGCGTGGCCAGGCTGTGCGGGGTCACGGCCTACGTTCCGGACTCGTCAGAGCACGACGAGCACACGCCGCACCGCGGAACACCACGAAGGGGCCCCACCATGACCACCGACCTCAGCACCGACGTACGGCAGCTGGCCATGTCGCTCGGGAACACCGTCGTCGCCAGCCTGTGGGCCCACGACGACGACCTTCCCGCTCCGCTCCAGCGGGTGCAGAAGGGCAAGGGCCTGCCACCTGTTCCCGTGGAACTGCGTGCCCCGGCCGTCACGTCCTCCGCCGCCGTCACCGTCGACGACCTCGTGCTGATTTACGACCAGCGACGCCGCGCACGCCCCTTCGACATGCTGCGACACTTCACCGTCCGCGAAGCGATCGCCTCCGGGGAGACCGTTCTCGCCCGGGTGACAGCCACGACGGCCGCGACGATCACCGTGACCCAGATTCAGACCCCGACCCCTTGGCGCTCCTTGGATCTCACAGCGTTCGGAGAAGCAGCACCGGATGCGCGCGGATGGACGCTGCGCCCGAGCATCCCCAACCGGCACATAGGGCGCCTCGGCTCTCTCGCTGATCTCCGCCGTCGTCTCGCCGCTCACCCGTCCTACCCGGACTGGCAGGAGAGCTTCACCGCCGCGCAGCGCATGAAGAAGACGCAGGCCGAAGCGCGCGCTGAACAGTGGCGGCAGGAACAGGAGCGCCAGGCGCCGCTGCGCGATGCCACCGAGCACCTTCAGCAGCTGCTGGGCCGTGGCCTGATCCACTGGGAACCGGTAGCAGGCCGAGCCGTCGTGGCCCGTGACCTTCGGGCACCGGGCCGTCTGCGCACCTACGTCGCGGGCCTCCGCTACACCGGGGCGATCGACACCAGGTCGTACACGGGCATGCAGAAGCAGCTGGCCCTTCTCGGGCTGTGACCCGTGTCAGCACGCCCGGCCCCGGGAGATCGTCAGGGCCTGGCGTGCGACGTCACTACTGCAGTGCGGCGGCGACGGCGTTCGCGCACGCCTGCGTGTCCTGCGGGTGGTCCTCCACCGGAGTCATCGGGTAGGCCGGCGAGGTGTACACCTCCGTCACCGTTCCAGCGACGAGCAGCCGCGCCCGCCAGCCGCGGTGGACCCGCACCGCGTGCGAGATGCTCCCCCGATGGTCGATCAGGACGTACGGCAGCCGCGCTCCGTTCACCGAAGGCGACTGGTACCCGGCCATGAGCGCGACCGGACGCTGGCGGCGGCGGTCGGTGGGGCGGTAACCGGACTGCACGGGGACGCCCTGGTCCTCAAGTAGCGCGCGGAGCAGCCGGTCGGCTCGGCACTCGCACACCGACATCCGACAGTGCAAGGGCTCCACCCAGGACTGGAGCGCGGCGACTCGGCTGGTGATGTCGGACACCTCCCGCCTGCCCAAGACCTCCAGAGGGTCGTCCGGGTCATCGGAGAGCCCCAGCGCGGCGGAGGTGGCCAGCGCGTCAACACGCAGGTCCGCGAGCCGTATCCGCAGGCGAGCGAAGCAGTCGGGGACGGTCCCCCCGGCCAGCGTGGCCAGCGGCCCAGTCGGTTCGTCGAAGAACCGCGCGGCCTCGACGGCCGCGTCGGCGGTGTTGATGGTGGAGGTGGGCATGTCGAAGGCTTTCTGTGCGGCGGACCGGGGCGTGGGTATGAGGAGACGCTCTGGTGGTTAGGCGCAGGAGGGCAGCAACCACCCAACGTCAGAGGCGGATGATTTGGGGTGCAGGCGGCAGCTCGGGGCAGTGTCGCCCGAGCTCGCGGGGCATGACGCGCCCTTCGAGGACCGGCTGGCCGTTGACCAGGGCGAGGATCTGCAGTAGCAGGTCTTTCGGCACGCCGGTCAGCTTCAGGACCTCGGCCGACTCGGCGTGATCGGCGAGCCGCACCGAACCGGTACAGCGGGCGTGCGGTGCGGTGGACCCATCCGGCCTGAGCTGCTCCGTGGACCAGTACGACTGCTTGCGGGCATCTGCGTCGTGCGGCTGGTCCCAACTGGCGGCATGCAGAGCGGGAAGGACCGTACGCATCCGGCGGTTGAGCACCCGACGGGCATCGGTCTCCCGCAGAACGCGCTGCTGAACGTCCCGCGCGACGGTGAAGGTCTGCTGGTACTCCGGCATCAGCCGCCGAACGATGTGCCGTGCCTGATAGGCGGGCGAGGTGTCGATGCCGATCGTGACGGCTTCGGCTCGCCAGCCGATGTACTCGCTGGGATAGCCGCCCCGTACCGTCAGCCGCCGTCCGGCCGCCCCTTTGCGATGGCTGCCCTCGTGGACCAACGACAGACTCATCCCGCTGGGGTGCTCCAGGGTTAGGCTCACGAAGCACACGGGCGCGATCTGGTGGCGCCAGCCTCCACCCTCCACTCGCCGGTCGTTCAGTTCGACAGCGAGCGCCTGGCCCAGACGGTCGGCCAGCTCGTGCGTCCCACGGCGCTCCACCTCACGCCGCTCAGCCCAGGTCCGAACGAGGGCTTCGGATTCGGCAGCCGGCTGCGGGGCGACGGCTTCAGCCATCTGCTGCGCAGGGTTCATGACACCTCCTATGAGTGATTCGATGCGCTACTCAACTGCCGCGGCCGGTACCTGTCGCCCTCTCGCGAAATCCCCTCAGGCAGCTCAGCCGCACCCAGCTGGGCTTAGGACGTTCATGCGGGACTGAAGGGACTGAGAATCGAGATTGCCGACGGATCCCCGGTAGGCGAGATCGGAGATCGGGAGGTGTCCGCTTCGCTGCCTACGTTTCCCCTGTCCCGACCACCGACGTGCAGGAAACCTCAGCATGACGACGCAGCCCCAGAACCCCTACGGCCACACTCCCACTTCTGGGATCAGCAGCAGCCCACACGGTCCGGCAGGCAACGGACCCACCGCCTACGCGACGTATCCTCCGGGCCAGTTCCCTGCCGGACAGGCGTACACGGGCCAGCCGGCCGGCCCGTCGCTCGCCAACATCGGAGCGCGACTCGGCGCTCGCCTCTTGGACCTGGTGATCTGGTACGTCGCCTACTTCCTGACGGCGATCCCGCTCATGATCTGGATCGACTCCGGTGGTGGCGCCGCCGCCCAGACGATCCTCGTGACCTGGCTGCTCGCCACGTTCGTCCTCTACTTCCCCTTCAGCATCTGGCGGTTCGGGTCCACCCTCGGGAAGCGGATCTGCAATGTCCGCGTGGTACGCAGCCAGTCGGCGCAGCCGGTCGGATTCTGGCGGGCCGTGGGCCGTGAGACGTTCTTCTTCGTCGCCGCGGTGATCCCGGTTCTCGGTCTCCTCAACCCGCTGTGGTGCTGCTGGGACAAGCCTTTCCAGCAGTGCCTGCACGACAAGATCGTTGACACCATGGTGCTCACACGTCGGCCGTAACGCCGTGGCTGTGCCTAGACAGAGGCAGGGGACCCGGACGGTGCGGTCAGCATGCCCGCCGCCGTCAGCTGCGCCGTCACCAGCTCGCACTCAACGTCGGTCAACTTGCCCACTGCGCGCAGCCCTGCGAGGTGGATGCGGAGGTTCTCCTCTCGCCGGAAGAAGGCGCGGTAGGCACCGCCGAAGCCGAGTTCCGTGTCATGGAAGCCGAGGCCATCGATCACCTCTACCCCCATGGCCCGGTTGAAGATGCCTGCCACGCGCTTGAGCGCCTGCTGCTGCAGTTCCTTGGCCGTCGTCGCCGCCGCGACGGCGGTCTGAAGCTCCTTCCTTGCGGTCTTGGCGCTCTCGTAGGCCCGCCGCCATTCACTGAACAGAGCGTGGCCGGTGATCTGCTGCCGGATCTCCGAAGCGGTGCCGAGGCGGCCGACGCGCCGGGTTTTGGTCCGCAGGGTGAGCGTGACGACGCTGGGGTCGAAGGCATGCTCGGCGAACCCTTCGAGATTGCACGCCCACCCGTCGCTCGGCGTGGGAATGGTGACGACCGAGACGGTCTTTGCCGTGGTGGAAACGACCTTGGCTACCTTCAAGGAGGCCGATTCCATCACTTCCCTGCCGGTGAGAACACCGAAGATGTCCACCGAGGTGCTGGACGTACCCGCCGTGTCCACGATGACCAGGAGATCATCAACGCCTACCTGCGCCACCTCGGTGACCGCCGGGATGCGGGCCTCGGGATCGGGGACCTCACTGAGCATCACCCGGCTCTTCGCGTTGCCGCGAGGCTGGGCGTCGTCGGGCCACAGGGCACGCCACAGCATTCCGGAGAGGGTCCTGACTGCCCCTTCTGCGTCCTGCGCCCTGCGCTGCGCCTCGTACGTGCCGGGGAGGTTGGAGTACATGTGCGGCCCTTCACTGGTCTGGGAGGCACGCTGGTACTGGCGTGCTGGGCTGAAGAGTGCGCTGCCGCTCCCCGGAAAGCTCTCCCGCGCGAATCTGCTGCGGCCGGGCCGCGCCGTGGTGAACCCGGCGCCAGGCGCCAACCGCAGAATGGGCGGACAGCTGAGTGCCGGCCCGCCGGAATCGGAGGCCCTGGGGAGCCGGAGGAAGCCGACTCCCCAGGGCCTCGTCCGTCACCGCGATGCGGAAACGATCGCCCCGGCGTCCAGATAGGCGCGCAGGCGCTGAATCCGCCCATCGAGATCCGAGGCCATGCGCTCGGCGTGCCGCAGATCGCTCAGTGCCGACTTACGGCGATCCGCCGCTCGGTGCTGCGCGTAGAGGACGTCCATCCGGTCGACGAGGGAGGCGTCTTCCTCGTGGAACGCCAACACGGCGTGCACGACCTGCAGGGTCTTCGCGGCGACCAGCGCCGGAACCGGAGCGCTCGCGAACGCACCTGCCCGCCGGGTCACCTCGAAGTCGGTCCGGCTCCCGCGCGGCAGCGATGTCAGCGGTGACAGCACTTCCGCGCCGTCGACGACGAGCACCGGATCGGTCTTCGGAACCGTGCCGTCGAACCGGGCACACAAGCTGCCGCTGCGGCCGCAGCGCACGGAGAACTCCGTCGGGTGCGCGGCGAACCTGCGTTCCGCGCCCAGGAAGATGTCACCGCACTTCGCATCGTTGAAGGACGGGTCGACAGCCAGACATCCTTCGATGCCTCGGCCGCTGACCGCGTAGACGGTACGAAACGAGTAGACGCGCACCGCGCGGAGGATCGTCTCCGTGTGGTCGACGCGTCGGATGTGCAGCGCGCCGAAGTCGGTCTCCGCGGTGTACTCGGTCATGCGACTCGTCCTCCCCAAATTGGCCCCTGGAGCGGGGCGATGGAGAGCAGGAAACGGCGCGCACCGCCCTACTGGCGCGCGATGGCGAGACGTGAGGCGGGTCGACTCCCAGGATGCAGCCGAACATCCTAGGCGAGCCGGACAGCGTGGGCGCCTGCACCAGTCCTCCCACCGCCGATGAGGGGGATCATCCTTACAGGCGCCCACCCGAGCCTCTCGACTCCCATGGAATCGGAGGACGTTGCGTGGGTCTGCGTCTGGGAAACGAAGGTAAAGAACGGGTGACGGGTCACATGTGACCCGGCCGCGGCGACCAGCACCCCGCATGACCAACCGCACCCGGTCACGTGCGCACGCGCTGGCGAGGACAGAGGCGCGGCAGCTCCCTGCGGCATCGACCGCAGAGGCCACCCTGTCCTGCCCGGTCGGGAGGCGAGGTCACGAAACAACGTCGCCGAGGGGCTATGAGCCTTCGGGCGGAGCGACAAGACCTTCCCGGATCTCCTGGATGACGTCGTACAGCCGCTGCGCCGGTCCGCTGCTGGGGGCGCCGAGATCCTCACGGGCCACGTCCAGGAGCACCGCCAGGTGCTGCCCGCGGATCTGCCCGGTGGCCGAGCGCCGGGCCTGGACGATGGCCTGGTGCAGCTCCCGCCGGTACGCGCCGGGCTGCAGCTGGGCCAGCCGGCCGCGCCGCAGGTCGATCCGCCCGGCCGCACCGTAGAGGTTGCTGCGCTGCCAGGCCGGGATCCGCCGGAAGGCGTCGTCGTCCAGCCCCGGCAGCGGCACCCAGACGGCCTCGGCCCCGGTCACGGCGCGCACGGCGGCGTCCCGGTCGGCGTGCGACGGACCGCGGCCGAGGGCACGCCGCCGGTGCTCGGCGCTCCACCTCACGGTGCCGCTCTTGCGCCGCCGGACAGGGGCCACGGCGCCGATGTCCGCGCCGTCGACGAGGACCCGAAAGCCTCCGGTGTAGTGCGGGTCGGGCTCCAGCTGCCACGCGCGGCCGTCGATCGTGCCCAGGTCGACCGGGCCGTCGTCCTGCGCTGCCTCCTGCTCGTCGTCGAGGCGCAGGCACTGCAGCGCGGCCAGGAGCTGCTGTGCGTCCTTGCTGCGCCCCAGCGTCTTCGCGTCGAGTCCGGCCAGCTGCTGCAGGTCGTCCTCGGTGGGGATCCGCAGGGCGGTGCTGAGGGCGGCGTCCCGGACAGTGGCGGGCAGCTTCGCCCACCGCGGCGCGCTCGCGGTGGCCAGCGGGATCACCGCGATGACCAGAGTCGTGCGGGTGTCGTCGGCCAGGGCCGTGAAGGGGTGCGCGGCCGCTGCCTGCGCGGCGGGGGAGGGGGTGCGGCGTACGCAGTCGCGGATCAGCGCGGCGGCGGCCTTGTCCCGGCCGGTGAAGTGCTTGGCACCGGAAGGCTTCACAGGCATCAAGTTGGCGGTGCGCGCGGACCAGCCCGCCCGGGAGGTGCCGTAGCCGGGGTACTCCGGCCGTACGGAGCCGGTCCGCTCTCCGTCGCGCAGCAGGAACCAGCAGTTGTCCGTCTCGTCGTCGTAGCGCACCAAGGCCCAGCTGGAGCCGGCGTGGCGGCCGAGGTCGACGATGGACAGAGGGCGCCGTCGGACGCCGTCCGCCTGGTCCGGCCCGACACTGGCCGCCGCTTCACCGGCCTGCACGTCGGTGACGGACGCGCCGTCCTCGCCAGGGTCCTGCGTACCATCCGCCGCCGTGCTGGGACGCAGGGCCGCGGCGAGCTCTTCGCGCAGCGCGGCGAGTTCCCGGCGGTACTCCGTGTACACCTGGTCGAGCTGCGCGGTCAGCGCACTGTTCTTCGACTCCAGCTCGCCCTGGTGGCTCTGCAGTTCCTGCAGCCTGCTGGTGAGGCCGGTGTTCTCGGTCTGGGCCGCGGCGAGGGCGGACAGGTTCTCCTCGTGCCGCCTCTGCAGCTGCGTCAGAGCCTCGCTCTGCTCGCTCACGCGCCCGCGCAGCGACTCGGCCTCGCCCTGGAGCCGTCCGTGCGCGCCCACCAGGTCCTCGTGCTCGGCCGTGAGCTGCGCGTGCGCGCCGGTCAGCGTCTCGTGCTGCTCCGCCAGCTGCCGGTGGGAGGTCTCCAGGTCCTCGTGCGCCGCGCGGAGCGCCTGGTGCTCGACGTCCAGCGCGGCGTGCGCGGCCACCGCCTCGGAGGCACGCGCGTCCGCCGCGCCCGCCTCTCCCAGCGCGCAGGCCGCCTCAAGGACCGCCGCTGCTTCCTCGGCGCGCGCCTGCTCGGCAGTTGCCGCGCTCTGCTCCGCCTTTTCGACGGCCTCCGCACGGGCCTGTTCCGCCTCCTGCACCTGTTGCTCGGCCGTGGTGGTGACGTCCTGGATGTGGGCCGCGACCGCGGCGGTGTCCGCGCCGGCCTGCTGCCCCTGCTGCACGGTCTCCAGAGCCGTCAGGACCCGGGGCAACAGCGAGGCGAGGACCTGCTCCTCCCGCACGGCCCGGGCGACCGCCGTCTGGACGGGCACCGGAGCGGGCCGGGCGGCCTGCTCCTTCTGCAGAGCCTTGCGGGCGCGGTAGGCACGTTGCCGGTCGCGCGGGTTGTTGTGCTGCACGCAGAACTTGGTGGGTGTGCCCGACTTACCCTCGGTGCGCGGCACGCGGGCGTTGGTGCACTCCGGGAAGTCGCAGTCCGCGCCCCCGAACCCGGCCTCGATCAGCTTCCGGGCCAGCCACTCGTCCGTGCCGGCCGTCTTGCCGAGCCGAACGGTCTTCGTGCTCATCGGTCCTCGTCGGTGCGCTCGGCCAGGATGCCGTCCAAGGCCTGGGCCGCAGAGCGGGAAAGCTGCGGCCGGTACAGCGCGGCCCAGGCCCGGACACCGTCGAGGGTCTGCACGGCGTCGTCCTGCCAGGCGGCGACGACCTCCCGCGCCCGCGCGCTCGCCAGGGCGGCGTAGGTGGCGGGGACCTCGTTGGCGATGACGTCGCTGATGCGCTCGGCGAGCGTTCCGGTGGTGCCGGGGACCGTTTCGGCCTCCAGGCGGTCGGCCTCGGTGCGAAGTGCGGCGGCCTTCTCCAGGAACATGTGCTCGTCGTCGGTGCGGGGGCCGGCGGCGGCCGGGGGGACGCGAGCTTCCAAGTCGGCTGCTTTGGACCGCAGTTCAGCAGGGGTGCGCATGGTGCCCCGTTCCGGGTTGAGGTGGACGGTGTCGGCCGGTCGGTGTCCGGCGTCAGGTGAGGTGCCGGGTGAGGAGGACTGCGGCCACCAGCACGGGTCCGAAGATCCCCGCCAGGTTGACCAGGTCCATCAGCGGGCCGTCCCCGCCGCCGCGCCATCGCTGCCGTCGTCGCACGGCTCTTCCCCCGCTTCTCGTCGGTCCGCGTTTTCGGCGCCCGGAGATCCCGGGTCGTTCTGCACGCTAGAGCATGGATCTTGAACATGCAATTCAACTCAAACATGATGAAGATTGAGTCGTAACAGCGTGATGCGTAACAGCCTCTGATCTGCGCGAAAGCTCTCTGTACGTCTCTGAGGGTTGATGTGTATTCCCGGCCCCCTCATACCATCAGGGCGCGTCTGCGCTCAGATCGCCTCCTGATCCCTCGGAGCTCGCCGTGCGCCCTCCCGGCCCGCACTTTCGTTGAATCCCGGACGGTCCGGTGTCGGCCGTGCGCCGGGTCCTGATTCCGGATACGCTCCCCTTAGCCGGAATCAGAAACCTGCGCGGACACGACAACACGCGTCAGCGGGCATCCAGCGGACGCAACAACTTCGCCAGGACGGCCCGAGAGCGCAGGGGGAGAAGATGACGGGGGAGATCCCGCAGGAGCAGGTGACCTCGCGGCGCACCGCGGTGCGCCGCGAGGTCACCTACGCCCGGCCGGACGCCGACCGGCTCCGGGCCCAGCTCACGGCCGAGGGCATCTCCTTCCGGGAGGAGACTGCGGTGCGCGACGCCCGAGAGGTCACCGAGTTCCACATCGAGCGGCCGGAGGCCAGCCAGTGACACCCCAGCCCGACCCCGCCGCCCGCCGCCTCCCGGCCCTGCCGCCCGCTCCGGCCGCGCCCGCCCGGCCCGCCGTCCTCTTCAGCGACGAGATGTCCGCCGTGGCGCACGCCGTGCGGATCCCGCAGTGGGTGCGGACGACGCGTTCGCCGCTGGAGACCCTGACCTGGCAGGCCCCGCCCACCCCGTACGAGGAGCCGTAGTCCATGGCGTCGACCGAACTCGTCCCCGCCGCCGGGCCCGCCCCGGCCGTCCGCCGCCGCCCCCGCGCCGAGGCCGACGTGCGCCTGCCCGGCGGCGGGCGCATCACCGCCTCGGCCGCCCGCCGCCTGAACAATGCGGTGCCGCGCAACTCCCGCAGCGCCCGTGACTCGCGCTGGAGCGCCTATCAGGACTGGTGCGACACCTACGGCTGGGACACCGCCGAAGCCAACGCCGTGCTCTGCTTCCTCGACGACCTCGCCGACCGGGGCCACCCCGCCTCCACCTTGGACGCGCACTTCGGCACCCTGCGGATGCTGCGCGCCATGCACCGCACCACGCTGGACAAGGTGGAGATCAAGAGCTGCCTCGCCATCATCTCCCAGCGCCGCGGCGAGGAGGCCGACGACCCGCTGGTGGAACCCGGTCCGCTGCAGGCCGACGGCGTCGACCTGAACGAACTCCGCCTGATGGTGCGACAGTTGGACCGCACCACTGTGCGCGGCAAGCGGGACGCGGCGGTGCTGCTGCTGGACTGGTGGATGGCCGGCCGAGCCTCCGAACCCGCCCGGCTCAACCTCCACGACATCACCTTCACCACGGTCAAGGTCACCGACCCGACCACCAAGAAGAAGACCCAGCGCCCGGCGCTGATCGTCAAGATCCGCCGTTCCAAGGCCGACCAGCAGGCCCGCGGCCAGGAGGTACGCATCCTCGCCCCGGACGACCAGGAACTGTGCCCGCTGTTCGCGCTGCGCGAGTGGCTGGACGTGCTGGCCGACGACGGACAGCTCACCCCGGGCCCGCTGCTGCGCCGCATCGACCGGCATGGCAACATCGGTGCCAAGGCCGCCGGCCGCCACACCAAGGACGAAAGGCGGCGCGGCGGCATCACCGCCGACACCGTCAACGACATCGTCAAGGCCGCCGCCCGCGCCGCTGAACTCACCCCGGCCCCGACCCCGGAGGAGCGGGCGGCCGAGGTGCTGGCCGCGCGGGAGGCGAAGGAGGCGGCCGAGAAGGCGGCCACCGCCGAGGAGTCCAACGCCATCATGAAGGCGTGGCGTACCACCCGGCGTGCGGCCCGCGCCGCGATCCGCCGGATCACCGGGCACTCCATGCGCCGCGGCTGCATCCAGGCCATGCTGGACGCCGGGAATCCGCCCGAGGCGGTCGCCGTCCACTCCCGGCACTCGCCGCGCTCGGCCGCGTTCGACGCCTACCGCAAGAAGAAGCTGACCTGGGACCAGAACCCCACCGCCGCCCTCGGGCTGGCGGCCTGACCCCGCGCACCGAGGAGAACCGTGCCCCACCGCCCTGCGGCTGGGCACCGCCGAGGCTGAGCAGGTCCTGCGCCGCTTCACCAAGGGCGGCCCCAAGCACCCGACCTACCAGGCGATCGAGGAGCTGGGGCGCGTGGTGCGTACGGCGTTCATCTGCGACTACCTGTCGGATGCGGAGATGCGCAAGGAGATCGGCGAGGGCTTGCAGGTGGTGGAGAACTGGAACTCGGCGAACTCCGACCTGTTCTACGGCAAGGACGGCGACCTGACGGGTGCGGATAAGGAGAGCCAGGAGGTCTCGATGCTTGCCCTGCACCTTTTGCAGAGCAGTCTCGTGCATGTCAATACCTTGCTCGTCCAACAGGTTCTGGCTGACCCGAAGTGGGCGGACACGCTCACCGAGGCGGACCGGCGGGGGCTGTCGCCGCTGTTCTGGACGCACGTGAATCCTTATCTGGACGAATTCCGTGCGCGGGTCCGGCTCAACTTCAAGTGCACCCTGATCAGACTGGCTCCGACTCCCGCCGCCTCCAAGCCACCGGGGCCGAGCACCAGGCCCGCAGGATCGGGATCCGACCGGGCCGCTCTCCCCGGTGCAGTTCGGTCGTGCCGCCCCGTGGTCACCGACGCGACTGGTCCTCGCCGTCGAGCTGATCGTCGAGGCGGACAGTCAGGTCGGGCCAGTGCTCGGACCACCGCGCCAGATCGCCCGCGGTCAACGACCACCGCGAACGCAGGGCTTCGTCCGGCAGGAAGCGGACGCAGGTCCCCGTGGTCCCGTCGGCTTCGACGGGCTGCAGATCGGTCACCGGGACGCCGTGCTCATAGCGCTGGCTCCAGGATCTGTTGAGGCGGCGGTTGGTATGAATCAGCCACTCGCTGAGCGCTGCGACGACGGACATGCCGCGACGCGGATGTCCGTCCGGAAGCCGCTCCGCCTCCGGGAGGTCGAAGAACCGAAGATCCTTCGTGGCCATGACCGGCTTCTTCACCACCCGGCCATGCTCGTCGACCCGAGTGTCGGTGCCCCGGCCGTCGTCCTTCACCGACACCGAGCCGTCGGTATGCAGCGTGACCACACACCGTCCGCCGCCCCGGCTCGCTGCCTCGTCAGCGGCGTAGGCAACGATCTCAAGAACAAGGTGTTCTGGCCCGCCCGGAGCGAACTCTGCGGATCCCTGTCGGATCTGGCCGAGATGGTCCGCGTCCACGATGCCAGCCCAATCGTGCGTGGTGTTGACCCAAGAGGCCCTTGATCCGTCCATCCGACAAGTATCCGTCGGGCTCTCGTTCAGGCTGCCGGAACGAACCGCTCAGCAGTGATCGTCAGGGCCGGGCTCGGCGCTCTCTCCGAGATCGGCGAGGAGGCCGCGGATTCGGTCGGCGATGGCGTTGTGCCGCTCGACCTCGCGGGGCCAGCCTCGTTCGACGGCATCCCGGGCGAGCTGCTGTTCACGGGCGAGCCGGGACCGCAGGCGCGGTGCGTACTCGCTCGTGGTGAGGAACTTCGAACAGCGGAGGTAGAGGTCGCACTCGCAAGGCCCCTCGGCGGGTGCCCGCAGGCAGTGGCCGAGTTCGAGTTCCGTCTTGAAGAAGTTGGTCTTGAGCCAGTTCAGAGTGTCCTCGCCGATCCGCCTGGTCAGCACTTCCTCGGCGGCCGGGCCCGCGATCCGTCCGCCGGCGGCGATGACCTTCTCGTACTGCTCCTTCAGGACGGGGTCACTGATGTGGGAGTAGGTGGCCGACATCTGCGCGTTGCGGTGCCCGAGAATCGCCATGATCGTCTGAATCTGGGCTCCGCCTTCGGCGAGCTGGGTGCCGACCGTGTGGCGAAACCGGTGGGCGGTCACGGTGGGATTGCCGTCGCCGTCGACGAGCCCGGCCTTGCGGCAGGCGATCTCCAAGGCGTCCGCATAAAGGAAGTGACGGCCCATGGGCTTGCCCCGTCGCATGAACACGTAGCGGACCGGGCGCTGGGCCCATGCGTCGTGGCGGGCCGCGGCGTTCGCGGCCTTGGCCGCGTCGATCAACTCACGCAGGGCGTCCGCAGCCTGGGGGTGCAGGGGAACCATGCGCTCGGTGTAGGTCTTGCCGACCGGGATCCGCAGCCGCGGATAGCCGTCGGGGTAGGCGTCCAGGCAGTCCAGGGTCAGCCGTGCGATTTCCCCGCGCCGGGCACCGCTCCAGCGCAGCAGGAGCAGAGCCGCTCGTTGGTGCGCATCTTCGAGTCCCTCGACCGCTTCCATGAGGCGGTCCAGCTCGGCCCGGGGGATGAACCGCAGCAGCGCGGAGGGGAGTTTGGGCATGTCTGAGCGGCCGAGGAGTGGTCGGCCCGGGACGTCGCTCCAGCCCCACTGGCTGGTCTCGCGGAAGAACTGCAGCAGCGGGCTGAGGTAGGTGTAGCGGGACCGTGCCGTCAGCGGCCGTCCGGTGCGGGCGTTGATGTGTTCGCGCAGGTGGGCCATGAAGCCCTCGACGTGCCGACGCTCCAGCTGGGTCATTGCGTCAATGTCGGGGTGGGCCTGGGCAAGCCAGCACAGGAAGTAGCGGAAGGCGTCGCGTGAGTGGCGGACCGACTCCGCGCGGTCGCTGGTCTGCAACCGTCCCGACAGCCAGCGCGTCACCGGAGCGGCGAGCGCCGGCGGTGTCTCGGGAGGGGTGAGTTCGGTTCGCCAGAGTTCGGCGGTCTTCAGGCCGTGGAACGGCGGCTCGGGGACCTGTCCGATGTTGAACAGCAGCACATGGACGCCGTGCAGCCTGGTCAGGCATGCCTTCTGGTAGATCTCGGCGAGCTGGTCCATGGGCATGCGGCGGCGTGCGTTGGAGACATGGCTGGCCCGCACAAACCCGGCTTCCGGCCGGGCGCAGTAGTGCTTGATCTCTTCGGCGAATGCGGTGAGGTCGTCGAGCCGGATCGCGCGCAGATCGGGGTCGCCGCGCATCAGGAGAAGGCGGGTGAAGGTCCAGGTGAGGACGGACCGGCCGCTGACAGGCGCATAGCCGAGCTGGAGCATGCGGGCCGAGAGCGAATCGAGCAGATCCAGGTCGAGTCCGAGGCCGGCGGCGACCTTGGGGGCGAACAGGCTGTCGAAGTTGCAGGACCACGCCCTCGCCGATCGCGCTCATTGTGCGTCTCCTCGTCTCGTACGGGTGCACGCGGCCGCCGTTCGGGTCCGGCCTGCGGGCGGTGTGCCGCCGGGGTCACTTTCTACGTCCAGCCCTTGGGGCCGGGCCGGTTCGTGCGGTTGGTGAAGTAGTCCTTGAGCCGGTCGTCGAGGGGGATTTGCCAGTAGGCGCCCACGCGGTGCCATTCGGTGCGGGGGACGGGCCAGTCCGGGTCGGTGTCGGCGAGCTGCATGACGCGCTGGCGGGTCATCGACGTGGCCCAGCCGTTCCTGACGACGATTCGCGCGAGGTCGGTGGGGGTGACGCATGCAGCTGGTGGCGGGGTGTCGGGGGAGGTCTGGGGGTTGGGCGGGGGCTTGGGGTCTGCGCTCATGGGGACGACTATAGGCAATCTCTTGCGGTAACGAAATGGAGCCGCTAGATTCTCTTTCGCTATCGCAAGAGATTGTGGCGCTCAGAGGGTGCTGCGACCGGAGAAAAGGGAGTCCCATGCTGCGGATGTACGGCTTCGACGGGGGGACGCCGACCCACCGCGCGTACCGCGCGATCACCAAGGCCGCCCCGGAGATCCTGAGGACCGGGGGCGAGCGCCTCGACCTGACGGCTCTTCCGCGCTGGACGGAGTACCGCGCACCCCGCCCGGCCCGCGGGGACGCCTGGTACGACCTGCTGTGGACGGACCCGGCCGACCGGGAAGCGGACGAGTTCGACGACGGACGCGGCCGCACGGCGGAGCTCCTGCGCAGGCGGGCCGTCGCCCCGGCCGGTCACCTGCCCATGCCCCCGGTGATTCCGGTCGAGACCCGGCTCGCCGGGGCCACCCCGGTCACGCTCGACGGGATGAGCGTGGGGCACGTCACCCTGCTGGGCGGGCCGGAGCGGGCGCTGGAGGTGCTGCGGCGCCGCCGGCGGCTCGCCGTGAAGGGCGACCGGAGCACCGACATCTACGACTGGGACGCCTGGGGCCGCAACGCCGTCGCCGTGATCAGCGGCCTGACGATGCCGAAGGAGTGGTGATGGCGCGCTACCGGATCAGCCGCTCCTGCGGCCACGTGGAGACGGTCGAGCTCTTCGGGAGCCGCCGCGAGCGCGACCGGCGCGCCGAGTGGGAGGAGGAGCGTCCGTGTCGCGCGTGCTGGCAGGAGGAGCGGGACCGCGAGCGTGAGGAGGAGCGCCGGGCCGCCGTCGAGGCCGCCGGGCGGGAGGGGCTGCCCGAGCTCCAGGGCAGTCCCAAGCAGGTCGCCTGGGCCGAGACCATCCGCCACGAACTCCTCTCGCAGCTGAAGAAGTACGTCGACGGCCTCCAGCGGGACCGGGCGCGGCACGGCGGCGGCACGGCCCCGGACGGGGCCGTGCCCGCCACGGAGGGGAACATGCAGCGTGCTGCGGGCCGGGCGGCCGAGGTGGCTGAGGTGGCGGAGGCCGGGCGGACGGCGCTGGCGGCGTTGCGGGAGGTGAGTACGGCCCGCTGGTTCATCGACAACCGCCACGCCTCGGTGGCCAGGCTGGTGGCGCTCGCCAGGAGAGGGGAACTCGCCCCGCGCACCCCGGAGCAGGAGGCCGCGGGGTTCGACCCGAACGGGTACAACACCTTCACGCTTCCCAGGGAAGAGGTCAGGATCGACCGGGACGGGGACGCCGTCGTGACGCTCCGGGGCTCGCGGTGGGAGGGCTGCGCCTTCACTCATCCCGCAGCCCTGACCACCGTGCACGACGGGCACACCGGCACCACCGGTGCGGGCGCCGGCACGGAACAGACCGCCGGCGCCGGGATGGTGGAGTTGCGGTTCCACGGCGAGTGGAGCTTCGCGGTGTCCGACGGGCGGCGGGTGAGGCGTGTGGCGGCGCAGGAGATGCACGCCGACCGCACCACCGGCCGCCGCGAGGGGCCCGGCCCCCGGCACTACCTGCTCCCCGCCCCCTGGCGGCAGGAGGCGTGGAACGAGATCGACGTCCCCGAAGCCGACGTCGAGGACGAGGCTTTCAACATCTTCGGGGAGCGCCTGGCCGGCTACGTGCGGGTGACGCTGCGGTGCTCCCGGTGGGAGGGGCTGTATCTGCACCACCGTCGGAGGATGGTGGTGCGGCACCGGCCCGGGTACGTGACGCTGCTGGTCCCGGCTGACGTGCCGCAGCTGCGGCTGCACGGAGGTGCCGGCGAGACCGTGGTGCAGGCCGCGGAGCTCGCCGAGGACCGGGCCCGTCCTCTGGACCGGCCGGGGGAGTCGCTGGCCGTGCCGCAGGAGCGGTGGCACCGGGTGGTCTTCGACCCCTCCCGGGTCCGGCGGGTGAAGGACGCGAGCATGTGCCGCTTCGGCTGGGAGACGCAGGACCCGAAGGCGGTCGTCTTCCACCGGTGGACGATGTGCCGCACTCTCCAGGACGGCGCGGTCGTCTGGCACTTCCCCGACCGCTGGGAGTTCAGGCTCCGCCTCCCCGAGGGCGGCACGCGGCCCCTGTCCGCCACGGAATTCGTGGCGGCCACCGCTTCCTGGGCCGACACCGAGCCCGCCCCCGGGACCCACCGGCGTGTCCCCGAACCGCTCGACCCGGTCGTGGCGGAGATCGACGCCGAGCTCCTCGACGACGACCTCGGCATCCCCGAGGAGTGGGACATCGACGACGCCGACCGGGAACCCGGTGACGATCAGTCCGGCCCCGACGGCACCGGCATCACCGGCGCGGCAGGGCACGCGGCGGACGAGCAGGAGAGGACCGCGGACCGGTGACGGGGGAAGCGGGCGGCGCGCCCGGGCTGCCGGGGCTGACGATCGAACAGACCGGCGCCCTGCGCCGCTTCGCCCGGCTGAAGGCGGGCGCGGTCTTCATGGAGCAGGGCATGGGCAAGTCCCGGGTCGCGGTCGAGCTGGCCAATCACCGGGCCCGCGCCGGACGGGTCGACGCGGTGCTGTGGGCGGCGCCCTACTCCGTGCTGTCCACCGTCCAGAACGAGGTCGAGCGCTGGGGCTGCGACGTGCCCGTGCGCTACCTGGGCTACCAGACCCTCTCCCAGTCCGACCGCGTCTACCTCGAAACCCTCGCGTGGGCCAAGACGACTCAGAAGCTGCTGATCGTCGCCGACGAGTCGAGCTTCATCAAGAACGGCTGGTCGAAGCGGCATCAGCGGATGCTCGAACTGCGTCGGCACGCCGCGTACGCCCTCGCGCTCAACGGCACGCCCCTGACGCGCGACCTGTGGGACGTCAAACGGCAGATGGACTGGCTCCACCCCAAGATCCTCGACACGAGCGACCGGCAGTTCAGCTACCGGTACTTCACCCTGATCGAGCGCTCCGACCCCCATCGCGGCCGCCGCGCCTGGTACGAGGTCTACGAACCGAACGTGGCGCACCTGCGCGGTCTCATGGAGCGCTACATCTTCGAGGCGCGTCTGGACATCGGCCTGCCCGAGGCCGAACTGGAGATCTCCCACGAGGCCGGAGCCGCCGCCCGCGCGGCGTACGAGACCGAGCGCGACGAGTTCTTCGCGGCCTGGGAGCGGTACGGCGAGGAGATCGCGCTGTACCGCATGCTCGGGAACCTCAAGCGCATCGCCGCCTGCTGCCCCGTCAAGTGCGCCTCCATTGCCGAACGGGTCGACGGCCGGCACACGATCGTCTTCTGCCAGTACCGCGACGAGCAGAACGCGATCGCCGCCGCCCTCAGGGGCGACCACCTCGTCATGTCCGGCGACGCGCCCGACCGCGAGCGCGAGAAGATCTTCGCCCGCTTCCGCGCCGAGCGCCTGCCGCTCCTGGTCACCTACGGCACTGGCAGCTTCGGTCTGAATCTCCAGCACGTCAGCTCGGCGCATTTCGCTTCGCTGCCCTTCGACTTCGGGCAGGTCGAGCAGGCCCGCAGCCGGATTAGGCGCCTGGGCCAGAAGAATCCTCTCGTGTACACCACGCACACCTCCGACCTGGGCATCGACGCCCTCGTCGCCCGCAACTTGCGCAACAAGGAGTGGCTCGCGCAGCTGGTGCGCCGGGAGATCGACCCGTCCGGAGTCCTGTAGACACCACGCCGTATCCCAAAATGGGATACAGTTGGAGGTGCGAGGCCCCCGGCCCGGGGAGGCCTTGCACCTCACGGCTCCTGCGCACGCAGTCCGAGAAGGGAGGAAGTTCTCGTGAAGAGCAAGGACGTGGACGTCTGGGAGATGACCCAGCGGCGACTGAAGATCATCTTCCGGGACTTCGACAACGTCGCGGTCGCGTTCTCCGGCGGCAAGGACTCCGGCGTGATGCTCAACACCACCCTCGCCTACATGCGCGAGCACGGCATCACCCAGAAGATCACCGTGGTCCACTTCGACTACGAGGCCCAGTACCAGGCCACCACCGACTACGTCACCGAGGTCATGACCTCGAACCCGGACCTCGTCGACCCCGTCTGGATCTGCCTGCCGATGGCCGTGATCAGCGAAGTGTCGATGTATCAGAGCCACTGGAAACCGTGGGACCCGGAACTGAAGGACGCCTGGGTCCGCCCCCTGCCCGACGCCCCCGGCGTCATCCACACAGGGAACGTCCCCGAGGACTTCCCGGAATACGACGGCGTGTGGGACTACACGCTCCAGGAACAGGTCTCCCGGTGGCTGCACCGCCGCTCCGGCGCCGCGCGCACCGCCGTCCTCGTCGGGATCCGCACCCAGGAGTCCCACCACCGGCAGGCGGCGATCCACCGCCAGGACAAGCACGCCATGTGGCAGTCCTACCCGTGGACCACCCGGATCAGCGACGGCGTCTACAACGCCTACCCGATCCACGACTGGAACGTCGAGGACATCTGGACCGCGAACGGCGACCACCAGTGGTCCTACAACGAGCTGTACGACCTCTTCCACCTCGTCGGCGTCCCCCTCAGCGACATGCGCGTGGCAAGCCCCTTCCGCGGCGAGGGACAGGAATCCCTCAAGCTCTACCGGGAGATCGAGCCGGACACCTGGGGCCGCCTCGTCGGCCGGGTCAACGGCGCCAACTTCACCGCCATCTACGGCGGCACCGGCGCCATGGGCGCCAAGAAGGTCAAACTCCCCGAGGGGCACACCTGGAAGTCCTACGCGGTCTTCCTCTGGAAGACCCTCCCCGAGGAACGCCGGAAGGAGATGCTCCCGAAGATCCGCACCACCATGCGGTACTGGACCGTCACCGGCGGCGCTTTGAGCGCCGGCACCGTGGCGAACCTGCGGGAGAACCCGCCCGAGGACGCCGAGGTCGAATTCCTGGGCCCGCCCACCGACAACCGGAAACGGAAGACGCCCATGGAGGTCGTCCGGTTCTCCCGCTACCCCGACGACCTCTCCGGCCGGGGGCCGGCGGCGGAGATCCCGGACTGGAGGCGCATGGCCATCTGCTTCCTCCGCAACGACTGGCAGCTCAAGGGCATGGGCTACGGCCAGACCAAACTGCGGCACACCCAGAGGGTGCAGGCCCTGGAGAAGCTGAAGGAGACCCTGTGACGGCCGCCCGCACGAAGAAGGAGCAGGCGCAGCAGCCGTTCCGCAGCCCCGTCTACGACGTGCGACCGGTCCCGCTGGACCAGGTCCAGGCGAACAACTACAACCCGAATGTGGTCGCGCCTCCGGAGCTGACGGGCCTGGAGAACTCGATGTGGGTGGACGGCATCACCCAGCCCGTCGTCACCGTCCACGACGACGCCACCGGCATCTACGAAATCGTCGACGGCTACCACCGCTGGCGCACCGTGCGGGAATCCTCCCGCCTCCGCGAGCGGGAGAAGGACATGCTCCCCGTCGTCGTCCTCCACGGCAAGGACGCGGACGAGCTCAGGGCCTCCACCGTGCGCCACAACCAGGCACGCGGCGAGCACGACGACGAGCTGATGTCACGCCTGGTCGCCATGCTCATCGACTCCGGCATGACGCCCAAGTGGACCATGCGGCAGCTGGGCATGGAGCCCGACGAATTCCGTCGGCTCCTGCAGATGACCGGAGCCGCGCGGTACTTCTTCGGCACCGGCGCCGTGGACATCGAACCCCCCGCCCGCACCCCCCACTGGCAGGAGGAGCCGGGACCCGACACCCCCGTGCAGCAGGTTCTCCCGCTGCACACGCCCCGCGCGAGCGCGCCTTCGGACAGCCCCGTCTACCGGGTCCAGGCCGTCCCGATGACCAAGATCCGCGCCAACAACTACAACCCCAACCAGATGACCGCAGCCAGGCGCCGGCTTCTGCGGACCTCGGTGTGGCAGGACGGCTTCACCCAGCCCGTCGTCGCCCACTACCTCCCCGACGAGGACATCTACGAGATCGTCGACGGCTACCACCGCTACCTCACGATGCGCGACACCCCCCGCATCCGCAGGCGTGAGGACGACCTGCTGCCCGTCGTCGCCCTCGAAGGCGACCTGCCCCACATGATGAGCTCCACCGTCCGCCACAACCGCTTCCGCGGCACCCACAGCATCCTCCTCACCCGGGACCTGGTCCGCGCCATCACCCGCAGCAAGTCCGACGCCTGGGTGATGAAGAACATCGGCGTCGGAGCCGAACAACTGCTGCGGCTCAAGGACGACAGGCCCCTGGCCTCCGCCTACGCCGGCCGCGGCTACAGCGAAGGACACCCCGATGCCTGAGAGCCCCGTCACCCTCCGCCTCGACGAGCGCGCTCTCGCCCTCATCGACCACTCCGGGAACCGCTCCGGAGCGCTCCGGGCAGTCCTCGAACAGATCGCCCGCAGTGACCTCCCCGACCACCGCCGCCCGGTCCTCAAGCAGATCTCGGCAAGGCTCCCGCACGACCTCGTCCGCCGGGCCCGCGACCGAGCCGCCGCCCACGGCATCGACCTGGCCGAAGCCGTCGAAGCCGTCGTCCTCGGCGCCACCCCCCACCCCGACCTCGACCTCACTCACCGGAGGGACCCCAGATGACCGCTCGGACCGTGAACTTCCTCGGCGGCCCCCTCGACGGGCACGAACTCGACACCACCGACTGGCCCATCGACGACATCACCACCGGCGTCTACCACGTCGTCCACGGCTGGGAAGCCCGCGCCGAGTACACCCCCGACCCCGACGGCGACCCGCACCGCTGGCACTACCGCGGCCCCGTCTGGGACTGACCAACCCGCGGAGCCCGGCGGAACGACTGAGTGGTCGGGTCGCCGCTTTCCCCTCGGCCCGGCCCCCCGACTTCCCCCCGCTGATCCCGGCCCCGGCAACGGGCGGCAGCCGGTGACCGGCGGCCCGTCCGCCCATGACGAAGGCCTCCAGGACACGTTCCCGGAGGCCTTCGTCATGGGCGGGGCGGTCAGTCGGCCTTGACCACGTACACCGTGTCCAGGAACGGCTTGTCGGCCGGGCCCTTCGGGTAGTCCAGGACGGTGATGTCCTGGTGGGTGCACCCGCCGTCGCGGTGCAGCGCCGGGCTCGCCGACGAACGCCTCGGCCACGCCCTCGACGACCTGCGGCGCAGGGAACGCGGCCAGGTGGTCGTCCGGGGCGGTGGCGGGGGCGTCGTGGTTTCGGTCATACGGGTGACCGTAGCGGCCCGGCCCCGTAGGGTCGTGGGATGAGCCAGAGGAACGTTCTCGGGACCGTGTACGACGGCATCCCCGGCCCCGCCACCGCCATTCCGACCGGGTTCCCGACTACGGAAGGGTCGCTGGTGATGGCCATCGTCCTGTCCGTCGACGAGTCCGCGGACCGCGACGAGGTGAACACGTTCGTGGAGCGGCACCACTTCGTGACGCGGGACGAGACGTCCCGGGCGGCCGACTCTCAGGCGCGGTGGACCAGGGAGCGCGACGGCCGGGTGTCGGTGACGTTCCTCGCGGACGACGGGGTGTCGTCGCTGCTCATCCCGGCCATGCCCGAGATGGACCGCTGGGCGGCCCTGGCCCGTACGTCCGGGGGCACGGTGTCCGTGATGATGACGTACGGCGTCCCGGCGGACATGGACGTGTTGCGCCGTCACCTGGGCCCCCAGGGCGGCCCGTACTGGCATCTGTCCGTGGGGTGCGTGCCGGTGTAGACCCGGCTGCAGAACGGACGAGGGCCCTCGGGGACGCGCTCCCCCGGGGGCCTCGTCGTGCCCGGTGATCGACGTCACCGGCGGTGTGCCCAGGTCTGGGCAGAGGCCGGCGGCCGTTCGCGGAACAGTGAGAGCCACGTCACGCCCCGTGTGCTCCTCGGGAGCGGACGCGGCCGTACGGCCGCGGAACAGTGAGGACCGGCCCGGCCGGCGCCTTCACCAACACCCCTTTTTGACCTGGAGGTCAGCCATGTTCGCGTCTGTTTTCGTGCTGCTCTACGTCGCGCACATGCTTTCGGACTACCCCTTGCAGACGGACAAAATCGCAGATCACAAGGCCGACCGGACCGTGGCCGGGTGGGCGTACAACGTCCTCCACGCCGGGACCCACGCCGCGGTGTCCGCGGTCGCGCTCGGCGCCGGCGACGTCGTCCTGGACCTGGCGCTGAGTCCCTGGGCGATCGCCGCGGTGGTGGCCTGGGTCGGGTGCTCCCACGGCTTCATTGACCGCCGGTGGGCGATCGTCTGGTGGATGGAGCACACCGGCCAGCGGGAGTACGCGAAGGCCGGCGGCGCGGCCACCGTCGACCAGGCCGCCCACTTCGGAGCCTTGGTGATCGCCGCCCTCGTCGCCGCCGCCTGACCGTACGAGGGGTACCGCCCGGAACCGGTCCGCCGGCCCGGGCGGCGCCGCTACGCTGTCGGCCATGACGCAACAGGAAGCCGCCTTCGACGACTCCGCCGTGGAGCGGCCCGGCGCGGCCCGGATGATCGAACAGGCGCTGACCGCGATCGGCGTCGACCCCCACGGGGGCGGCGCCCTGGAGTCCCCCGCGATCGCGGCCGGGCGCCTTCTGGCTGCCGCCGAAATCCTCGCCCGGACACTGACGTCCGTTCCGGACGACCCGGACGGCCACCAGAGCACGGACGACGTGATGCACGGCTGGTACGGGACGGTGGTCGCGTTCAGTGCGGGGATGCCCGAGAACACGTCGTCCGCCTTGCGCGGCGCGCTCCTCGAGGACCGGCTACGCCGCTCCGCGAACCAGGCCGACGTCACAGGGGAAGAAGCGGATCAGCTCGGGTCCGCGCTGAACATCGCCGCGGCGGAGACCCGGCGGCTTCGCACGAAGGGCGGCGTCCTCTGACGGACCCGACAAACCGCCAGATGAACGTAGTTGCAGCTACAGCCGTCGTCGGTGCATGAAGCAGCGCCAGGGCACATGTATGGATCCCGCCCGGGCACCGGACGCGGCAGACGCTCCCCCGGGGAAAGAGTCTTCAGGTAGGCACGGTAAACCGGGTTCTCCCGCGTCGGGCAGCCCTCCGGACACGGACCGGACAGCCACAGGTCATGCCCTGGGATCGGGTCAGTCACTTCGCAGCGGGGAGCGATCCACGGGTCCCAGACGGCGCGGTTGTACGCACTGCGCTCGCGCCGCACGGCCTTGGCAGCATCGGTGTACGACTCGCCGGTGTGATCACCGCGGCGGCGTACGAGGCTTTTACGGGCGTGATCAGCAGGCATGGTGGCTCCGTAGGCGTTCAGAAGGCCTGGATGCGCTGGTGCAGAGCACCTTTCCGCAGCGCGTCAGCCGGGCCGACAACGCGGGCCTGCGCCCGGCCCGCCCCACGAGACTCTGGAGCGGGCCGGGCGTAGCAGCCTCCGGGAGCCGCGTCAGGCGGCGCCACCCGCACCGGGCAACGCAGGGCCCAGGGGCCCTGGTGCCTCTGCAGGATGGCGAACTGCCGGAGGGGTAGGCGCGTTGCGCCGCCGGGGATCGCCTTGGACGACAGACTTCGCGCCGTGCCGTTGAGGAAGAGGAGCGGTAGCGCGTGCCCCAGTCGGACAGGAGGGAGTCACAGGGACCGCATCACGGCAACGACCTTGCCCAGGATCACCCCGTCGTCTCCCAGCCTGATCGGTTTGTGGGCCAGGTTGCACGGCATCAACCACGCTCCGTCGTCCGCGATACGGAGCGTCGAAGAAGACGGCCCAGCGCGCCTCCAGCCGTGAGCGGAAGCGGTATCCCTGGTAAGAGGTCTCTTTTGCTTTCACCATGGGGGCTTCTCTACCAGGCAATTCCAAGGGCAGGCGCGGGGAACGGCCATTGCTGGTTCTCGCCGCACGCCTGCGTTGCTTCGGTGCGGAGCCGGCGGCAAGGCGCGGGCCTCCCAGGTCGGCTGCCTGTCGTCAAACGAAAGAATGAAGACAGGAACGGCGGGCGTCCAATGAACCCGGACTTTCCGGGGCCTCGCAGCGCCGCGAATCCAATCGGATCCGATGGCGGATGAAGACAGGGTTTGCTGACAGCTAGGGTCAATGCGACCACCACAACGGGGAGCGGCATGGCCAACCTGGTCTACAAGCGGGTGTCGACCGACCAGCAGTCGACCGACCGTCAGAACCTCGTCCTTCACGAGGCCGGGATCGAGGACCCGGTGACGTTCGAGGAAGAGGGCGGCACCTCCAGCCGCCTCCACCCTTTGGAACGGCCGAAGTTCAGCGAGCTGCTCACGTACGCGCGGCCTGGCGACACCGTGCACATCTCCGAGATGTTCCGCCTCGTGCGCGGCACCGGGCACATCCTCGACGTGCTCGACGTCCTCCACCGCGACCGCCTCGCCCTGCGCATCCACGACGGCGCGTTCTCCGCCATGGACCTCACCGCCCGCCACCCCCGCACCGGCGAACTGCTGTCCACCGTGAAGTTCATGGTGCAGACCCTCGCCGCCGCCGGCGAACTCCAACGCGACCTCCAGCGCGAGCTGACGTACGACGGGCTGCGGGCCGCGGAGGCGAAGGGCAACAAGGGCGGGCGCCGCCCCGCAGTCCCCGCCGACAGGACCGACGCCGTGCGCACCGCGTACCTGGAAGGCCGGTCCATCGCCGCCCTCGCCCGCGACCACGGCGTCAGCCGCGGCGCCATCCGCACCGCCGTCGCCGACCTCCTGCCCGAGCACACGGCCGCCGACCCGGGCGCCCCGGCCCCGGGGCTGCCGGTCACCCTCGACATGCCGGGCAAGGTCGCCGACTTCCTCCGTGCCGCCGAACTGGACGACGCCGAGCGGGCCGCGCTCGACCAGGGCGTGACCGTACGACGCGGCCAGGGCTACACCCTGCGCGTCAGCGCCACGCCCGCAGTCCACCGCGAACTCCTCGCCCGCTGCCAGCCCCTCGACGGCAACCCGGCAATCCCGGCACAGCGCAAGGCCCGGCGGGAGTACGAGAGCCGCGTCAGCTCCCTCGTGGCCGATGCTCGGCGGTAAAGGACCGTCACACGCTTCGGCCATCCGTGATCAAGTGCTTAGCGTTACTGGTTGTCCCGTTGGTCCAAGCGCCCATGCCGGTCACGTACGGGCGAGCGTCGCTTCCTCCGCCGCGTAGACGGCCAGGCGTCGCGCGACGTCCTCGGTGAGGGCCCCGCGGTCCACTGCAACCTGCTGGGCGGAGGTGAGCCGGGTGCCGACCGGTACCACGGTCTCCGCCGCGCGTAGCGGCAGCTCGTCGAGCCGCACCAGATACTGGAGCCGGGCCCCGGCCACCACGGCGTCGGGCCGGGGAACTACCGCCCCCTCGATGAGCTGGTGGGCCTGGTCGAGCACGCGGTCCTCCGAGTCGACCCCGTCACAGAACCACCCGCCGGCGAACGGGTTCCAGAAGAGCACGTGTGTGCCGCTCAGGCCGATGCAGAGCGCCACTTCCGGGTCGGTCACGTACCGGTCCGGCCAGGTGAACCCGCTCGTAGATCCGGCATCCGGGCCGAGTCGGGCCACTACCGCACGCAGGTAGGCGAGGGCAGGCCCGTCAGGCAAGAGGTCATTCATGTCCCCATCGTGCCGAGCAGGAGCACCCGCAAGCCTCGGACACGCCGCCCCGGCGATCCCAGCACAACGCAAAGCCCGCCGCGAGTACGAGAACCGAGTCAACGCCCTCGTGGCCGACACCCTGCACTGAGCGCGATCCTGGAGGCATGGCCCGCCGCCGGTACTGCTACGTCTACGGCGCCGTGCTCCCGAAGAACGCGACACGGCGGCGTCTGTACTGCGGCCCGGCCTGCCGGGCCCAGGCATACCGGGACCGGCAGACCACCGAGCGGATCGGAGCGCTCGGCCGACTGTTCCTGAAGGCCGTGGCCACCGACGACAGGCGCCTGCTGCGACGGCTGACGTGTCCCGTGTGCGGACACATGACCTACGCGGCTGGGTCCCGCCGCCGGGACGCCCGTTACTGTTCCGCGCGCTGCCGAGACCGCGCATACCGGCGCCGGCACCGCCAGTACGGTGACGTGAAGGCGTCGGAAAACCGACGCGTACCGACGGGTACGACGCGCTGACGTCACGTAACGCCCAAGGACTTCGCGGACCGTCCCAGGTCAGCGATGGCACTGGAACCTACCGGCGGGTTATGTGCCCGGACTCCTGTCCACGTCGCCGCGAGCGACCCGGCAGCCCGGCGCCGCGACTGACTGCGGTCACGCTGTCCGCCCTGTAGCTGACTCAGTCGTAAGGCTGGCTCTCGTGGCGCAGACACGGACGGCACAGACCGTACGGAGGGTTGGGGTCGTTGGTGCGCGCCCCGCAGGCCCAGCAATGCCCGTGGTCGCACGCGGTGCACGAGTCGGGACACTCGTCAGGATCGGGTTTCCCGATCAACGGGTTCCGGGTGTCTCGGCCGTCTCGCTCCACGGCACCAGTCTGCGACGGCCTGCGGCCACGCGCACGGCCCCCGCCGCCCCAGTCGCCACTCACGACGGCCACCGGCAGAGCCGAGCTACAGCAGTTCGGCGTACGCCCCGCCATTGAGGACCCCGAACTCGATCCGGCAGGGGAACACCGACGGGTGACCGGCTTGCCGGTGGGCGAGGTGCATCGCCACCAGTGCGCTCGCCCACTCCCGCAGCGACTCCGGGAGCCGGTAGACCTTCGCGTCGGTGCACCGCACGTACGCCGGCTCCGCCCCCGTGACCAGGCCCGCCCCGTCGACGCCGACAGCCGCAACGTCCAGGACCAGGCCCGTCTCATACTCGGAGGCGATGACCGGCAGCTCCAGCACTTCGGCCGCCGCGATGGCCCGCCTGTGCTCCGCCGCCTCTTCCGCGGTGACGACCGTGTCGGGGATGCCGGGGCCCTCGCGTCGCGGCTTGTTCTTCTTCATCCGCCCCACCGTCTACGCTCCCGGCCGCTCGCCGAGCAGCACCGCCAGGCCCAGCTCCCCGTCCGAGGCGGCCATCACCGTGTCGATGGTGCCCTTCGCCAGTTCATCGGCGACGGCGAGCACCTTCTTGTTCAGCTCCCTCAGCTCGGCGAGCTGCTCGTTGAGGGTCTGGAGCTTCGCCCGCCGCGACGAACTCAGGTCCGTCAGCTGCCCCCACTTCTCCGCCTGCTCCTCGAACAGGGTCAGGTCGCCGGCCTGCTCGGTGTAGACCCGCCTGATCCGCGCCACGTCGCTGTCGGCCAGGACGTGCGGCTTGGTGCGGGCCTCCTCCAGAGTCTCCAGGTGCTCCCGCACGTCGACCGCCCACCGACGGGTGTGGTCGATGAAGAACTCCAGCTTGCTGATGGGGTGCCAGATCCGCTCGGGCATCGCGCGGTCCCTCTCGTACGACTACATGCCCGGCGACCCTAGCCCCAGCCGACAGCCCACCGCCGAGCTTCTGCGTAAAGGTCCCACGATCGGGCATCTGACCTGCTACGCAACCAAGATCAATCTCACCGATACTGGCTGTTCCGCTGGTCCCCACGGCCGTGGACGACGACGAGGACCGCGACGCCGGCTGGTCCGTCGACGGCGACGACCAGGACCTGTGACGCGTGATCCTTGGCCACCACCACGCCAAGAGCGGCGCGCGCCTGGCCAGCCCGGCCCATGGTTCGCGGACACCTTCGGTGCGGGATGGTGTGGCGGCAGTCGGTCGGCGCGCCAGAGGGCTCCCCGACTGTCGGTGGCCTGTGGAATCCTGCCTACCGACCAGCGCAACCAACAGGGCCGCGGCCATCTGGGGCACAGGCGCCGTCGCCTCGCAAGTGTGGAAGTCGGTCTGGCAGCGGTACACCGACGAGCTCGGCGGGCCCGGTGCGTGTCTGTCCGGCCGTACGGGGAGCGGTGGGCGTCGGTCATCACGATCACCGATGACGGCCCTGTTCTCGTATAGCTGATCGGCTGTCACGAATCCACCAGCAGATCCTGAATGATGCTTGGCATGGAGCGTTCCGTAATCGGAGGCATCGCGGTCTGACCGCAACCAATAAGCTGCTGACCTGCGCTGATGGCCCATCGGATGCGACCGGGGAGCGCTCACCCGCACTGGCCCACACTCAGGAACGGGGAAGGCCGCCCCGCTGGTGGGCGGGGCGGCCTTCGAAACGGCACCGGGCTACTCAGGCGAACGTGGGGTGGGGGTTCGACTTCGTTCGAATGGTGGGGTCGGTGGCGACCTGAAAGGACGGGATCGAGTCCAGGCGGCCGTCGGTCTTGTAGACGACGGTTACGCCACCCGGCACAGAGAACGACGCATCTCCGTCCACGAGGAACTCCCGCGCACCGACCTCGAAGACGTACATGTCGTCGTTCTCGACAATGTTGCGGTCATCCAGGCAGAAAGTGCCGAGCTTCCACTGCGGCTGAAGCGTGCTACGAACCAGGTCGCGGGCATTCTCGTACGTGATAGCCATACTGAGATCCAATCATTGCCAGTATTCTTCGTCAGGCAGCATCAGTTAAGCGGATGCCTGGAGCAGTTGGCGAGTGTCGGCGAATTTGCGGTGGGCGTTCAGGAGTTGGCCGGCCGGATGGCCAGAAGGATGGCGGGGCTCTCCTGGGGCGGGCTGGGTTTGTCATCGATGCGCAAGTAACCGCACATCTTGCTCAGCGCGAAGTAGTGTGATGCATCCGTCACGTGAGGTGTCGGCTGTCCATCGACGAACCGAACTCGGCCACCCACGTTCTCCACGTTGAACACGTGGGCGCCGCCACTCTTCCAGGCAACATAAACGATGCCACGTGAGCCGGGTTCACTGAATGCCGCTTCCACGGCAGACTTTCCATGGTCCAGTCCAGGCTCCACGTAGTGGTATTTCCCTCCCCATGTCGCTTCCATTACAAAGTTGGGGAAGCCGGTTTTCGGGCCGGCCTGAACGTCCATACCCCGCCGTCGGAGCTCGTAGGCCTGGACAACATTGGAGCAATTTTCCGTGTAGTCGTGATTACCAGGCTCGTACTTAGGATTGACCCTTTCAAGGGCTACCTCAATCAGCCGATTCGTTTCCTCGACCCGGATCCTTCTCTTCGTGGCTTCCGCTACCTGTTGAGCGGCACGCTGCATATCCAGCTTTGCTTTCAGCGCCCATTCCGCTGCTGCGTCGCTATCGCCTGACAATGCCGCTACGCGACCCATATCGGCAGCAGCACGAGCTTTCAGGTAGGTCGCGTAGGCGTCGGAATGAACGTCGATTTCGTTCTGGGATATGGCCTTCTCGAGGGTGCGAGCAGCTGCAGACTTGGTGACTGCGTACCGCGCCCGTCGTACGGCAGGTCCGCTTCCTCGGCAGCGCCGCCCCCCCTCGGCGAGTGATTTGCACATCAGCCGTTCCTTCCGTCGTCCGATACTGCTGCGACGGCTCGGATCTTGTCTTCGGAAGCGGACAGGTGGCTGGCGGACGGGGCCAAAGTAGAGCGGGTGTGGCAGAACTGGAGCAGCAGAAATGGGACTACGGAGCGGCGTCGGGTCTGAGCGAGCACGAAGGGCTGCCAGGGCAGAAGGACCGTGGCAAACTGGGCGGCCTTGGGACCCCTGAAGCTTCCCCGAGCCGCCTGGCTTGGGGATCTTCCGCTCACGTACCGGCAGCGGGCGAAATTCACCCGTCTTGAGTACGCGGCGAAGGTCCTGGCCGAGGCTGGGATCGAGGACCCGATCTTCTTCGAGGAGGACCCGGGCACCTCCAGCCGCCTCCACCCTTTGGAACGGCCGAAGTTCAGCGAGCTGCTCACCTACGCGCGGCCTGGCGACACCGTGCACATCTCCGAGATGTTCCGCCTCGTGCGCGGCACCGGGCACATCCTCGACGTGCTCGACGTCCTCCACCGCGACCGCCTCGCCCTGCGCATCCACGACGGCGCGTTCTCCGCCATGGACCTCACCGCCCGCCACCCCCGCACCGGCGAGCTGCTGTCCACCGTGAGGTGGCGGGTCAGTCCGTACGCTGTGCCAGCGCTCCGGCGACGTCGGCCGCGAGGCCGTAGCCGGGGCTGTCGTCGAGGAGTTCCTTGCGCTTGTTGTAGCGCTGGGTGGTGCGGGAGTCCCGGTGGTCGGCCCAGCGCTGCACCTTGTCCGGGCGCGCGTCGGGTTTTGCGAGGGCGTGCGTGATGGCGTCGACCTTGGTGCCGTGCGGGCCGCGCCTGGGGAGTCCGGCGCGCTCGGCGATGGACTGGAGGGTGCGCCAGACGGCCGGTTCGTCGAGCTTTCCGCCGCTGGCGGTGCAGAACAGCCACGCCGACTCGGCGTCGCGGCTGGCGAGGCGGTCGGCGGCGCCCGCTGCCATGCTCGGCACGGGGTCGTGGTGGGGGGCGCTGACGACGTACCAGTCCAGCGGCCAGGACCTGGCCTCGCGCTCCAGCCACTGGGCCGCACTCACTCCGATGTTCGCGGCACCGCGTGTGGTCCCTTTTCCCTTGGGCGGGAGCTGGTCGACGGTGACCGAGGGCAGCAGCGTGGACCACCGCTGGACGCTGACGCTGTAATAAGTCAAGCGTCCGCACGCGGGATTGCTTGACAACTGATGCCTCATCGGGTGGCACCACCACAGCCGGCCGACTCCGACCCGGTCGTGGTGGTCGCCGAGCGCCTGGCCGACGTCGCCGACGTCACGGTCCGGCAGGCGCTCGACGCCGGGCAGACGATCCGACGGGCGCAGGGCTACTCGGTGCGGGTCACCGGGCCGGTCAGCGTGCACCTGGCGATGATCGAGCACTCCGCGACCGCGCTGATGCAGTCGCCCGCCGGCCTCAAGGCCCACAGGGTGCACTCGAACCGGGTCGCCGTGGTCAACATGGCGAACCCTGCGTCTCAGTCTCCGTTCTGAGCGCCGCCGCCGCTGGCTCCCGCAGCCAGCGGCGGCTCCCCGAAGTTCCGGCGTCCTTTCGGTGCTGCCCGATACGGTGATTGGGCAGCATCCGGCTAGACGCGTACCGCCGGTGCCTCCTTCTTCACGATGCCGCGGCGGTCAAGGTCCTGGAGGATCAGGAAAAGCGCCACGGCCGCACCGGCGTCCCGTGCCGCGTGCGCGACCTCGACCAGGAAGATGTGCGACTGGTCGGGCAGCGTGGCCGCGCAGGGCTCGCACCCGTCTTCGAGGTGCTGGGCCAGCTCGGCGGCGCTGTACGTGTGGTGCGCGGTACCGGCCGGGGGCTGCGGGTCAGGCTCGTCTTCCTGGTGCTGCTTAAGCTGGTCGCGGAGTTCGTCGCGTTCGGCCTCGGCCCGGTCGGCGCGCTCGTTGGCGACGTCGTAGGCGGCGCGCGTCGCGGTCGCGGAAAGGTCGGCTGCGGTCACGCGGTCGTGCGCCTCGTCGAAGCGGCCCATCCAATAGCGGACGTCGTCCTTGGCCTTGGCCAGCGCCACCAGGGCCGCGACGAGGTCGTCGGAGAGATCGTCGTACCGGCTGCGGCGGACCAGGCCAAGGGGCGGCCGGTTCGGGACGGCGATGTTGTGCTCGGCGGCGAGGTCGCGAAGTTCCTGCTCGGTCGGCTCGGCGTCACTGCCACGGACGACGGGAGTGGTGTCGGTCGTCATGATGCGTTCTCCTTCGGCGCCTCGGGGGAGGTCTCGTACACCGCGGCGAAGCCCTCCTCCAGCAATACCTGCGCGGTCGCCTCCCGTGCGAGGGACCACTGCCAGACGAGGACGTCGTCTGGCACCTGCCGGGCTCCGGGACGCGACCGGTTGCGGGCACGGCAGGTGTCCAGGCTGGTGCCGAAGCGCAGAGCGATGATGGGGCGCTGGTGCCGACGAGCCCGCTCCACCAACCCCGCCCTGATGTGGCGCTCCACGTTCGTGCTATCCAGGAAAACCCGCCTCCCGGCGGCCAGGAACGTGTCGAGCAGCCGGTTCTGCTGTTCGACGGCCGCCGGGGTGACGGACTGGTCGCCCTCCCCGGTGCCGATCTCGCCGCGCAGGACGTCGAGGCTGATGACGGCGTCGACCGGTGCGGTGAGGGCAGCGGTGGACTTGCCAGAGGCGCCGGGACCGATGGCGACCACTAAGGCGCCGGGCGCCAGACCTCTCAAAAATTCGGTCAGGTTGTTCACGGGTTCTCCTCTCAGAAAGGGGGGTTCGTCGATGGCGAAGGTCGTGCTGCTCGGGGGAGCGGGCTCGTAGGCGGGGTCGGGCGTTTAGGTGTAGCAGAGCGAGTATTCGCCGCGGTCGGCGTCGTACCGCCTGCCGGTTCCGAAGCAACGCAGGCAGTCGCCGGGCCGGCGAGGGCGACCAGGTCGGCGATGACGGCGCGCAGGAGCAGCGCGGTACGCCTGCGGTCGGCGATGTAGTCCGGGTGGAAGGCCTCGGCGTCGCCGCGGATGGCGGCGTACCGGGCGGGGAATCCGTACCAAGAGCAGGATCGTGCGGTACGTCACGGCTGCTTCTTCGTGTTCTCGGGGCGGACGTAGGAGGTCAGGACGAGCCCCTCGCCCTCCTTCTCGTGTTCGAATTCCCAGCGGCCTCCGTCGCCGTCGACGAGGTGGTCGCTGTCGGCGCCCAGGAGAGGCCGGAGCGCTCGGAGCTTGGCGGACATCTCGCGCAGGCATTCCGCGCCGTTCTCCCGCGTCAGCTTGCCCGCGTACCGGTCCAGCGCGGTGAAGGTGATGCGGATGCCCTGGCCGTCGTGGTTGTCGAGGCTGTCGAGCAGGTCCTGGAGCCACTTCTTGCGCTTCTTGGTCTTCGGGCCCTTGAGTTCCCCACGGGAGGCGACGCCCGACTTGACCTGCGCCCATGTCCGCTCGACGTGAGTTGTGCCGTAGTTGACGACGGTCCCGGCCTCCGCGTCGAGCAGGAGCAGGTAGCCCTCGGTGCGGAACATCAGCCGGTACGTGCCACTGTCGGCAGACCGGTCGATCTGCCCGGAGAGTAGGAGGTCTTCCAAGAGGCTCCGGATCTGGGCTTCCGCGTCGGCGAGGGACACGGAGTGCTGCTCGGCGTAGCGCTGAAGGGCGGTGCGCTTGATCGAGACCCCGTCGTATGCCTCGTCGGAATCGATGGGCGGGGCGGTCGGTTTCCAGACCTGCCCGAAGGGAGCCTTCGCAAAGTAGGTCGGCAGGCCCCGCTGGTAGCGGAGATCACCTGCCGACTCCGGGGTGGTGAACCCGCCGCACTTGCCGCACCAGCCGTCGGCGCGGCAAGTGGTGTTCTCGCAGCGGCGGCCCTCGGCGTCGTACCGGCGGCAGATGCCGGTGGGCGGGGTGGGCTTCGGGATCATTGTGTGTTGCCTTTCTGGAGGTATGGGGGCCGGAAGTCTGGCGGTCGGTGGCCTTCACGTCCGTCCCTGCGTGGTCTCGGGCAGCGGTTCCCGGGTGCCGGTCGGCCGGTCCAGGGCCACCCAAGTGCCGTTCGCGCGGTGGTCGGCGTAGGCGTTGGTCTGCTGGCTGCGCTCGCCCCGGGAAGGGCGGGCGCGGTGGGTCAGGTGCCCGCGCCGCCGGGGTACAGCCCCGCAACCCGGGCGGCCCGCCGGGCGGTGTCCACCCGGGCGAAGGCCTTCCGGAAGACGGTCAGGTCCTGACCTGCCATCAGGTAGCCCGTGGGCCGTTTCGAGGCGGGGCGCTCGGTGTCCATGACCTTCTCGACGGGAGACGGGGTGCCCTCCGGCCACCAGCCCTCCCGGACGCCGCGTGTCAACGCGAAGGCCAGGGCGACCGTGGGCCCGTTCAGCTTGCCGACCCGCTCGCGCAGCGTGGCGACCTCGGCGTAGCCGTCCTCGGCCACGACGGTCCGGGTGAACAGTAGGGCGCTGCCGGGCAGGGAGCGCAGGAAGCGCTCGGCGCGGTCGACGGTCCAGCCCGGCTGGACGGGCGGAACGACGGTCAGTTCCGCGCCGTGTTGGGCGGCGAGGACGATCGCCTTCTCGGCGAACTCCTCGGTGGCGCCCTCGATGATGATTCTCATGGGTGGTCCTTCCAGGGGTGGGGCGGCCCGCCGGCGGATGTCCGCCCGGCGGGCCGGGCTCTGGCTAGAGGTCGTCGTAGAGGACCTGCTCGTACTGGTCACACATCGGCTCCCGCGCCTCCGGCGAGTCCGGGTCCATGTTGCAGACGTCCGTGGCCATCGGGTTCTCGCGGAGCGCCACGCCGCCCGTGCCGAGCGGCGTGGCGCAGCAGAAGCAGGCGGCGTCCGTCGTGTGGTTCTTCTCCATCAGGTTCCCTCTCATGTCGTGCGTCGAATGCTTACCCACCTCTGTGCGCTCTGGTTCGAGTATGGGGCCGGCGGGCCCCGCATGCGCAGAGAATTCAGAGATTGGCTGGAACTCTGTACACGATCGGGTGGCGGGGGTGGCACGGTCCGTATCGCCTCGGATAATGTGCGGTATCCAACGCGACAGGGCCCTGACCTGCGGATCTACCGCAGTCCAGGGCCCTGTCGCGTGAGGTGGCGGGTCAGTCCGTACGCTGTGCCAGCGCTCCGGCGACGTCGGCCGCGAGGCTGTAGCCGGGGCTGTCGTCGAGGAGTTCCTTGCGCTTGTTGTAGCGCTGGGTGGTGCGGGAGTCCCGGTGGTCGGCCCAGCGCTGCACCTTGTCCGGGCGCGCGTCGGGTTTTGCGAGGGCGTGCGTGATGGCGTCGACCTTGGTGCCGTGCGGGCCGCGCCTGGGGAGTCCGGCGCGCTCGGCGATGGACTGGAGGGTGCGCCAGACGGCCGGTTCGTCGAGCTTTCCGCCGCTGGCGGTGCAGAACAGCCACGCCGACTCGGCGTCGCGGCTGGCGAGGTAGTCCTGGAGCGCGTCCCACGCGGCCGGCGGGATGGGCTTCTTCGCCCGGCCGCCGCCCTTGACCTTCACCCGCAGCACGTGGTGGCCGCGGTCGTATCCGAGGTGCTCGATACGGGCGTTGAGCAGGGCGTCGATGCGCAGGCAGCAGGTGTAGAGGACCAGGAGCAGGGCGTAGGTGCGTTTGCGGTACGCCGCGACGCGGTGCGCGTCGCGGGCCGTGACCAGCAGTTTCGCCCACTCCTGTTCGGTGTAGCCGGGGGTCGAGGAGAAGTCGGGGTCGATGTAGGGGCGCTGGACGGCGTCGAAGGGGTTCTTCACCCCGTCGTCGCTGACCTTGTCGAGGAAGCGGAAGAAGCTGGAGGCGGCGGACAGGGAGTTCGCCCGGGAGGCGTCCGAGTACGGCTTGCCGGTGCGGGTCATCTCCCCCGGCCGGCCGCCCTTGACCCGCTGCCACTGCGGGGTTGTCTCCAGCCAGAGCCGGAAGCCGTCGGCGAGCGTGAACTTCACGGCCACGGGATGGGTGCCGTGCTCCCGCGCGTACTCCTCGAAGACCCGGAAGCCGCGGGCGTAGGAGCGGCGGGTGTTGTCGGAGCGCTGGTGCGCGATCCAGGAGGCGGCGAGCGTCGGCAGCGGGTCGTCCTCGCCGTACAGCGCCATCAGGTGGTCGTACAGCCTCCGTGCGTGCTCCGGCCACAGGTCGCGCGGGTTCCGTGTGCCGGTCGACAGGGCGCTGGCCACCGGACGCAGAACCGGGGCGGAGCCGGTCACCGGCCCATCCTCCGGGCGTCGGCGTCCAGCGCGCCACGGAGCTGCTCGATGGTGGCAGCGGCCGCATGGTCCATGCTCGCGATGTCGGTCACGGCGATCTCGTCGGCGACGCTGCGTGCGGTGAGGTCCAGGAGCGCGTCGTCGATGCGTGCGACCGCCTCGCGCGTGGCCAGTGCGGCGTACAGGGCGTCCGCCTCGCGGGCCTTCGCCGCGTACGACTCCAGCGCGCTCACGCGCGCTTCCACCCCGCTCAGCGTCCCGGCGAGCCGCGCCTCTCCACGGTCCACGGCGTCGGCTGCGTCCCGGCTCTGCGGCGCGATGGCGTACTGCTCGCGCGCGGTGCGGCTGTACTGCGCCAACGCCTGGCCGATCTCCCACTCGTGGAAGGGCAGCGCGGCACGGTGGCGCTCCCGGTCCAGCACGCCGAGCCGGTGCACCCGGGTCTGCCGGATGGTGTCGATGGCCTGCTGGGCACGGGCGAGCAACGGCCGCACCTCCAGAACCAGTTCACGGGGCGGCACGTACCTGCCGTGCTGGCGGGCCAGGACGTCGGCACGCCGGATCTCCTCTCGCGGGGGGAGGCGGCGCTCCCGCAGCCATGCGCGTGCACGGCTCGGGGCCGCGGGCGGAGGCGTGTCTGTGGTGAACTTCAACCGGTCCGGGCGGGCGGCCAGAATCACACGCCGCTCCTCCTCCGGCACCTGCGGGTGCACCACCACGCGTGGCAGCGGCTGCGAGCTCGTCATGCTTCCTGCTCCATCCGCCGGGCGGCCTCGACCTCGGTGCGCAGGTAGAGGTCCCAGGTGCGGCCCTGGGCGTCCCGGCCCGTCCCGGCGGCCTCGGTCCGGGTGCGCTTGAGGAAGTTTCGCGCGGTGATCTCCGGTTTGCGTGCCTGCGAGCCGAGGACGTCCCGGCCCACCGCGTACTCGGTCAGCAGCGGCGAGGTCACCTCTGCGTACAGGCTCGCCTGGCCGGCGGGCCACTTCTTCTGCGGCGGCTCGGACCAGCGCACCTGGCGGGTTTCGCCCCATCCCCGTTCCCGGTGCGGGGTGATGGTCCAGCCCGCTTCCCGCAGGTGCTTCTCGGCCGCCTCGGTCGACGGCTCGTCCAGCGGTACGTGCAGCAGGAGAGTCCAGCTGTCCAGCTCCGGCGCCTGCGCGTAGCGGCTCACGCGCAGCGACCACCGGCCGTTGTCCTCGATCAGGTAGGCGTGTCGGCCGACCAGGCCGGGCAGCACGGTCATCTCGTCGGCGGAGGGCGGCGCGGTCGACGCCTTCACCGTGCGCTTCTTCGCGGGCTCCGGCAGGGGCGGGTGTCCGGGGTCACCGTCCCCCTTGTGGGGGCAGGCCCGCAGGCGGTCTTCCGGCATGTGCCAGACCCGGCCGCAGAACTTGCACTGCACCCACCACGGCTCGCCCGGCTCGGGGATGTCCTCGATGGCCCGCAGGTTCTTCTCGCTCAGGGTGTACGTGCTCACGGTGCGGCGGAGTTTCTCCCACTCGGCCTCCCGCTTCGCGTGCTTCGCGTGGCTGCACGGGGTCAGCCGGGGGTCGGGGCGCCGCCTCCTCGGCTCACCGCACTCCAGGCACTCCAGGAGCCAGGGCAGGCTGACCTTGCCGGGGTACTCCTCCAGGGCCCGGTATCCGGCGGCCCGGATGCGCTCCAGGGCCACCCCCTCGCTGCTCGCGCTCATGTGTGCGTCTCCTCGTCTCGTACGGGTGCACCCGGCCCCCGTTCGGGTCCGGCCCGCGGGCGGGTGTGCCGCCGGGGCCACTCTCAAGGACATCCGGCGCATGTCGTGGCAATAGCTGCCGAATCGGTATGTTCTGACGGCAGGTCAAGCTACACACAGGATAACCGTGATTATCCTGTGTGTTCGCGACCGGCCACCCGGACGGGTGAATCCGGCCGAATCGTCAAGGAGATCCTGCACAGTGGACCGTCAGGCATTGACTGCAACGCCGCTGGTCAAGGGAAGCAGTCGGAACATAGCGTCAAGATTGCTTGACGATTCGTTGTGTCGGAACTTCCTGACGATGTCAGTTGTCAGGTGTAGCTTGACGCTCATGACTGAGACCGACGACACCGCGCCCGAGCCGGACCGGCAGCTTCCGCTGGTCCCGCTGGACGACATCAGGCTCGCTCGGGCCCTGACCCTCCAGCAGATCGGCACCGCCGTCCTTGACGACCTGCCGACCACCGAGGAATACGACCCGGTCGGCAACGCCCTCAACCTGCTGCGGCTGGCGGAGAAGCTGACCGAGCAGGCCGTCATCATCCGGCGGGAACAGGGCGCCTCCTGGACCGAGATCGGCGACGAGGCCGGGATGAGCCGCCAGGCCGCCCACGACCGCTGGTCAGCCGCCGTCGCATCCTGGGTCGAGCTCGGCCGGCACCGGCAGGGAGCCCCTGACCACACGGTGTACGAACTCGACGGCTGGTACGCCAGCATCGTCCCCGACCGCCCGGACGCGGTCAGCTCCGGCCTGCCCTCCCTGCACGACCCTGCGGCCCGCCGCGCGGCCCAGGAGCAGCGCGAGGAGGCCAAGCGCCTGCACGCGGAACTCGACACCTTCCCCGAACTGGACCGGGACGCGTTCAACCGCTCGATCGAAGCGACCGGCACCCCCGAGCACGCGGCACGCCGCAGGGAGTGGGCCGCCGTCCACCTCGAACACGCAGCGGTCCTGGACCGGCTGGCCGCTGCGGAGCCGCTCGTCGCCACCGAGCACCGGCGCCGGGCCCGCCAACGGCGGTCCATCGCCGAGGACATCGTCACCGAGTCCACCGGCAAGCCCGCCTCGCAGACCGAACCCGCCGCCTGACCAAGGAAGAGGACCATTATGACCAGCACCGACACCGTCCCGGCCGAAACCCTCCACCAGTGGCAGCGGCGCGGCCAGAAGCTGATCGACACCCTGCTCACGGACGCCCCGAGGCTCAACCTGCCCCCGCTGACCTGGACGCTCGCGGTCAGCGGCGCCGTCACCGGGTCCGCCGACCACCTGAACTACACCCCCGCCGAGCAGCGCGAGGCCATCCGCCAGTGGGCCGCCCACGTCGGCGTCCCCGTGGACACCGAGCACACCCCCGACGGCCGCGAGGAGCTGTACGCCGGGTGGCAGATCGCGGTCGACGGAGAGGTAGGCCCGGTGCAGGGCTGCTTCCGCGCCACCGTCCTCGTGATCCGGGAGGGCGCGTGATGCCCACCTTCCTCATCGTCACCGCCGTGGTGGCCGCCGCGTGCATGGCCCGGTTCTATCTGGCCCTGCTGCGCGTGCACGCCGGACGGGCGAAGAACGTGGTCGAGGGCATGCTGCCCCAGCGCATCGTCAGCCGCCGCCTGATCCGCCAGATCCACAGGGAGAACAACCGATGAGCGACCTCACCAACGCGCCGGCAGCGGAGGCAACTCCCGTGTGCGACGGGCAGCTTGAGCTGTTCCGCCCGCCCGGGCCGCGCGTCGTCATCGACTACGCCCGCCCCGACGGCGGCCCGCTCACCGCCGCCGACTTCGACCACCTGGCCTGGATCGCCCGGGCCGCCACCACACGAAAGGGTGACTGACTCATGCCGCTGTCCGTACCGCTCCTTCTCGTTCCGGGAGAGCCCGGCCGCCACTACACCGTCCACCTGCACCGCACCCGCTGGTCCTGGACCGGCGGCGGCACGGTCCGCCAGCGGGTCACCGCTTACCACTCCCCCGCGGAGCTGGAGGCCAGCGCCCGGAAGGGCCTGCGGATGGTCTCCGAGTGCATCGCCGCCGAGCTGGCCGACGCCGACGTCGAGATCATCGAGAACGCCGACGGCTCCGCCGAGGCCGTGGCCCGCGTCCTGTGCACCGAGGACGAGTGCGCCGCCGTCGCCGAGCAGTACCGCCGCGACGCCGACGAGGACGCCGAGGCCGAGGCCGCCCGCGCGTGGGCTGCCACCAAGCTCCAGGACCAGAGCGTAGAACTTCTGCGCCTTCGCGGGGAGTTGGAGAAGACCGCGCCCGGCAAGACGGTCACATCGGCCAAGGACATGCTTGCCGCAGTGCTCGCCGTCCAGCAGGAGCGCACCGGCGGGTCCACCGACCGCATCGTGCTGATGCTCGACGAGGCCGCCCACCTGCTCCGGGACAACGGCCTCTTCGCCGACCAGTCCCCGGAAGAGATGCGCCGGGAGATCGACCGGCTGCTCCGACAGAGCCGGACGCCGTACCCGATCGAGTTCGGCGACGGCGAGGCGTCGTTCGTCGGGGAGATGCGCGGGGGTAAGTCCCCCCAGATGGACCTGGACCAGGCCCTCAGCCTGCCGAACTGGGCAGTCCCGGTTACCGCCGAGGACCGGGCCCACCTGGACTTGCCGAACGCGTTCCACATGGCGCCGGAGCACCTGGTGCGGGAAACCGAGACGCTGGCCCGCTCCGTCGCGGCTGGCGAGACCCGCAGCCTCGGTGTACGGCGGCTCGCGGAGCTGTGTGGGGAGCTGGCCCGCCGGCACGGCGCCGAACCGCAGCCCCGGCCGTGCCCGGGCGGGTGCTGCGAGGACGACGACCCCGCCCACGACCTGGTGCACCGGATCGGCCACTGGCCGCGCGCGGTGCGGGCCGGTGAGGTCCGGACCGCGGGCATCATCCTCGCGCCGGAGCGGCAGACGCATACCCTCCCGACCGTGCTCCCCGACGACGACGAGGCCTTCGTGCTCGTCTACCGCGCGGACACCCCGGGCCTTTCCCTGGTCGACGCCATCCGGGCGGGCGACGACGCTGCCGCGCAGGACGCCGTCACCGGCGCGCTGCGCTGGCTCACCGCGGAAGGGAAGTGACCCCCATGCAGCTCACCACCGTTGTCGCCCGCTGAGAAGGGCGTCCGCAGCCATTGGAGCTGGCTGCGGACGCCCGATCGACTGTACGGCCCCGCCGGGCTCCCGGGGTACCCATGAGGAGCCGATCACCGTCAGCAGGAGAAGGGGAGGGACCGTGGCCACCGTGTGGGTCCTCACGGCCAACAAGGGCACCAGCGTGCTGGGGTCACCACTGGTGAAGGCCGAGGCCATCATCGGGTTCACGCAGACGTTCAGCACCGTGGACGTCTTCGGCATCCACCCGAGCGAGCCGGTCACCATCGCGGCCAGCTTCGGCAACACCACCGCTCTGATCCCGGCCGGATTCCACCTCGACCTGCTCAAGCTCATTGCCGAGCAGACCAGTGAGGGCCTGCCCGACGAGCACGTCGTCATCGTCGCCGAGCACGACCTTGAGGCAGCGAGCTGGAGCTGGCGGGCCTACCCGATCGAGGAGTTCGAGTACCCCAAGCAGCAGTGACACCGCACAGAACGTGAGCAGGGCCCGGATTCGTCCGGGCCCTGCTCACGTTTGGGGTGTTCCCGCTCGGCGGCGCAGACGGGGCCGCGCCGCCGGAACAACCGCACGATCGAGGCAACCGGTACCCCCGAACACCCGGCACGCAGGAGGGAATGGGCCGCCGTCCACCTCGGCAAGGCGGCCGTCCTCGACCGCCTCGCCAAGGCGGAACCGCTCGCCGCCACTACGCACCGCCGCCGCGCCGGCCGCCAGCGCGCCCTCGCCCAGGACATCGCCGCCGACACGACTCATGACTGGCTCGCTTCGGCGTGCGTGGCGGGCCTGTCGAGGACGACGGTGAACGCCGGTTCGGCCAGCGCCTTCGGCATGGTGGTCATGGTGGCTCTCTTTCGCGGGTTTCGGTGATGGTGTAGGGCGGGTGGCCGTCCTCGTGCTGGTAGGACGGGATATGGATCGGGTGCAGAATGTCGTGCTCGTCGGTGAGCGGCGGCTGTCCGCGGTGTTTGCGGTGCATCTGCTGACGGGTGGTGCCGGCGGCGGTGCCGATGTCCTCCCACGAAATCTGGAGGGCCCGCGCGTGCCGCACGGCCTGGCCCTCGTGGATGTCGGCGATTTCCCGCAGTGCACGGGCGAGTGACAGGCAGGCAAGGGGCTGGCGGCCGGTGAGAGTTCGCAGCCATTGCTCGGATTGGCCAAGCATGTCTTCCGCTCCGCCCGGGAGGGCGGTGGACGTGGCGGCGAGCGCGTGGGCGAGCCAGTACGCACGGGCCCGGTCCTGGCCGTGCAGGCGGGATGCGGCCGGTCGTTCGTGGTCAGGGGGAAGCTCCACGGACAGGTCCACCAGGACGTCCGAAGACCAGCCGCACATGCAGACCGCGCGCAGGTAGCCGGGGTCTTGCTCGGGGCAGCTCTCGTCGGGTCCGCCCCATTTGCCGCTCTGCCACGTCCGCTCAAACAGGGCGCGCCCCACACGGTAGGTCGGGGCCGTCTCGTCTTCGCCGAGGTAGCCGAGAGCGGCACCGAGGTGGGCCCGGCGCTCGTCGGTGTTCAGGTGCCACATGGTCAGCAGCCGCGTCCTGCATGGGCGTCGGCTCGGTGTTGAGCGGTGAGGGCCGCGCCGAGCGTGACGGCTCCGGCGGCCGAGAGGGCGGCGAATCCGAGCGCGGCGGTCTCATACAGCGCGGTGGGCTCCATGAACTCGGTGGCGGCCACCCCCCACATGAGGAGCGCGCTCGACGTTCCCGCACCGGCGGCGAAGAGACCCATGGTGCGTGCCGCGGCGATGTGATGACGCTTCATCTTGATTTCTCCGTTCATTGCGATACCGACACACTGTCAGCATTTGATGACACGCACAAGTCGCGTCACCTAATGGAACGCATGCAGTCGCGGCCCTCTATGAGTGACAGTGCCGCGCACAGAAGTACCTCGCCGCCCTGTCCCCCGAGCCCACGCGAAAGGCCCTGATCCGGCGGCTCCGCTGAGCTGAGCTGCTGAATCAGGGCCTTGGTGGCGTCATGCCCTCACGACGTCATGACGCCACCTTGGTGTCTTGCGGGCGGAAGCCCTCGGCACCAGCGGCGGCCGGGTCGGCGGCGGGAGACACGTACTCGGTGACGGCACGGCGGCACCAGGCGGTGGTCTCGGGGGAGCGGGTGCTCTCGACCTCGCGGTCGAGCTGCTCGCCCGCGATGCACTCGGCATCGGCGGGGAGGAGATGCCGGTACATCAGGTCGTCCAGGGCGTGCCGGATGGCGGTGCGCTCCGGGCCCTCGGGCAGGGCACGGCGGGCGGTGTGCAGGGCCCGGGAGATGGTCGCCTGCCCGACCTCCAGGACCTGGCGGTACTGCTCGCCGCCCTGAGCAAGGCGGGCGACGGCCTGGTCCCGGGTGAGGCCGCCCCGGTCGGCGAGCGCGTCCACCAGGGCGTCCTCATGGGCACGGCGCATGGCGTCGATCAGCTTCGTGCGCTCCTGGTAGGAGGGCTCCGGGAACCGGTGCGTCAGCTCGCGGCCCTCCTGGGTCCAGTCGTGCAGGTCCCGGTCCGGGTGGCGCGGCCCCCACGCCTCGGCCCACTCGTACGGGCCGCCGGCCCCGATGCCGAGCACGGCCGCGATGTTCGCGGACTGCCAGTAAGTGTGGACCAGCGTGCGCCAGCCGGTGCCGGTCCACACGATCAGCGACGAGGTCGGCGGGTGCTTCGCTCCCTGGTACCAGGCGGGCTCGGTGATCTCGGACCGGTCCGGGGAGGCCGGGCGAGGGCCTGCGGCGAGGGTGCCGCGCGGCTCGCCCAGGGCGGGCGGGCGTGGACGGGCCGGAGCGCCCGGGGCCGGGAGGTACGTGTCCCTGGTGACGGAGACGACGCCGTTGTCCGTGCCATGCTCGATGACGTCGGCGCGGGCGTGATTGCCACGGTGCGCGGTGAACGCCCGGGCGATCAGTTGGGCGTCGTCCCGGTTCGTGCACCAGCCGACGGTGCTCCAGTCCGAGGTGCCGCCGATGTAGTCCTCGCCCAGCACCTTGCCCTCGTACCCGAGGTCAAGCCAGACCGCGACCTGCCAGCGCAGCCCCGGCGCCGGGGAGAACTCCTGCGGCGGGTCCACGATCCGGCCCGGCGCCCCCACCGGCCAGCCGGTGTGCTCCCAGATCCACCGGCCCTCGTGGAGCCGGGCCCACTCAGGCATCGCCACCACGGTCACCGTGCCGTCGGCCGTGCGGACCGGCACCGGCACCCGGGGCCCGCGGCTGGTCGACGTGTAGCCGGAGCGGTTCGGCCCGTACTGGGTCTCGCGCAGCACGTAGCCGTCGACGGCGGCCTCCACCGACGCCCACCGCTTCCACTGCGGAGTGATGCCTTTCTCCTCGGCCCGCATCCGGGCCTCCACGACCTCCGGGTCCGGCTCGGCCATGCGCACGGCCAGCGGCTGGCCCTCGGCCGCGAGCGCCCGCAGGCAGTCCACGACCATGCGCTCGCCCTCGTCCAGGGCGTCGATGTCGAAGAGGGCGGCGGTGCTGATGGCGATGGGGATGAGCTGTGGCGGCTGCTCCTGGTCGACGTCGCTCGGTTCGGCGAGGCGCCGGCGGGCGGCGGTGTAGGAGATGCCCTCACGCGCGGCGAGTTCACGGGCGGCGCGTTTGGCGTGCTTGTCGTCGGTCATGACCGATCGCTTCCTCGGCGGCGGACCCCACGCCTCGGCCGCCGTGGCGTCGGTACGGACCACGGGGGGACTGAGGGGGTTCTGGCGTCGCGTGAGGCTGGGCCCCTTGTCGTCGTTGCCGTCTCGGCGTGGGCGAGATGGCTCGGAGTCAGGCCGACGCGCTGCGGCCACTCCTGACACTACCGGCTGCCATCGGCAGACTGGTGGGAGAACCACCGTTTCCGCCCCCAGGGCTCAACGGGCGCCTTCTTCCGATGGGCAGGCGGGCGGCCGGGTGGGCGGCGATCGGTGTGGTGCAGGCCGTGGGGCGGGCACGGCCCGTCCTCGCCGCCGTCTCCTGATCCCCGGCTCCCTGCGTAGCCGACGCGGGTCTAGGTTGTGCTGTCCCGTGAGGTTGGTGTCACGGCGTACAGTCGAAGCGGCGTCCGAAGCCACCTCTTATGGCTTCGGACGCCGCTCTTCGTGGTGCGGTTGGAGGGTGCTCTACACGTCAGCCCCTCTCGCGGCCCAGGAGCTTTGCGAGATTCTGTGGCGACGTGCGGGTCAGGTGCGCGATGTCGCCGTTCGAGATCTCTCCGTACCGGTCGACGACCCGGTCTTCCTTGGCCTTATCCAGCCCCGCCGCGAAGGCGGCCCGTAGCGCGGTGCCCTGATGCTCGGCGGCGCGCATCCGTAGCCAGGTCGCGCCCAGGGCGTCCACCGGGTGCTCCGTGGCGGTGAGGTGATCGGCCATGCTTCCGACCCCGGAGAGGAGCGCAGATTCCGCGGCGTCCTCGGCGGTGTGGAGTTGCTGCACGATCGAGTCGCCGAGAGCGATGGTGGTGTGCCAGCGTCCGGCCCCGGCGGGGCCCATGTGTGCCTGGTAGCGGCGCCCCCAGGTATACGGGCTGCTGGCGTAGTCCATGCCGTCCCCGAACACTGCGTCGCGGTCGGCGCGGGCCTCGTCGACGGTCTCGTATCCCACCCAGACGGTGTGCTGGCCCCAGGCGGTGTGCGGCTTGCCATCCGGACCAGTCAGGAGACCGTCGTCGTCGCGGACCGACTCCAGCAGGACAACGGGCCTCCCGTCCACCATGCCTACGGTCATGGTCTCCAGCACGGTGCCCGTCTCGGAGTCGTACCAGGTGAGCGCGCCGTCAAAGCGCTCCACCGCACTCACGGGAACGTCCAGTTCTTCGAACACGGTCAGCTCGGGCCACTCATAACGGTCCGTCACGTACTTCCCCTTCGCTCGCGACATCTTGATTAAACCAAGGTAGTAACTAGAAGGGCTTGTTGCAACCCTGATTTAATCAAGGAGCCTGCGGGCCCCATCCCCCGGGCCGGGGGCGTCCCGGCTCGTCGGTCAGGTGCAGTCTCCCGACCCGTGGCCGGTCTCGAAGGCCTTCCGGTAGTAGATGCCCTCCTTGACCGTGACGTCGAGCAGGGGGTGCTTGAAGCTGCTCTCAGGAGCGAGGTCTGGACGGCCGTCCACCAGGAACGTGAGCGTAAGCACCTCCCCCTTCCCGATCCGGCCGGGTCCGATATGCAACACGTTGCCGCCCACGCGTCGTCGTCCGGGACGAGGACGTCGCCCGGCTCTCCCCGTTCGTGCGGCACCACGTGAACATGCTCGGCCGGTACTCCTTCCAGCTCCCCGACCTGCCCGGCGGGCTGCGGCCCCTGCCTGACAAAAACGCGACCGCCGACGAGTAGGGGCCGGCCCGGACCGATCGGGCGGAAAGTCGGACCGCGCCGTGCGCGGGCCTGCATCGTTGATCAGTGCAGACACGGCGTCCATGGACGGGCACCGACGAGGACGAGGAGGCGGAGATGACCGTAGCGGTCGCCCCGGAGGTACGGGCCGCGCAGCGGCGGATCGTCAGCACGATCAACGCGTCCGGGAAGCTGAACGCCGACGGGCTGGCCCTGTGGCGGGAGGTCAACTGCGGGGAGTGGAAGGCCACCGCCGCCGAGATCAGCCGGGATCTGGAGCTGCTCCAGGTCCCGCACAAGATCGTGACAGCGTTCCGGTTCCCGCTCGCCTCCTCGTACAGCAAGGCGATGCGCGAGGGCGAGGAGGTCCGCATCCTGCGCGAGGACCTGGCCCACCTGGTGCCGTGGATGCCGTCGCTGAAGCAGACCGTCGCCGACATCCCCACCGACGCCCCGCACTGGGACTTCACGGTGTTCCAGCCCCGGGCCGACGGCATGGTCATCGCCATGCTGCGGTTGTCGGCGGAGTGGCCCTCCTGGTCGAAGAAGCAGGCCCGCGCCGCCCGGCTGGTCTGCGCGGAGTGCGATTACGACCTGCGCGACAAGGCTGAGGGCCGGGCGCCGTTCGATATCCGGCTGCCCGAGCAGCCCAAGCGGCGGCGGCTGGTGTGCGGGAAGTGCTGCAACGATGGCGTGGACGAGATGGACCGCCTGGCCGCGCTCGCCGGAAAGTCGTCGTGACGACCGCCGAGCCGGGCACGGACCGGCTGCTGGTCGCGGAACTGGTGGGGCTGCTGAGCGACGCCGAGCACTACAACTCCCGCCGCTCCACGACCGACAGCCGCCTGGATTACCTGGAGCGCCGGGCGGCGCTGCTGCACCGGCTCGTCGACGCCGTCGGTGACGAGTCCTCCCGCTACCTCGCCCAGGATGCCGAGGACCGCGCCGAGGACGCACGGGCCAGGGCCGAGGCCATGGCCCGGGAGTGCGGCGACCCGCCGCCCGCACCGCGTCGGCCGCGGTGAGCGGTCAGGCGCCGAGGAAGAGCTGAGGCAGCCCGGCCACCATCTCCAGTAGCCGCCGGAGGCCAGCAGCTCGACCAGGGCGGCCCGTACCCGGCGTCCCTGACCCTCACGGCGGCGGACGATCCCGGACGTGTCCGCGTGCAGGTCTCCCGCGTACGCGGCGGCCAGAACGTCGGCCAGCCCTGTGCACCAGCCCATACGCGGCAGTTCGGTTCGGGCGTTGCTCTCATCGAGCCACTGGTCCGCGCTGCTGTTCCCTGATCGGTGATCACAGACACCCAGTAGCGGGCGCCGGAGCGCTTCGCGCTGGTCACTCAGACCGATCCGGTTCGATACCGGGGACATACACGTCACTCACACATGGCAGCCCACAGAGCACCGCCTGTATTTCCGGTGTCGTAAGGCCCATGGACTCCGTGCGCAGCGCCAGGAGAAGTGCCACCGACACGGGGTTGGCCTCTGATCCCAGGGCCGTGAGGGAGTCACCGTCCGGGCAGAGGTACTGCACCGCGTGAACCACGGTGAATACCTCGCCGAAGGCAACACGTTCACCGCTGCGCGGCAGCGGCAGCGCTCCGATGTCCCAGGTGAATTCGACGGTGGGCTCAGCGCCGTCGATGTCACAGCCGCCAAGGTCGAGGGAAATGCTGATGCGCACGTGGTCTCCTTGAGTACTGGTCGGCAGCCGACGTGCTGCCGACCGGAAGGGAACCAGGTGCGCGGTGCTACAGAGGGTTAGCGGCGAATTCTGTCCTGCCAGACGGTGATGACGCCGCCGGGCGTGCTGCTGGTGGGCACACGAACGGCCGTAGGGCGCACGGTGGTCGCCTTCACGTCCTTGATTGCGGCGCGGATCTCGTCGGTCAGCGCCTGGGCCTCGGCCACGTCGAGCGGCACGACCAGATCGATTGTGTTGGGGACAGGACCGTGAAGGCGATCAGCCGTTCGCAGGACCTGACCGTGCGGTGCTTGATCCGGAGGGTGACTGTTGTGGGAATGCCGCTCGGGGCCAGGCATGTCGAACTCGTAGGAGGCGGTTGTGATGTCGCCGGTGACGGTGTCGACGATCTTCAGCACGGTGGGGGTCGGGGGCCATGAAGGCTCGGGCGCGTCCGGGCCGTCGTGAGTCGGCGGCGTGACCGCCGGGAGGGATCAGGCATGCTGTCCGGCAACGCCGCGGTGCCGTGGTCGGTGCCCTGGTGGCCGGGAAGAACACGGCGGCGCTCGTCCCACACCGGGTGAACCGCTTTCAGAAAGAGAACCCCCTGGCCACGGGCCGAGTTCAGTGCTCAGCGGAGGTTCTGAGGACTATGCCAAGCGGCTTCTTACCTCCCTGGACAAGACGATGCTCCTGCTGGCCGACGCGGCCTTCGACGGCAACGAGTTCCTTGATGCCGTCTATCAGAGCGGGGCACGGTTCCCTCTGCGCTCCGGGGCCCGCCGCGTCCCCACCCCCGCCGAGCACCTGGGCGACGGCTCCTACATCGCCCGCGTCGGCTACGGCGTCCTGCGGGTACTGCTGCCGGTGCGCGTGATCGAGGCGACCCGCACCGTCACCTTGGCCGATGGCACTGTCCGCACCGAGCAGTGGCGGCTGATCACGAACCTGCTGGACCCCGTCCGTTATCCGGCCGGCGAGCTCTCGCTGGCGCACCCGGGACGTTAGGCCATTAGTTGTACCCGGCCCGGGTCGGCGGCCGTGCAGTCCGACAGACGCCCGCGTAGGCTTCCGCGGCTTCTGGGCTCGCTCGTAGACACCCGATCTCCCATGACTGCTGCCACTCAACGTCGAGCAAGCTGTGCGCGACGACGAAGACGCATCGCGTGGACCCTGCCCAGGACCAGCGCGGGGTGTCCGGTTCGGCAGTCAGAATGCGCTTGTTCAACGGGTGTCGACCGCTGAACAGGACACGCGAGGAGCCGGACATGCACAAGCCGACAGGCACACCGATCACGCCGAAGCGCCGAGCGGGGCAACCTGCAGAAGGAACCCTGCCATCCCGGACCCCGGTGTCCTCACCGGTGTACGAGACAGCACACCGGCAGGGCGGAGATCTCCGGTCGTACAGTGCCGGTCAGATCAGCCTGGACCTGTCGGTGTGCCACAACCGCTACGGACCGCCGCGGCACATCCTCAAATCGGTCCACGAGCTCCTTGTGAAGCATCCGGAAGACCTTGCGCCGCCGCCCTACGGGTGCGAGGTGCCCTACCTGGAAGCGTTCGCCGCGCACCTCGGAGGCGTTGACCCGGACCACCTCCTGCCGGGGCGCGGCGTGACGGAGTTTCTCACCGTGCTGGCCCGCGTCCTGTCCTCGCCGCTGCATGGCGGCAGCGTCGGCAGCGAGCTGCCGTGTCCCCGCGGCCGCGGCGTTGGTGTCATCGCTCCCGACTACACCGAGACCATGAGCTTGTTCCATTACGCCGACTTTCACAGTCCTACCAATCCACAGGACAGCGCCGAGCAGCGGCTGCACCGGCTCCGTCAGGCAATGACCCGGCACACCGGCGGCGCAGTCATCCTCTCCAATCCCTGCAACCCGACGGGGATCTTTCTGACCCGTGAGGATCTGCTGCAGGTCGCCGACGAGCATCCCAGCACGCTCCTCGTCGTAGATGAGGAGTATCTCGGCCTGCGCGGGGGCCCGGAACTCAGCCTGGCCGGCACCGACCTGGACAACGTGGTCGTGCTTCAGTCCGCCGGGAAGTCGTACGGAATGGTGGGGGTCCGGGCGGGGGTGCTGTGGACCCGCAACGATCAGTTGCGCCAGCGAGTCGCCAGCCAGCTCATCCGATGGCCGTTGTCGCTCCTCGATGCTCACGTAGCGACAGCTGCGCTGTACGACAAAGCATGGCTGGCTGTTACCCGCGCCGCGATCCACGATGATGCCGCCCGCCTGGAGACCCTCCTCGCTTCGGTCTTCGGCTCACGTGTCGTCGACGCCCAGCTCCACTACCGCTTCGTTCACCTGCCAGACCCGCTGCCCGTGGCCGAGCACCTGAGTAACTGCGGGATCGCCGTCCGCGCGTTCATCCCGGGAGGTGCACGCGTTTCCGGAATCCGTGTGACTGCACCCAACGGCCCACAAGAACTGGCCCTGCTCACCGACGCTCTTACCACGCTCCCGAGCATCTGGGCGAGTACCGCGTGAGGGTCACCATTGATACCGACACGATGTCCTACGCGCAGGCAATGGCCCGTGTGCGGGCTGCCTACGCCGACAACGCCGAGGCGGGCACCGCCAAGGTAGAGCCGTACATACCTCGACCGCCTGCATATGCCGGTAAGTTCGTTCTCGAAGTACCCGCCGCCCCCCGCCCGGCGTCGAGGAGCGGCGACGGGACCGAGAGCGGAAACGAATGAATCGGCCCTGTGCTCGTGAAGCTGCGGCCGGGGCAAGCCCCCGGCCGACTACCTTCAGCAGTGGGCCCACGCCGCCGCGCAGGTCGCGCAGAGCCGGGCGGACGGCTACGGCCCGCCAAGTCCCCCGCAGATCACCAAGCGCTGACAGCGGCGGTCCTGGGCTTTGCTCCGACCGTCCTGGGGCCGAACTGCCGTGTCTACCGGGCACTGCGGCTGCGGGTAGACATGGAACGGCAAGGGCCAATACGGGCGAGCGGACGTGGGTGATCTGTACGCGGCTGCTGCCGGACCGCGTGGTTCGACTCGCGCCCCAGCCCGGCGTCCGCGCAGAATCCCGCCTTCGCCTGCAACGCCCGCGTGTTCCCCCTGTAGGTTCGCCCTCTACTGGTGTTGGGTCGGCCTGGGGCGCGGTTTCGACGTTGCCGCTGACCCGTTTCCCCAGGCCGCTCGCCGCACCCGGCATGCGGCTCTCACCGCACCGGGCGCTCCTGATATTTCGCAGCCGCGAGATCAATTACGAGACACGGCTAGAGAGGGGGATCGATGGACGCCTACGACGTGGCGCTGCACATTCGTCGGACCCGGGGGTGGAAGTGCCGGCCTCAGGGCATGGGGATCGATCAGGCCCGACTGATGGTGGAGCATGAGCAGCGGTGGGTGGGAATTACGACGGTTTCCGGCGGCGTGGTGCTCCTGGCGGCCGGGGCCATACTTCCGGAGGGCGGGCCGACTTCTGCTCTGGTGGAGACGTCGGCGACGGTGGGCGATCCGGCCGGGCTGGTCGGTGAGGTCGAGTTCCTGTGGCAACGCCTGGTCGAGGTGCAGAAGTGAAGCCGTTCCTGCCGAGGCCCCGTGGCCGCCCCTGGGGCAGTGGGGAGTGAGTCCTGCACGCCTACGTGTACCCTCGGGCGGGCGTGAACGACGAGCTGCTGGCGCGCTGTGCGGGTAAGTGTCGCGGCGTTCAGGGTGAACCGCCGCAGCACTTCCCCGTGATCGTCGACGAGGTCCCCGCCGCGGCCAGACCGCCGCCGCGGCGGCGGGACATCGTCCCGGTCGGCGCGCCGAGTCCTTGCGGTGTGCCGGTGATCTCGCATCGTGCGGGAGACATGGCCTGCCATGGCAAGCGCGCACGGTTGCGGGCGGCTTCATGGTCAGATCGGTGGACTGCGTACCTCGCCGTGGCGTTGTCGTGTTTGAGGTTGCCGCGGTCACGCGGGGTCGGTGAAGACCATGACGTCGGCGTGTTCGTTCGCCATGCGCAGGTGGTCCTCCCGCTGATGCGCCGGGAAGACGAGGATCGAGACGGTGTCGGTGCCCTGGCGGCGAGTCACCCGCCGCGCGCCGCGCAGAGCGCTGCTCTGGCGCGTGTATGTGCCTCCTACGAACGCGGTGCGGGTCGTGTGGTTGACGACGATCTGTGCGTACGGCTCGTGCTGCATCGCTGCTCCTCACGGAGGTGCTGCCGGGTTGCCCGGGCGCCCAAGGGCGTCGGCTGGTGTTGGTGGGAGCCTGGCTGCGGCCCGGGGGAGCGGGATCTCGCTGCCTCTCGGAGTCCTTGGGACGGGCGGTACCGGCTCGTGGTGACAGCCCCAGGGCAGGGGCTGTCACCACGAGCCGGGAGGTCACGCCTGGGGCGTGAGAGAGAACCACTCACTGCCGATACCAGTGACGATCTCCAAGGCGGCCTGGTGCTGCGGAAGACCGGAGTCGCCATGGTGGTGCGGTCGGTGGACGCGCATCTCTCGCACGGTGACGGGTTTGCCGTGGATGAGGGTCAGGTCACCGGGCTGCAGGTCCGGGTCGGAGGCGGGCTTAACGAGCTTGGCCAGCTGGACCGTCGTCTGATGGGCAAGGACCCAGTCGATCAGGTCGTCGAAGACGGTGTCGATCTCGCTGCGCTCGGAGTGGTGGCGCTCGTAGTGGTGCTTATCGGCGTCGTAGGCGACAGTGCCGCGCGCCGAGTCCAGCTTCTCGACGAGCTGGCTGATGTCGATGGTGCTGCCGGGCTTGGGGCGGTTCATCGGTACGTACTCCCTGCGGTGCGGGCCGGGGAAGTGCTGGGGTCTTCCCTTGTCGGTGGCCGCAGTGAACCGCTCCAGGTCGGTGAGCAGCCAAGATCCGCGAGTTCGTACGGATGGCGGCTGCTGAGACCTGCGTCAGCCGCCGTACCGTCAGGACAGGGAGCGGATGAGCCGCTGCTCCATAGGGGCCCGCGGCCCGGGCTGTGTGGACTGCCTGGACCGCTCACTCCGATTTTGCCTTCGGAAGTGGCTCTCGCAGTGTTCACCTGTCTCGCCGCGGCCTGCCGGCGGTCCGCTGGTTCTCGGAGCAGGGCGGTATTCGTTCACGAGTCCGGTTATGGTTTCGCCGCGCCCGTGAGAACCTCGTCGGCGTACTTGGCGCCAGGAGCCGGTACGAACTGCTCACCACCGAGGGCGACTCGCGCGCCGATCGTGAACTTTCTGGCGTCCTCGGGAACTTGATCGTTCACGCTCTCCCAGACGAGGAGCCGCCAGTTCCTCCTCTTCGCCTCTGCCAGGAGCCAGACGAGAGCGGTGTCGAGGCCGAGCTGGGCGTAGCGGGGGCTGTCCGTGAGGTCCTCACGTTGGTGATCGTAGAAGGTCTCGATGGTGCCCAGTGGGGTGGCTTCGTCAGGGTGCTCGCGCTGGGACAGCAAGTTGATCGTCCACTGTCCGCCGTAGCAGTTCCCGATCACGAGAAGGACAGCGATGTGGTTCTCGTTGAACTCGGAGTCCGGGACCGTCAGTGGCTTGGTGGCTTCGTAGTGGAGGGGCATAGGGGTCATCCTCTCGGATTCAGGGGGCGCATAGTGATCATTCGTGAGACGGTCCGGCTTGGAGTAGGCCCGACCAGAGACAAGCCCGCCGCGCCGGTGCTGGCAGTCGGCGTACACACCAGGCATGGGACGCTGCGGTCATGAGCGGGTCCGGTCGGGCAGGCGAGCGTGACACCATGCGCAGCGAGTGGCACTCAGATGTCGGAGGGGCCAGTGTCGGCCGTTGCTGGTGCTTGGGCAGCGGCGGGTGACGCGCAGCACGTCAAGCGCTTCCACCGCAGGCCCGATCAGCCGACAGTTGTGGCTGAGCTCATGGCCTGCCAGCCCTGCGATCCGCCGGCTCCCTTGGCGCGCTGGTGATGCGGATGTACGTCTCGACCGCCAGATGACCGCTATAGGCCATGCGCCACATTCGTGAGACTGCTGCGGGCGGGTTACGCGATTCCGTTCTTGGAGACCGTGTAGCGGAAGCCGCAGGCCGAGATGATGACGAACTCGGTCCCGCGCGGCGAGGTGTACGGAACCCAGGTTGCGTTCTCGTCCCTCAACAGCCCGAGGGCATCCCTGAACACGACCTCCTAGGCCCAGGGCGGCATCTCCTCGAGCGGCTTGCCCTCCTCCGCGGTTCCGGACGGTTTGTGCCCGCCCTGGCGCTTTGCCGTGGAGAGGGCGGGTCCGGTTGTGGGAGTTGCGGCTCCGGTGGTCAGGGGGGCTCATTTGGCGGCTTCCTGCTTCTGCGGGTCGGTAATGGGGGAGAGGAGGGCGCGCATTTCGCGCACGTACTGGATGCGGTGCTCGTTCCACCGGTGCCGTGCCGCGACGTTCTTGAGCGTGTCGTCGTCCCAGCCGATGAGGACGGCCCACAGATAGGCGTCGTGCCGGTCGGCGGACCAGTCACGGGTGTCGCCGACGCCCGCGCGCATCATGTTGCAGACGGCGTTGACTGCCCGTGCGATCCCGCCGAAGGTATTCCGGTGCCAGTCCCAAGCCTTGTACATGGCTTGCGCTGCCTCGCGGGTCTCGGCTCGGTCGTGCTCGGTGTCCTCCAGTACCTCGTAAAGCTCCGTCAGGCTGGCCTCCGTGTGCTCGGCCAGCGGAAGCCGTCCGGGTGTTTCAGCGAGCGTCACAGGCACAGTGAGCTCCCCGGCTGCGAGCAGGAGATGTTCCTCCCACAGCGGCCGCAGGAGACCACCGTAGGTCTGGGAGCGAGACATCCAGCCGCAGGCGCAGGCGACCATCCAGCGGCCGTTGGGCACGTCGACGGTGCGGGGCAGGTGCTCGGTGACGGTGCCGACATGGTCGGGGCAGACGGAGCCGGTCGAGGGACCACGGGTGACCTGGCGCCAGCCGGCACCGGACCAGGAAGGACGGGTTGGCTCCCGCCCGTCCATGCGGGCCGCCATGTCGAACTCCCGGATACATCCCGGGTAGAGGCAGTGGCGAAGGGACGGCTGGTTGCGGAACGCTGTGGCCTCGGCGATGAGATCGGCCAGCTGCTCCTCAGTGAGCGTGGCCAAGGTCGGCTGGTCGGTCACGGGCTGTTCCTCTCAAGACGGGCGGGGTAACGGGGATCAGCTAACCGCGGGCTGGTGGTGCGGGCAGTCGTGCGGCGAGTTTGCGTGCTGCCACCACGGCCCTCAGAACGGCCCGGCTCAGCCGCTGGAACGTGTCAGCGGTCGGCGACATGCGGCATTCAGTGCAGCCGTCCCTAGCGGGACTGCGTCGAGGGACGTTGCGGGCTCGATGAGTCTGCCGCAGGGATCGGACAGCAGTTGGGTAGCAGGCGCATGCCTCCAAGGCCGCCCCGCTCGAAGCCGTTGCCAGCTGGCCGGTGCCCGGTTGGGTAGCAGGTCCCCGCCTTCACCTGCGTCAGCGGGGAAGCGAAAGGGAAGCCAGCGTCCCGGGCCGTGACGGTGACGCGTCCCGGTGGCTGGTCCGGTTACCCGGTAGCACCATCCCCGCTGGGAAGGCACAGGAGGCTGGGCATGGCCCCGCAATGCCCGGGGCCCGGCGGCGTTCTACCCAACTGCTGAGCCCCGGCGTCGCCTGGTTGCCCTGCTGCGCGCGCGGCGGCGCGTCGAGGGCGTCGCCCTGTTCGATGCCGAGGGCCTGGGCGACCGCCTTGAACACCTCGGGGTCGATGGACGGCCGAGGGGAGTCGTCCTGCCAGTCAAGGTCGACGATGGCCGGACGGTAGGAGCCGGAGAGTACTTCGCTGGCGAGTAGACCGGGCGGGAGCGGGAGCCGTTCGTCTGCTTCGGGGAGCAGCCCGGCGAGCTCGGCCGCCCCCGTACGGGTCTTGTCCGCGCCGCCGCGCCGGAAGTACTTCTCGCCCAGGTGCTGGCGTGCCACGGCTTCAAGCTCCGCGTACTGGGGACCGGCAACGTACGGGGCGGTCAGGGCGCGGGCCTGCTGCGGGGTCATGCCGGTGGCCGCGACGAGCGCCTTCACCGCGGCGTCGGACAGGCTGTCGGCGAGCTGGTCCAGGCGCTTGGTCGCTGAGGTGCCGGGCTCCAGGCCGAGGAGCTCCATAGCCCGGTGCCGTTGAACTCCGGCGGCAACGGCGACGCGCTTCACGTAGTCCTCAAGGCGCTCACCGGGCCGGGGCAGGGGAGCGCCGGCGATCCGGGAGGGGAGGCCGGGGCGCGGGCCGGAGCGGGCGGCGACGGCGGCGCGGGCCTGGGCCAGGGTGATGCCGGGGTGGGCCCGCTTGTACGCGCGTACGGCACGGTCCTGCTCACGGCGGCGGGGGTTGGTCATGGCGTCTCGTCCTTGTCCGGCCTGCTGCCCCACACGCGCCGGCCGTCCAGGAGGAGAGCATGACGAGTTGGCTCGCGCGAGTCTCAGACGTCTGTGGTCCCCGTCGACGGTGTGGGCGTCGAGGTCGGTGTGGACCGGGCGCGGCGCGGTTGCCCATTCCTGCGCCCACCATCCTAGCGGTGAGGACAGCTCTCAAGGCGAGCTCGCGGGAGACTCCCGCCAAGATCATGGCCAACCGGCTCCTGACAGTGTCCGCCGCGTCGTGCCGCCCCAGGTGCGCTGCGGGCCATCGCGACCCCGGGGCATACGCCAGATCGGTGCATAGCGGGTGAAGAAGACCGCCCTACCGGCTTAGCTCGCCTTGTCGGTGACGACCATGCGGCCGTCACCAGCGAAGTGGTCCTCCACGGTGAAGCGCAGCTCCAGATAGGCCCGGACGGCGTTCAGCTTCTCCTTCCGGAGCGAACCGTCAGAACCCCACGCTGCGTGGCTCTCCACGTAGTCGACGATCACACCGAGCGTCTGTGAGGTGCGGACCTGAACGCCTTCCGACCAGCGCCGCCCGGAGCGTCGCCCGGCAGATGTCCGGCTGAGGTTGAACTTCTCGCCGAGGTAGCGACGGACGGTGGAATAGGTGGCCTTGGCCATGATCGGTTCCTCGTTGCTCTCGGTGGGCGTTCAGCTCGGCGTGTATGGGCAGGTTGACGGGAAGTATCTGACCGCAATCGGTCGGCATGGCCCCTTGCGTGGCGAATACTGGAGGTTCGCTCACGTTCAGCGGGCCCTGGACGTTGTCGTGGCAGACGACAACGGGTCACGTCTGATTGGGGTCGTACACCTCGATCGTGGTTCCGCCCTTCTCAGCGACCCTGAGCCGGTAGTCGGTGATGAGGCGCTGTGAGTAGCCCGCCGGGAACTGTGCGGTGGCGACCAGGTAGCCCCCTCGGTGCCACTGAAGGAAGGTGATGGCCTGCTGGGTGGTCTCGTTCGTCATCGTGCTCTCCCTGGTGGCCTGGGGGTCGTCGGCGGTGATCAGGGAAGCCGCAAGGCGGCGTCGACGTCGTGTCTCGCGAATCCATGAGGTTCGGCGACGGCACGCGCAACGCTCCGGCCCGGTCTCGGCTGAGGGCGACGGACAGGCTGCTGGCGCGCCGAGCCCACGGGCCGATGCCGCTGCTTTTCCCGCCCTCGCGCCGGCTATCTGGGCTTCGATACAACTGCCGGGGCCGCCCCATCGAAGGGGCGGCCGTCTTCAGCCCAGCCACTGGGCTGCCCACACCCAGCTCGCCCCCATCGTGAACCGGGACGCCGTCAGAGCGACGACGGTGCACCTTCGGTGGCTGGATCCGACTGGCAGGGCCCTGGTCTGGGCACCCCCTCGGACCTCACCTCGATTTGCGGACAGGCGGGTGCCGAACCATGCGGGGGCTGCTCGAGGGTCCGCTCGCCCTCGCATGCCTCGACGTACGTATTGCTGTGCCGGTCCTTGGCCACCGTCTCCGGCGCAGCAGGCTGCGGTTCCGGAATCGTCTTGGCCCCGGGGTACTGCTCGCGGAGGTAGGCGAGCAGGAGCGACAGCCAGCCGCCGCGGTTCCGTTTGATCCCGAAGAGGTGACCGACGGTTTCCCCGAACACGGCGGCAGAGACGACGGGGGCCACGATGTCCGCGAACTGCTGACAGATACTCGTCCGTGAACCCTCGGCGAGCGCTGCGTAGTCCCTGGGGAGGGTGACAAGAGCTGCCACCTGTTCGAGGGTGAACCGGCCGCCCTTGTGTCCGACATCGACCGACCGGATCCGCGAGGTGACGCCCGGAATCACGCGGCCCATGACGAACGCGTTGCCCCCGCTGGTCTTGCGCGCGCCCCGGGTGATCACCTCCAGATCAGCGGGAAGCCCCGTCGCCTGGTCGGCGGTGATCGTGATCTCAGGTGCTACCGGTCCGGAGTTGTACCGTCCGAACGTCGCCATCATGAACGCCCGACGGCGCGTCGAGGGCGACCCGTACGCGGCGGCGTCGATCTCTTCCCACGTCACCGACACCGCCACACCGAGTGAACTCTCCCCGGCGCAGTACAACTCTTCCTTGATCACGTCACGGATCTCTTGGGGCAGCTGGTTGGACTGCTCGAAGAGGATCGTGTGCAGCGGCGCCCCACCGTGCTTGAGGGCGAGGGCCCAGATCATCGGTTCGAGCATGAGCCCGGCCGTCTCGGCGCCGGGCAGGTTCTCGACGAGTGAGCGGATCTCGTCCCAGGTGGCGCCCGAGCGCGGGCCGAAGTGGTCGTAGGCCTCCGGCCCGCACTCGCATTCCTCATCGGTGAGGCACGTGCAGCCCGGGCCGTCCACGATGTAGTTCCCGACGGCTGCCCCGGCTTGCTCGATGGCGTCGGCCAGAGCGGCCACGTTCTCAGGCAGCCGTCCAGCGCGCTTCCCGGCATTGGTGAAGTCGATGCACGGCGAGGACCCGATCAGGATCTGCGTGTGCCGGAATACGAAGTGCTCGGGGTCGATGCTGCGCACGTCCGCGCAGATGGCGTGGCAGCCGGCCCGCGTCGCTGTGTACGTGGCGTCGCGGCTTGCGTCTATGCACAGCATGTCGACCTTGGCCCCGAGGATGCGGCGGATCCCGACGCACCAGCCCCCGCAGCCACCGAACAGGTTCACAGCTCTGGGCGCGTCGCCCTCGGCGGGGGCGAACAGCCATCGCACCGGGCCTGGCCCGGCGAGTCTCACCAGGTCGGCGGTGTCCTCCTCGGACGGGTGCACGGCGACGAAGTCGGCGTACGTCCAGCCGTCCAAGTCGTCGTACGTGAGCGGCGTACGGCCCGCAGCGCTGAAGGTGTCCGGCACCCGCACCGGGCCCGGCTCCTGAGCCTGCGGTGCGCCGCCGCTGCCGCCTGCCGCCGGGCTCTTTGGCCCGGCAGTGGTCGGGACGGCAGCGTCGTCGGGCTGCGGGGGCTGGGCCTGGGTGGGGTACACCCGGCCGTCAGCGCTGCGGTGAAGGGTTCCGGCCTCGATCAGCGGCAGCACCCGGGAGGGGTTGACCTTGCGGCCGGCGTGGCGGAAGCCGTCACCGTTCTGCCACAGCAGTCCCGCTACGGCCCACTCGATCACCTCGGCCTCCGTGCCCGGCTTGGCGGTCTGCACGAACTCGCGCGAAGCCCACAGCTCCGCCGGTTCCTCCGGCCCTTGTTCGGCCTGATCAAGCAGTGCGAGCGTCGTCGTGCCTGCCTTGATGGCGGCGGCCAGGTCGAGCTGGTACACCCCGTACCGCTCATTTACCGTCGTGCACAGCGCGTGCCAGGTCTCGACCGTGGCATCGGTGAGGTTCGCGGCGGCCGCCGACAGGACATCGGCAGCCGCCGGCGTGATCCGCTTCTCCACGCCGTTGACGTTGTAGGTACGCGTCACCCGCCGGTCGCCCCGGCCCGTGCCCCCATCAAGACGCGCCGAGGTGGCCCCCGGACGGAGACGGGTGACCACGTGGCCGATGTACGCGGCCGACAGCGTCGCGGCCGCCTCCGCGTCCAAACCGTCAGCGTTCAGCGCTTCCAGCACGGCCAGCTCATCAACCGTGGGGGTGGCGGCCCGTTCGGCCGCGGCCTTCTCCTCCGCGGCCCGCAGCGCGGCGGCCCGCTCGTTGGCGGCCTGCTCCGCCTCCGCTGAGGCTTGGGCCTTCTCCTGCTCCCCGGGCCAGGTTTCCCCGGCGGACAGCCACCGGTAGCGGGAGCTCTTCACCGCGGCGTGCTGGGTGTCCTTCTCCGGCTCCGTGACCGCGTTGATGCGCATCGCGTTCGACCACAGACGAAACGCGCGGGCGCCCTCGTCGGTGAGACCGAACGCGCGGGCCCCGGGGGCGATGGCGAGCACCTTCACGAACCCGGCTGCCCACAGGCGCGGAACCAGGGTCTTCCTGATCCTCTTGGAGACGTCGGCGCGGTCGGGACTGATGTCGTAGGCGCTGAATCCGTCGGCAGTCTCGCGCACCTTGCCGTCACGTATCCACCCCAGCGTGCGCCACTGGTTGCGGGAGAAGTTCAGCGCTTGGGCAGCGTCGATGTCCTCCGGCGTCATCACGTCGGCGTCCTCCCGGGCATGCGCGTCCAGGTGGGCGCGGGCGGCGTCGGCGGCATCCTGCTCGGTGTCGTAGACGTAGGCAGCGGCGATGTCGGCGACCGCGTCACCGAACTTGTTCAGCCCCATGGAGACGGGGCCATGCCGGTCGCACTCGGCCACCCACTGGGAGCCGATCAGGTCGAGAGCGACCGCACGCGCGGGGGCGGGGGTGCTGTACGCCTTTCCGGCCTTGGGCAGGTCGTCGCCCGCGGTCGCCCGGCCCTGGACGGTCTCCTTGGGCGTAGCAACGGCGGCACCGGGCGGCGTCCATTCGGGAATCGTCTCGCCGCGCTCCGTGGCGTCGGCGTGGGCGCGAACGATGTCCCGGACGCTGGCCGCGTACGGCGCGTCGTTGATCACCGAACAGAGGTCGATGCGCGTGCCGTCCGGCGCGATGACCAGCCAGGGCCAGTCCTCGCCGCCCTCCTTCGACACCACGTAGACCGCTCCGCGGACCACCGCTTCCCAGATACTTGGGCTGACCCGCGTCACCGTGACGCGCCGCCTACCCGTGCCCATGACGATCTCCTGCGGGCCGTGCTGCGACATGACGAGACCGTCATCGCGGCGGTCATCCTTCGCCGCCTGCCGCTCCTCGGCCTCCTGCTCGCTCCGCGCCCATGCGGCCGCCTGCTCCTGCTTGGCCTGCGCATCCCGCTCCGCCTGCTCCGCCGCAAGACGCTCCCGCGTGGCCTCCATCTCCTTGGCCCACTGCTCGACCTGCCGCATCTGCGCGGCGCGGCGGCGCTCCTCCTCCTGTCCGTACGGCAGGGGAGTAAGACGCCGGGCCTGGTCCCTGGCCGACTGCTTGCTGGTCCGGCCGGTGTGGTGAACACGCACCCGCGCCCAGTAGGCGGCCCGGTGGTCTGCGTGCAGCAGGTCGGGTGCGGCGGTGCACCAACGGTGCGCGGTAACGCCGTCGGGGGTGACCGTGACAGGCCCGCGGCGGCCGGCGCGAGGGACCGCGATGTAGCCGCCGGACGCCAGCAGCTCGACCAGGGCGGCCCGTACCCGGCGTCCCTGACCCTCACGGCGGCGGACGATCCCGGACGTATCCGCGTGCAGGTCTCCCGCGTACGCGGCGGCCAGGACGTCGGCCAGCCCTGTGCACCAGCCCATACGCGGCAGTTCGGTTCGGGCGTTGCTCTCATCGAGCCACTGGTCCGCGCCGCTGTTCTCCATCTCCGAGTCAGCGGGTGCGGCGAGCGTGGTGCCAACCGTTCGGCTGGCATCGTTGGCCCGCTCCGGGGCGCTGGTGTCGTCCGGACCGTACGCGGCGTCAGTCGTCGAGAAGTCCGTCGTGGAAGCCACCGCTATGTGGGGGAACGTGCTCCCGAGGCCTTGCTCGGCGGTCTGGCCGGAGCCAGCCTCGCCGGAGCGCTCCTCATCCTTGGTAGTGGACGCGGCGTTGAGCCGGGCGGAGAAGGCGGTCCGGCTCGCCCGGACCGCAGCGACCAGGGCGGCCCGGTCGGCGCGCGCCTCAGCGGCCAGCACGGCGGCCTCGTCCTGCGCCTTCTTACCGCCGCCCCGCTCGCGCACAGCCGCGCGGGCTTCCCGCTTCGCGCGCTCGTCACCGTCAGCCGCGCCCTGAGCTATGAGCGCATCGGCCAACGCCTTGGACGGCCACGGCGCCCGCTCGCCGTCTTCCAGAGCCCGAGTGAGCATCTGCCCGCACAGCTCCGCCGCACGATCACCCCACTGCTGCCAGTACAGAGCACATGTCTTGGGATCGCCCTTGGCCAAGTCGCGGGCAAGGTCGACCACATCCCGCCCGGCGGACCGGTCGCCGCCGTGGGCGTCGTCCAGGATCCGGCGGGAGAGGCAGCGGGCGCAGGCGACGAACCGGCCGAGCTCGTAGTCCTGGTCGTCGACGACCGCCACCCAGTAGCGGGCACCGGAGCGCTTCGAGCTGCACTTGCCGACGTAAGGCGCGGACATCGCACAGTACGCGTCGACGTCGGCCTCCTTGTCGTCGTCGGCACATACGGAGACGACGCGGAGACGGGAGTTCGCCACACTCTCCAGGGCGGAGTTCCACACCTTCCACTCGGCCACGTACCGCCGGTGGTCAGGCCCCTTGCGCGCCCAGTCCTCACCCGTACAGCCTTCGCGGCCGTCTGCGGCGGTCAGGTGCTCGAACCCCCAACGGCACTCGGCAACCAGGCCCACGGCGCCGAAGCGGCGGATCAGGAACACACCGGGCTCAAGCTCCACACGGTCCGGCATGCACCCGAACGCCGGAGCCTGCGCCGTGTGCTGCCCGTACTTCGCCCACAGGGCGGCGAACCGAGCACGGCTCGCGGAGTCCTCACGGATCCGGGCGAGCACTTTGGCAAGGGGGCGGTCCTCGATGTTGGCGGCCCACCAGTACGATCCGTCAGCGTCGTGTCCGGCCTCCCACTGGCCCTCCTCCGGACGGCAGTAGGTGATGGGCCGGATCCGGAACGCGTGCCCGGCCGCTGTCGTCAGCACCCAACCAGCGGCAGGCTTCGGCCCGTCCAGGAACGACACGGCCGCGATCGACTCGCCTTCCTGCAGCGCGGCCGCGAGTTGACCGGCGGCAATGTTCCCGGCTGCAGCCTCGGGCAGTCCGGCATCGCCGTTGACGACGGACTTGTGCTGGCTGTCGACGGAGCTGGGGACGGTGTTCACGGGATTCCTTCTGGGCCGGGAGAGGCCACGCGGATGCGCGGCCGGGGCCACTGAAGCGGCGTGCGCCAGCGACGTCGCCTTCTCGCGAATTCCGGTATCGGCGCGCGCACCAGCGGGTTCTCAACTGCGTGCTGGCAGGTGATGAGGGCGTCCTCGACGACGGACAGCGGCCGGCCCGGGTCGAGGGGAGCGACCCAGACTGGTTGGTGGTTGGTGACCGCGCATGACCGCGGTCCGACTGAACAGCGGGGCTGCTACATCGCGAGCGGGAGGGCCTGCCCCGCGCCCTGAGGCGTCCTCGCGCCCGGCGGGGGGCAAGGGGCCCCCGCCGGGCGCGCGACGGCCAGCAACGAGGAGTCCGAGACCGTCACGCTCACCCGGGGCAGCGCGGCGCACCCGACGTGGCCCCTACCGGAGCACGTCCTCGCGCCGGTCCTCCTCCGCCTTCGCGGCATCCGCGAAGGCGCACCCGTACAAAGCCAGCGTCTCTTCACGCCCGGACTCGGCACGGGCGGCGGCTTCCTCCATGCGCGCGCACTCGGCCACGAAGTCAGACAGGGCGCCGACTGCGCGGTAGGTCTCGGCCGACTCCTCGTAGTGGCCGGCGTCCCGCTTCGCACGGCTTACGTCGTCGTACGCCTCTTCACAGGACCGGACGGCCGACCACACGTCTTCAGCGAGCGCATCGCCTTCCTGGACCCGGTCTCCGCACGGCCGGACTCCGCGCGCTGCGCGCGGGCGTCGTCGCGGCCGGCCAGCCCGGCATGGTCGGCCTCCGCCCGAGCGTCCGCCCGCTCGCTCGCGTAGTGCGCGTCCCAGTGCAGAGCGCATTCGAAGTCCCGAACGCCCTTGTACGCGGCCTGAGCGGTCTCGAGCGCCGCCCACTCGGCAGGGGCGTGCTCAGCAAGCCGGGTCGGCTCCCCGTAGCTGATGTGCGGGTACTTGGCCCAGTCGGCCAGGTGCTTGCGGTCGTTGCTGGTACCGAACCCCTTCGGGTTCTTGCGGACGTCGGCCGCCGCCTTTCGCAGGTTCTCAGCGCCGCGTCCCTCGATTCGGTCGGCCACGGCCAGCGTGAACGCCACGGCGGCGGCGTTGACACGGTCACCGGCGATCAGCGAGGCGGAGGTGTACCGCGAGGGGAAGTGGACCGACCGGTCCGAGTGCTTCGACTTCCCCCAGGCGTCGTACTGCGCCACGAACGACCGCGACGGGTCACCCTGCCCGGCGTGGAACACGCCGTTGTAGTCGGTGTAGCCGTCGAACCAAGCACACCAGGCGCGCGAGGAATCCTCGAACATCACGATCAGCCCGGCGTAGTCCCGCGCCGACGGCTCGCGGCCTGCATCGGCCAGCCGCTTGCGCCACTGGACCTCCTGGGCGACCAGCCGCTCCTGTGCCTCCTCAATGATCGGAGCAGCGAGCGCCTCCCGCTCCGCGCGCGTCGCGGCGTCCGCGATCGTCTCCCCGGCTTCCTTGACGTGCTGCCCAGCGAGCACTATCGCCCACCGCCAGGACGCGCAGCCTCGCGCGTCCTCGCCGTTGGTCTCGGCCAGCCACGCCCGCGCCGCCTTCACGGCGGCGATGGCCGACCGCTCCGCCGTCTTGGCTTCCGCGTAGGCGGCGAAGCCCAGCTCCACCGCCCGCGCGCCCGTGGACGTGGAGCCGTCGAGGGCGTTGAACGCGTCCCGAGCGTCGCTCAGGGCGGCGCTCACCTTGGCTACGGCGCCGTCCATCTGCCGGACCCACTCTGCGGCGTCGCGCCCCCACACTGTCTGGCCCATGGCCTCCTGCTCACGCGAAACGACGTGTGCAGCCTTGATGGCCTCGCGAACGGCCTTGAACCCGCCGGTCGAGGCGGACGCCACGAACTTGCCCGTCGCCTCGTTCCACGCGCATACGTGCTTGGTCTCCTCCGTCCCGGCGCGCACCATCACGAGCCCGGAGATCACCAAGGCACGCACCCGCAGGCGGCCGGTCCAGCGGCGCTCCACGCGCACGTCCCAGCCCACCTGCTCTGCCTCGTGCACCAGGGTGCCCGCGTTCTTAGGCATGCCTTCCAGCGCGGCCGCCGCCGCTTCAGCTTCAGCACCGATGGCTGCCGCACATCCGCCGCAGCGTCCGGAGCCAACTTCCCGGCGCTGGCATGCCGGGCACGACTCGGCTGTCGTGCCCGGCATGCCCGGAGGGAGGACGTCGTGACTGGTGCCGGCGGCGGCCGGAAAAGAGTGCGGGCGGGTGGGGGCGGTGTGCTGGCGGGCGGCTGTGGTGCGCGGGTCGTCGTCGGTGCACGGGTCGGTGCTCATCGGTGCCTTCGTGGAGGAGGGGCTGCCGGCGGCTGCACGGCCGGGGCCACTGAAGCGGGGAGCGGGCGGGGCGTCGTGTTCTCGCGAATTTGGGCGAGCGTCGGCGCCGACGGCGAGGTCGGGTTTGGGGCCGCGCGCGGCGATGCACGTCCGGTACACCGACCCGGACGGCCCCCGCACCGCGGGCACGGCGTACCGGCCCTGACAGGCCGGTGCTGGCGTGCCGGACCTCAAGCGGGCGGCCGACGGACAGCAGGAAACCGCCTGGACGGCCGTTCTGGAGGAGAGACCGGCTACAGGGATTCTGCGAGGATGCCGCCCCCGTCAGACAGCCAGTGTGCGGGGCCGCGGAAGGCCGGGCCGATGTAGGCCCAGCCGTCGGTCAAGGGGGGTCGGCCACGCTTCCGTCGGCGCGTACGCACCATCCGTGTGCGAGCGGGGCGTTGACGCCGCCGGTGTCGGGCAGGGCGCCGTTCGCTTTGGCCACGTGCGAGCCGGCCGAAGAGGGGCCGGAGCGATTCTTGGCAGCCATGAGGGAGGATGGTTGCCTCTCTCGGCTCACTTGTCAGTGACGATCATGCGGCCGCGGGCGACGACGTCGGCCAGTCCCCTTCGCGGTTCGACCGAGCTGCTGGACTCCTTACGCGGCCGTTCCGGGGCGCTGGGCGAAAGGGGCCTCCCGGCGCTACCCAACGACGGACAGCGCGCCGGACGTGGAGGACTACAGGGAGAAGTACCGAGCGGCCAAGGAGGGGCGAGATCGGCGATAGAGCAACCTGAGAAGGGAGAGGGCATTCCCGGAATGCCACTATGCCCCACGTGGGGCATATTTCCCTCGTGGCCCGAGCGCAGGGCCGGACGGCGGTCGACCACTGTGGCGGGTGCAGACCACCCGCAAGGCCCACCTCGAACTCGCCGACGCCGTCCGCACCCTAAGCCGACCGGCGCCCTGGCCATGCACAAGCGCTGCGGATGATCCGACATTGGGGAACCGGCTGGTAGCCCACGCCTACGGCGTCCCGGCTGTCTTTGGGCGAGTCTGCGGCCGTCGTACGACGGCCGCAGACTGGGGGAAGGCCCCGGGCCAGTCGTTATTTTCGATCTGCTGGCGGGCAATTTCGGCGGCCGCGTCGGCGGACTCGGCGACGACGGTGTAGGCGTACCGGCTGAAGTGGTTCTCGTCGGTCTGGAGCTCGACGACTGCAGCGGCGTGCTCACCAGCCTGGACGCCCGCAACGTACAGCTCATCGCTGTGGTCGCAGCACAGCCCGATGACGGTGAAGGCGCTGTGACCAGCAGGTACGTCGAGCTGGGTTCCGTCGCCGTGGACGTCCAGGCCAATGTTCTCGAATGCCAGCGTGAGGGCCTGAAGCATGTCGCCGCCGCTGACGTTGCCTTCGGGGTTCGGGCCGCGCAGCTCGCAGTACCTGAGGAACAGGTCGGCGAGGACGGCGCCGCTGGTGGTGGTCGGGTCGAAGGTGAGCATGCCGAGGAGTTCCTTACGAGGGATGCGGGCGTCGGGGCTGACGACGTCCGGCCGTCGTGGAAGTAGGGGCGACGGCCGGACGGGGGTGTCAGACCTGGGGGATGAGGGACAGGTACTGGCGGCTCTGGCTGGTGACGATCTCCAATGCGGCCTGGTGCTGAGGGAGTCCGGAGTCCGTGTGGGTGTGGGGCGGGTGAAAGTGGATCTGACGGACGGTGGTGGGGCGGCCGTCGTGGAAGATGAGATCGCCGGGCTGGAGGCTGGGGTCGGTGGGGAGCTTGATCAGGGGGTCGAGCTGCGCCGGAGTCTGGTGGGCGCGGAGGTAGTCGATGAGGTCGTCGAAGATGGTGTCGAGCTCGGCACGCTCGGAGTGGTGGCGGTCGTAATGGTGCACGTCGGCGTCGTAGGCGAGGGAACCGCGTGCCTGGTCGAGCTTCTCGACGAGCGTGCTGATGTCAAGGGGGGTGCCGGGCTTGGGCGTGGTGCGGCTCATTGTGCGGGGCTCCTTCGCGGTTGCGGGTGAGGCCGGGGAGGTGTTGGTGCTTCCTGCCGGGCGGTGACCGCAGTGAACGGGAAGGGGCCAGTGGGGAGCGAGAGTTCGCGAATCTGCCCCGATGGCCCGTCGCACCAGGGCACTCTGGCCCTGGTGCGACGGGCGGGTGAAATGGACAGGCGGGCACGCCAGTCCCTGATCACGCGGTAGCCGTTTCGCCCAACCCCCGGCCACGAGCACGGCAGTGGCCGCCGGGACGGACGAAGCGCACCGGCGGACCCAGACGCCAGGCGGCCAGAGCTCTTGGGGAGGACACCATTGCCCCTTCCGGGCATGGCCCTCGTGGTGTCCGGCCGTCTTCATAGGGTGCGCGCAGGATGGGCAGCAGCCCGTCCTGGATACCCGGCGGGTCAGCCGCGGGTGCAGCCGGTCCCATGCCTGCGCGATGGCCTTGCGAGCCGCGTGTCGGCTCGGTCACTGCGTGTCCAGTGCCTCAGCTCGCCGGATCACCGAAGCCGAGCGGCGCCCGGGCGGGGTGTGGTCAGGCCTGGGGGATGAGGGTGAGGTAGTGGCTGCCCTGGCTGTTGACGATCTCCGTGGCGGGCCTGGGGGAGTCCGGAGAGACGGGGTGTTTGTAGGGGGCGTGGAAGTTGATGTGGCGGACGGTGGCGGGGTGGCCGTTCTGGAGGATGAGGTCGCCGGGCTTGAGGCCGGGGTCGGCGGGTGCAGCCGGTTCGGTGGGAGTGGCGGTGTGGGGCTGTTCCACGGGCGCTCCGGGGGTGAAGGGTGGGGGCCGGTCGCGGCCTCGGGGCGAAGCGCTTCTAGCCAGCACACTCTGGGCAGCCGACCGGGCAATGACCTGCGTGAGGCGGCGGGTGGCCATCCAGCCGGTGAGCGGGGCGGGCCGGCGCCGAGCCGTGTGCCTCAGCAAGGAGTCGCGGCCAAGCGGATCGACGCCGTTGTGCGGCGGCAGGCGCGCCGGGCAGGAGGCGTATCCGGGGCTGGCTAGCGGGAAGCGCGCACGCACCGTCCAACTGCGGAAGCCGGTCACCAGCCGTTCCCGGTGTGGCATTCGAGGATGGCCGCCAGGTCGCGGTGCCATCGGTGGTACATGGCCATACGGTGCTCATGTACGAGTCGGGCCATCTCTGACGCGTCCTGGCCGAGGACGAACGGCGCCTTGGTGTTGAGCAGCTGCCGCAGGGCGGGTTCGGGGGACCGCGGCACATTCAGGCGCTGGTCCGCTTCGGACAGCGCCGACGTACCCGTCCAGGAGTGGGCGCGGGCCCACAACTGGTGCAGGGCCTGCGCCCGTACGAAGGTCTCCAGCTGCATGCCGGGAACGGGGTCTTCGGCTTCAGCGGTGTTGACCAGGAGGGTGATGGCCTGGTGGTGGGCCTTGCGGGCCACTCGCGTCTCCTCCAGAACGGAGGCGACGATCAGATCGTTCGTTGTCGGCTCGGACATCGGATGTCTCTCTTCTGTGAGGTCGTGCTCGGGAGCCGCTGGTCTTGGGCTCCCGGCCTGGATGCACAGCGGGATGGTGATCCGTGACGAAGGCCGATCGGGCAGCCTGGATGGGCCGGGCGAGAGCGCCTCGCTCCTGCGGCTCGTCGAGTCAGAGCCCGCTCACGGCTGTGACTGCTCGACGGCCTGCACCGACCACGTCAGCAGGTACGCCTGGAACACGATGCCCTCGTACCTGCTGCGGTCCTCTTCTGTCGCCCACCGGGCGCGCTGGATGGCCTCGGCCGCATCGGGAAACGCCGACAGCCGGTTGTGGCCCCCGTTGCGGTGCGCGTCGAAGTCGATGCTGCTCCATCTGCTGTTCCAGGAGGGGGTGCTGGAGACGAAGGCGTAGTCGGGACCGCCGGGTGCGGGGGTCTCAGCGTCCGCCGGCGCACTGGTGCGCGTGATCCGGTACAGCGTGGGCCCGGGCCAGGGGCCGGGCCCGGCCGCTCTTGCGTGGGGCGGGCGTGGTGTCCGCTGGGCACCGTGTCCGCCCGGGGGCCGCTGTTCTCGGTGCGCGGGCGGGCGGCGCTCGTCGTGGGTGGGTTCAGGCGTCGGGGACGAGGGTGAAGTAGAGGCTGCCCTGGCTGGTGGTGATCTCGGTGGCGGGCCGGTGGCGGGGGAGTCCGGAGCGGGGGTGCTTGTGGGGGGCGTGGAAGTTGATGCTGCGGACGGTGGCGGGGTGGCCGTTGTGGAGGATGACGTCGCCCTCCTTGAGGTGGGGGTCGGTGGGCTTCTTGGCGAGCTGGGCCAGTTCCTCGTCGCTCAGGTGGGTACGGACGTAGTTGATGAGGTCCTCGAAGGGGAGGTAGCGGCCTTCGCCGTCGATGGCCACGCATTCGGCTTCGAGCGCGGCGATGAGCGCGAGGGGGTTGAGGGAAGTGCCGTTGCTGGGCATCGGGTCGGGCTCCTTGGCGTAGGGCAGGTGCTGGGCCCTGCCGGGACGGCCTTCAGTGAACGGGGCGCCGCCGGTGGTGGCGACGTCTGGCGAATCCCGGTGTCGGGCGCAGAGTAGATGTCAGTGATGCGCAGAGTTGTGTCAGTGCCGTGCGTCGCCTGAGGAGGCCCCTCCCTTGGCGATGGCCTTGTGTGGCGGTTTCGAGAACCCCGTAGCGGCGAAGCTCACCGCCACGGATGCCGCAGGCGGTACTGCACGCGGTCCCATCGGCTGGGCGTGGGCGTCATCAGATGCTGGTCGGTCCGACGTATCTTGCTCGCCAGGCGACGCTCAAAATGCCGCGCGATCACGCTGTCTGCCGGAGCTCGGATCAGCCGATGGCTGTCGAAGACCTTGACCCAGTTCTGGCCGTCCGCGTCCTGGAAGCGTGCAGCCAGGGCACCTGAGCCCGAGCCGTTATGCGTGTACTCCCTGGATTGGCCAGGCAGGAGCGGCCCTTCCGGGTCCTCTCCGGTCTGCTGATCAGTGCGCCACTGATCAGCATTGAACAGGCCGACTGAGAGAAAGGGGCGGTCTGACACGTTGGTCACTCGGACGACGTGAGGGTCGCCTCCGTGGGGCGTGTTCGTGCTGAAGACGAGCTTGCGGGCTTCCTCTGTCTCCTCCTTGCGTCGGTCACGCAGGAGGATGTAGAAGCCGAGCAACAGCGAGCCGCTGGTCAAAATGGCGCTCGCCCATGCGGGGACGGTCCCCCAATCGAACCCTGTCATGGTCGGGTTCTGCGTTCACCGGCACCATCTGAAACCGGACTTGAGGTAGACCTGAGGAGCATGCTGCCGAGCGGCTGGTCCTTGTGACCGTCACTTCTCGTGTCGGCCGGGACTGGACATCGTGGTGGCGGCTTCGTCGTACGCGGCCAAGGTCCGGTAGAGGGTGGAGCGGCCGACGCCGAGGTGCCGGGCGATCGAGGTGACCGGCTCGTTGGCCTCGCGGCGCCGGAGCGCGATGGCGAGCATGTCGCCGTCGACGGCCGGCGGGCGGCCGCCGTGGTTGCCGTTCGCCGCCGCGGTATCCAGGCCGATGAGGGTGCGTTCGTGGATGAACTCCCGCTCGACCTCCGCCATCGCGGCGAACACCACGAAGAGCACCTTGCCCGCGCCCTGCGGGTCGTACATCCCGGAGAGCGGGCCGCCGAGGATCTCCAGGCGGTGGTCGCGCTCGGCGAGGTCCTGCGCGGAGGTGATGAGCTCGATCATGTTGCGGCCGAGGCGGTCGAGCATGGTGACGGTCAGAGTGTCGGCCGGGCGCAGGTCGACGAGCGCGGCGTTGTACTCGGGCCGGATCTTCTCCCGGCTGCCGACCTTCTCGACGTAGATCCGTACGCAGCCGGCCTTCTTCAGGAGGCGGACCTGTCCGGCAAGGTCCTGGCCCTTGCTGGAGACGCGGGCGTAGCCGATGCGGTCGCCGGCCCGCGCTAGCGCGCCGCCGACGGCGAGGTCGGGTTCGAGGCCGGGCTCCCAGGCGCGGCCGGGGCGGCGGGCGGCGGGGATCCGGATCGCGGGTCCGGACTTCAGTCCGGGGATCTTGGCGTAGCGGCCGGTGTGGTAATCGACGGCGACGACGCCGGAGTTCGCCCGGCACACCGATCCGGGCGGCGCCCCGCACCGCGGACAGGGTTCGCGCTCGACGAGCTCGGCGCGGGCGATCTCGTCCAGGTCGCCGTTCACGTGTTCCCCTCCCGCCCGGCCGCTCGACGCAGCCCGTCCCGAATACCCGTCCTGCTTCTCCGCCGCGCCCGCCGGTTTCAGGACGCCTTTCGAGACGGCTTCCACGCTCCGCCCACGGCGGCGGATGACCGTCCCGGAAACGACCGTTTCCGGGACGGGCAAGAGAGGTCAGGTCCTCATGGGATTCGAGTTGTTCAGCGGCACCCGCCACTGCGCAATCAGCTCCCACGGGCCTGAGTTCGGCGCCTTCGGCTTGTGCATGATCTGTTCCACCATCCCGTCGTCCAGTCCGGACGCGGCCTTGGCATCGGCCATCGGCAGGACTCCGGTCCGAGCAGCGGAGGTGACGGAACTCTTTAGGTCCTCCAAGAGCCGCCCCAGGTGGTCGGGCAGGAGATCGAGAAGGTAGACGTGCTCTTGGCCGACGCGCTTGGCCAATGCCTCGTCCTCTTCAGTGCGTGGGGTGAAATCCCACGCGAGCACTCGCATGGTCTCGGCGTGGACTTGTTGCCCCAGACCCTGGATACGCCGGATCTCCGAGCCGAGGAACATCAGGTGCTGCTCAGCCTTCCTCGTGCTCCGGACGGCCTGAGTGATTTCCTTCTTCCGCTGTGGCCCGCTCTTCCACTCCAGACCTTGCTTGCGGATCACTTCCACCGCGCGGTCTACCAACGGCTTTGGCTCCACGTCGAAGAAGTAGAACCACTCCAGGTGCTTCCGCAAGGAGCCGAACCAGGCATGCAGCGCCCGCTCTAGTTCCTCGCCTCCCGGGTAGGTCTCCATCAGCTCTAGCGGATCTGACGATCCGTTGTAGATCTTCGGCAGGCGGGTGCCCAGGTCGCTCGTTGTGCCGATCTTGCACTTGCTGCGCCCTCGGCCTGGCGTCCTGAACTCATCGACATCATGAGCGCGCAGGAGGTACACCACCTCCTCGCCCGACTCATGAGGACCACCCAGCAGGTACCTCAACTCCTCGCTGCCCATGCCGTTGCCTTCCTTTCTCTATCCATGGCGGTCGCCGTGATCAGCGTGGACGTGACGGGAAAGCCTGCCTGCCGTTCCTCTCCCGTTCACTCGTATGGATGAAGGGGGCGGGTGTCCCGAACGCGTTTCGGGACGCTGCCGGAGACTTCCGATCATGGAGGGGGCGGACGAGTCGAAGCGTGCTGCGGCGGTGGCCCGGCTGATCCAGCTGCGCGACGCCGAGCAGCTGTCGGCCGCGCACGTGCGCCTGGCTGCCGAGGGCCTGGGCGTCAGCGAGCGCACGGTGTGGCGGTGGCTGGCCGCGCCCGCCCGCGTCCCGGAACGCCGCGGGCCCGAGCCGTACGTGCTGAGCGAGACGGACCGGGAGGCGTACGCCCTGTACCGGGGGAACGTCTCCGCCGTGCACCGCGCCCGCCAGGCCGTGGTCGACGGCGACGGCACAACTGCCGGCGCTCCGGTCCCCGACTTCCTGCGCGAGGGCTGGGCGGGCGCCGCTCCCGTCGCGCTGCGCAACGATGCAGGTCGCGTTCAACCGCGAGCTCACCCCGGCCGAGCGGGCCACGTGGAAGGTCGGCGAGTCCGGGCGCCGGGCGAAGTCGGTGTACCTGCGGCGCCCGGACGAGGTTCGGGGCCGGGTGTGGGAGATGGACCACAAGCAGTTGCCGATCCTCGTGCACCCGCCCAAGGGCAAGCCGCTCTCTCCGTGGATGACGACGATCGTCGACGACGGCACCCGGGCCCTGCTGGGCTGGTCCCTCGCGGTGAGCCCGCACGCGGGCACGGTCCTGACCGCGATGCGCATGGCCCTGGTCCACGACCCTGACGTCCCTCGCCGTTCGGCGCGGTGCCCGCCCGCGTACGGATCGACCGTGGCCTGGAGTTCGCCGCCGCCACCATCAAGGACGTGATGGCCGCGCTGTGCGTCACCGTCCACCGCCTCCCGGCGTTCACCCCGCACCGCAAGGGCAAGGTCGAGCGGGTCAACCTGACCATCGAGCAGACCTTCATCTCCCTGATGCCCGGCTTCACCGGCGGCCCCCGCGACGCGTCGGGCCGCCTGTACGGGCCCATTGGCGACAGCCCAGCCGCCAAGCGCGCCGCGGAGAAGACGGGCGGGCCGATGCTCCTCGATGACTTCGTGGCACGGCTCGCCGCCTGGGCGCGTTGGTACAACACCGAGCGCCCGCACCGGATGCTGGAGGGCCGTACCCCGCTGGCCGCCTGGCAGGAGGACGAGGCACCGCTGCACCGGATCGACGCGGACAAGCTGCGCCACCTGCTGCTGGCCGGCGACGAGCGCACGATCCAGAAGGACGGCATCCACCTCAACGGGCACGCCTACGTCGCGTCCGAGATCCACGGACGGGTCGGTCAGGTCGTCCAGATCCGCTACATGCCGCACGACGACCGGTCCATCGAGGTCTACCTGGGCGGCAAGCACCTGTGCACCGCGCTGCCGACCGGAACGCTCACTGCCGAGCAGACCGACGCCTTCCGCCTCCAGCAGCGCGACGAAGCCGCCCGGCTCGGCCGCGAACGCCGCCGGGCGTCACGCCGGGCCCGCCGCGAGCTCGCACCGATGACCGGCGATGGCGCCCCAGCCGCCGAATCCCGGCTCGTGGCGGACAAGGTCGGCCGCGGCTCCTCCCGCCAGGCACTCGACGCCGCCCTGCGCGCCCGCGCCTCCACCTCCCTGCTCGGCATCACCCCGATCACCACGAACGCCACGAACGAGGAGAGCTGAATGCCCCGGCACTTCGCCGACCTGGCCGGCGCCGCGACGCTGCCGACCGGCACCTTCCAGCTCGCCCACCGCGTTGTGGACGACCTGGTCGCCAACAACGCCACCGGCGTCATCCACGGCCCGGCCGGCACCGGCAAGACGTACGCGGTCGAGGCCGCCCTGGAAGACCAGGCTTGCCGCGGCGGCCCCGCCGTCTGCGCGCTGTCCTTCACCGCCCGCCCCACCATGCGCCTGGTCGCCGACCACCTCCTGGCCGCGCTCACCGGCACCGTCGCCCCCAAGTCCCGCAACCGGTTCCACATCACCAACCGGCTCCTGGACCTGCTCTCCCACCCCAAGCGCCTGGTCGTCGTGGACGAGGCCCAGCGCCTCAACAGCGACTGCATCGAACTGCTGCGGCACCTGCACGACGAGCCGAAGACAAAGTTCGCCCTGCTCTACGTCGGCGGCGACGGCTGCTGGGAAGTCCTCTCCCGCGAACCGATGCTCCGCTCCCGCGTCTTCCGCCGCCTGCCCTTCCGCCCGCTGGCCGCCGACGAGATCCCCGCCCTCATGCGGGACTACCACCCCATCTACGCGGACGCGGACGACGCCCTGCTGCGGCAGATCGACGAGCTGTACGGACAGGGCACCATGCGCGACTGGGCCGCCTTCACCCACACCGCCGCCGGACTGTGCCAGGCCGCCGCCCGGCCCCGCATCGACGTCGACTGGACCTCGTCCCCCTCAGCGACCACGTGCGCAGCCGCCTGTGACCGCGCCGAGCCCCTACAGCCGGGCCCCTCGCCGCGAGGGCCCCCAGCGACGCCGCGAATCGGTGCAGCGCTCCCACGTCATCAAGCGCCGGCTCCTGGCCGCGGGCATGACCGGCTGGCAGCTCGCCGACCTCCTCGGCGTCCACGAGCACCAGATCGACCTCGACGAGCTGCCCGACCTGCCCGTCCGCGTCCTGCTCGAACTCGCCCGCCGCCTTGACATGCACCCCGCCGACCTGATGACCGGCGCCGACGACCTCTTCGAGCTGCCCCGCCACCGCCAGGTCCTCGACCGGCGCCCGGCCGGCGCCGACCACGACGCGCTCACCGTCGTCACCGCGCTCGCGCACGCCGACAGTCCCCTCACCGCCGAGGCCCTCGCCGACGCCCTGTCCTGGACCCGGCACCGGACCGACGCCGCCCTCCACCACGCCCGCACCCACCCGGACACCGGTGGCGCGCTCACCCTGCGGCACGTCCCGCCCGAGGCGTACACGGCCGCTCCGCGCCTCGACGTCCTCGCCGCGCACCAGGTCGACGCCCTCTCAGGACGGAAGAAGCCCCACGCCTCCGTACGCGGCCCGATCCAGCCCGCCGAGGCGGAGGTCCTCCTGCGCGTCTGGGTCGACGGTGGCATCGACACCGGCGACGCCGCCCAGCGTCAGGCCCTCGCCGACCTCGCGGCCGCCGACATGGTCACCCGCGGCGACATCATCGACCGCCTCCACGACAACGTGGCGTACAGCCTGCGGATGCTCCCCGAGCCGCCAGCCCCTACTGACACCGACTCTGCGATCCCACTGTCATAACCCTGCGCATCCCGCTGACATCCACCCTGCGCACGACACATGGCGCCCCGGCGGTCCCCGCCCAGCGCAAGGCCCGTCGCGAGTACGAGAACCGGGTCAGCACCCTCGCGTCGACTGGACCATGATCAATCTCAGCGCCAACCACGGTTCGATTGATCCCCGGGGCGACGTCTGGCGAATCCCGGGGCCGGCGGCCGCGCGGTTGCCCTCATGGTGCTGTCCGGTCTGGTCCGTACGGTGCGGGCACTGCTCACGAGAGAGGACAGCGCCCGTGTCTAGGACCAGCCCACGAATCCATAACGGCAAGAAGCCTGGAGTCCTCCTCTACGGGTGGCTGTCCGGCTCCCGGCCCTCTTGGGGGCCCGGACGTGACGATTCGGAACGACACGTGACGACCCGTGACGAGTCGTCACGGCCCGGTGGACACGGTGCGGGTGGGGCAGGCGGGCTAAAAAGGAGGGCGGAGCGCTTCTTGCCGTTATGGGTTTCTTCGCTGGTCGTGGGGATGGGGGAGGCGGTTCGGTGAGGCACGACCGCACCGTACGCAGCCGACCGGACACCGGCGGACCGCGCCACCGGGGGCCGCCCGCCACCCCCGCTTCCGCGACCCGGCGCGCCAGACCCCTGCCTGAACACACTTCTCCTGGAGGAACCCGATGCGACAGCTCCATCACGCCGCCGCGGTCTCCGCAGCGGCAGCCGCCGTCCTGCTCATGACCGCCTGCAGCCCCCAGTCCGCCCACGACACCGCAAAGAGCAGCACCGCGCCCGCGGCCACACTGGACGCGCAGGCATCCAGCGCCGCCCCGGCCCCCACCGCGACACCACAGAAGTCCGAGATGCCGCCGGCCACCGCGATCGCCAAGACCCGCGGCGACGACGGCATCGTCGGCGAGATCTACCGGGTCGAGCGGCGAGACGGGATGGTCACGGTCTGGGCCGGCGCCCGCAACGACGGCGACAAGGACTTCTACGCGAGCGCCTGGACCGACGAAGGCACCGGCTACACCCTCGCCGGCTCCTCCATCGTCGACCGCAAGGGCGGCAAGCGGTACCTCGCGCTGAAGGACTCCCAGGGCAACTGCCTGTGCACCGAGATCAAGCGCATCATCGAGCCCGGCGAGACCCGCCCTCTCCCTCCCGGCAGGGCAGTGACCATGCCGACCACGACCACGCTCGCCGTCCTGGCGACCGCGCTCCTGTCCACCGCGAGCGCCTCTCCCACCGCCCCCGGCCCCGGAGACGTGAGTCTGCGGGACCTGACCAGCAGGGTGTACCCGATCGTCTCCCGCGTCGAAGACCTCGCGGGCACCCGTCGCACCACCCAGAGCGAAGCGGAGACCAAGTACACCCTCCAGGCCTCGCTCCTCTTCGCCAAGGACAGCTCGGAGGTATCCCCCGCAGCCCGCTCGGCCCTGGACGAGGTGGCACGCAAGATCGCTGCGAGCCGCCCGTCCCAGCCGGTCAAGATCACCGGCTTCACCGACGACCTCGGCAGCGCCGAGCACGGCCTGGAACTCTCCCGCGACCGAGCGAACGCCGTGAAGGCCCTCCTCCAGAAACGCCCCGAACTCACCGGCCTCACGATCAACACCGAGGGACTGGGCGAGGCCCAGCCGATCGCGGACAACGCCTCCGAGAGCGGCAGGAAGCGCAACCGGCGCGTGGAGATCGTGGTGCCCACACCAGCCACCTGACCGACCGCCGTAGCCCGCCTGAGCCGGCCGGGCTCAGGCGGTCACCCAGACCACCATCACCGCGACGAGCTGCGCATCCTCGGCCTGCCCGAGCAGCCGGCCCCGCCCTCCTGACGCCGCCAGCGGCCAGGCCGTGGGCCCGGCGTACGGTCGGAACATGGACACCGGTGCCCCGAGCCCGGCCGAAGAACGCCTTAACGCCACGTACACCGCGCCGCTGCGACGCGTCTCCGCGTGCGCGCAAGCCGTCGAGAACAGGCACTGGGGTTACCTGGAGGCCAAGGCCGGTGAACTCGCGGGAGCCGCGGCTGACCTGGGAAGGCGTCGCCGCGCTGGCCGGAGGACGCCTGCCGAGCGGTCGCACCGCAAACGGTCCTCGCCAACGACGTCGACCGCGCGGGCACCGACCGGGCCGTACGGGCAATTCACCGATCCGGCTGAACCCTCCGGTCACTCGCCTCTACGCTCCAAGGTCATGACCACCACCGTCATTGCACCGCCCACCATCGAACAGGTCTGTGCGCTCGCCGCGTTCGCTACCGCCCGCGTTCGGGAGACCACCGACGCCCTCAAGCGGCGCATCCCGGAACTCGCAGAAGGGGCCGAGAAGTCCGCCGACGCCGCACTGATACTGCGTGTGCCTGAGGCCCTGACCCTCGCCATCGGCTACTACGAGAAGACGCTCCTGCAGCAGCTCGAATGGCCCGACGGGAACCCCGGCATCCTGCGGCAGGCGTGGGACGACATGCTCGGCCTGTGCGCCGGCTGGCGCGATCACCCCGAGCTCCCCGACGACCTTCGCGAACCGCTGGCCACCGCGAAACCGCTGGAGCCGTAACCACTGATCCGGTGACACCTACGTGAGGGCGGGGAGCGTGACGGCCCCTGGACCTCCAGCGTTTCCGCCTCCGCTCGAAGGGAGCACCCTGTGATACCCCAGCTCCTAGCCCGTGTCCGTGAAGCGCTCCGCCCACATCTCAACCAGCCCGCCCCTCCCCGCATAGCCGGCCGACGCCCGGCCTCGTCGGCCGGGGAGAACTGGTGGTACTTCCCGCCGATCACCGACGGCGGTTACCAGCGGATCGAGGTCCGCACCGACGACAACTACGACTTCGCCCGCCTCACCTGGGTCACCTGCGCTCGCTGCCGCATCGCGCTCGTCGCCAAGATCCGGGTCACCGACGAGTGGGAGGGGCAGGGCTACGCAGCTCGCATGCTGCTACGCGCGATGCGCGGCTTCGAGACGTACACATGGGTCACCACCACACAGTCAGCGGCCGGACAGCGGTTCTTCCGATCCATGCGCAAGTCCACCGGCGCTGCCTTCACACCACAGGCCCCACGGTGCGAACACATGCGGGCCGTACGCGGCGCTGGCCTCGGCAAGCCCCGCATCGAGAATGCGCCACCGCTATAACCGACCCCTGTCCGGTTCCCAGACGAGACTTCCCCCGTCTAGTCACACAGACCGCCCCGGCGCACTCCCCGTGCCGGGGCGCCCTTCTGTCATCAGCCGGGAGAGGCATGCCCACCCAGACCCAGGAACAACATGGCCGTCTGACCGTCGTGAGCGTCACAGGCAACGCAGAAGACAGCCCAGCCGAACTGTTTCGGACCGCGAGCGAGTGGCTCACAGCACACCCCAGGGCCTGCCTGCTCTACGTGAGCTTCGTGCCGTTCTACCTCTGCCCCGACGACTGCGAACCGCGCAAGGATCAAACGGGCCTCCGCTTGGACCTGACCCTCGACCTGAGCTGAGCCGCTGAAGGGCCGGGCGCGTCGTCCGGCCCTTCAGACAGGGGTACTGCTGACCCTTTTCGTGACAGAACGGCTGACGTTCTCGTGGCAGCCGACATCCGGTCGCCCGGGCGCCGCCCCCTTACGACGCGGCCTGTCCGCGACCGCGCCTACCGTCGGCGACCGACGCGCCGAGAGGAACCCGATGACCGAGACCGACCTGCCCACGCCCGCACGCACCACCCCGGTGCGCGACGACCACGCCTGGCCCTTCTCCCTCAGCACCGGCGGCCGCTCCTACGTACGCCTGCGCGTCTGGCCCACCCGCGACCACCCCGGCCCCCTCGTCATCGCCACCGACCTGATGCTCGGTGCCGGACTCATCAACAACGCCGAGAGCCTGTGCCGCGCAGCCCACGCCGAATTCGGCCCGCACACGACCGTCGTACGCCACTTCCCCGCCTGGTCCATGCTCGCCATCAACGGAGAGGACGTCTTCGACCAGCTCACCCTCGACGACCGCGACCGCGCCCGGGCCCGCCGGTGCACCGAACAGGTCCTGGACCTTCTCGGCCCCGACGTCCTCGGCTACCCCGGCGACACCCCGCCCGCCCACGCCGGCGCAGGCGCGGCCGCCGTCCCGCCGCAGAGCGCCCACATCGCCCGCGCCCTCGCCGCCCTGCTGCGCCTGGACGAGACCCGGGTGATCGAACGCCGCCCCGACGGCTACCCCACCCGCACCGGCCCCGTCGCCGAGAAGGACCTCGCACCGCTCAGCCACCTCAAGCTCGGCACCGAGGCCCTCCGGCGCCTCGCCGGCTTCCTCGCCGAGGCGGACACCAACCCCCACCAGAGCGCCGCCGGCGCCAAGCGGGAACGCCGGCTCGGCAAGATCATCCACACTCTGCAGGAGCAGACGTGGCAGCTCGGCCTCCTCGCCGACGAACTGGCAGCCGAAGAACGGACCTGAACCACCACCCGGGCGCCCCCGGCCGGGCCCGGCCGCCCCGGTGAAGCCTCTCCCGCAAGCACGGACGGACAGCTCCACCGGGGCGGCCGGCACAGATCCGGCGTCCGCTCACACAGGGACGCCGCGGTACGCAAGACTCCCACCGTGCCCCCCTCACCCAAGAAGCCGACGAACCGCATGGAGCCGCTGGGCCAGGTCGCCCGGGAACTGTGGATCCTCAGCGGCAACGAATGCGCCTTCGACCCCTGCACCGAGCGGCTCATCTGCGAAGACGGCGCGTTCATCGGCGAAGTGGCCCACATCCACGGCGTCGAGCCGAGCAGCCCCCGGCACGATCCCGCACTGGACCGGCAGGCCCTCCGGGCCGCCAGCAACCTGATGCTCCTGTGCCCCAAGCACCACACCCGGATCGACCACGTGAACAGCCGCAGCAAGTACCCCGCCCCCATGCTGCGCCGGATGAAAAAGAAGCACGAGGACCGGTTCCGCGCGGCGGCGGCGTACATCGAGGCCCAGTTCACCGATCACACAAAGGCCGCGACCGTCCACTACGCCACCACCCTCAACGCACTCCACGCCGCCATCGGGGTCGACAACCTCACGCCCGACGAGAAGCACGACGACGTCGCGATGGTCAACACCATCGCGGACAAGCTCGCCGAGCTGACCTTGCCGGCCCGCAGCCTCCTCTCCTTCCTCGTCCAGGCCGACGCCGTACTCGGCATCGCCGAGGTGTCCCGGCGCACCCGCCGGTCACAGAGCGAGATCAGCAGCACGATGGAGGAACTGGACCGCCTCGGGTACGCCTACCTGGAACGCGAACCCGACGAGGACGAACCCCGCGGCGCTCTCAAGCTCTACGCCCACGACTCATTCGACGGATGGCCCTTCTGGGATGACCTGCGGACCTTCCTCGACGAACACCCGGAGCACATCGCGCGGGTCATCGTCGACCTCGAGTTCAACCTGCTGGACTGACAACGCAGCGGCCTGGAGGCAGTCAACCTCTCGGCCCGTCTTGAGTGGGGGCATCGGACGATGAGCTTGCCCTGCAGGGTCACGAGGTGACGGGTGCCCGAGTCACAGCCACCAGCTCCCGCACGCCGCTGGTGTGGGGGTGGCGGTGAGCGAGGTCGGTGACGATCGCGCGGATGCTGGGGCGGTCGCGGACCTCGGCGGGAGCGGTGCGGTGGGCGGCGAGGAGAGCGTGCGCGGTCTGCTCAGGTTTGTTCCAGCGCCACCAGGCGCGGGCCATGTCAGTGTGGAGCCGGCCGCGGCGTTCGGCGGTGGCGAACTGGCCGGGGCGGAGGTTCCGTCCTGCGTGGACGGCAGCGCCCGCGTCACCGAGGGACCACAGGACGCCGACCTTGTAGAGGGTCACGGAGGCCGGGGTGACCGAGAACGTCGGCGCACCCGGCTGGTCGGGGAGGAGGGCCACAGCCCGTTCGGCGTCGCGGATCATCTCCAGGGCACGGTCGCGGTCGCCGGCCTCAGCGGCGGCGTAGGCGACGGTGCAGAGCATCTGTGCGAAGGTGCGGGCCTGAGCGGGGGTGACGAGCCCGGTGGTCTCGACCTGGGCGGCGGCGTGAAGGGTCACGCGCTGCGCGGTCGCGGCGCGGCCAGCGGGGCGCAGGACGATGCTGAAGGCGCGGGCGGACGCGGCACCGACCAGCGGGGCGCCTGAGATGCGTGCGTAGGTGTTGGACCGGTCGGCGGTGATCCGGCTGGCGTCGTAGCGGCCGACCTTGGACAGGGTCTCAGTGGCCAGGTCGTAGCAGGCGGCGAGCCGGGCGTAGTCGGCGGCTTCGCCGTGGTCGGCGCAGGCCTCGGCGGTGGCCAGGAGGTCGGGAAGTGCCTCGATCAGGTCGGCGTGCGCGCCGCGGTTGAACTGGGCACGTGCCCGGCGGTACTGCACGGTTAGACGGTCCGCGCTCGGCGCGAAGGCGGGTGCGGGCAGCAGCGCGAGAGCCTCGTCGAGGTGATCGAGGGCGAGCGCGGGGACGGCCAGTCCGGCAGCGAGGAGGGACCGGCGTTTCATCGGGTCCTCCTCGGATGCGGCCGGGCGCTGGGCGCTGGCAACTGTAGTGGTCCGGGGAGGCGTTACGCCGAGAACCGCGGCAAGTACCCCCGCAGGGATGACGAGCGCGGCGGTGCTGGGCTGCTGCGGCGCCACCGACGCCGAGCTGCGCTCGCTGTCCCGCCGCCTGCTCCCCGAGGACGTCGCCTGGCGGTGGCCTGGCGCGTACGCGGTAGTCGAGCAGCGCGGGCCGCACACGGTGGTGCACACCGATCCGTCCGGAGCGCTGCCGCTGTACGCCACCCGCTACGAGGCCGGGTGGGCCTGGTCGAACTCGGCGCGCGCCCTGGCCGACCTCACCGGCGCCGGGGTGGACCCGGTACGGGTCGCGGTCGCGGTGTTCCTGCCGCATGTGCCCGCCGCGGTCGGGCCCCGGACGTTCTTCACCGGCGTGCAGCAGCTCCCGCCCGGCGCCCGGATCGAGCTTGCCGCGGGCCGGGATCTGCGGTGCGCGACGGTATGGCGCCCCGACCCCGTCCCGGGGCCAGCCCACGACCAACTCCGCTCCACCCTGGGGGAAGCCGTACGGCTGCGGGTGGCGCGCGATCCCAATCTGACGTGCGATCTGTCCGGCGGTCTGGACTCCTCCTCGCTCGCCCTGCTCGCCGCGACCGCCCGGCCCGACGGCGGGACCCTGCACACGGTCACCGTCCACCCGGCCGGCCAGACGGACGGCGCCGACCTCACGTACGCACGGCTGGCCGCCGCCCACCACCCGCGCCTCGTCCACCACCTTCTCCCCCTGAGCGCCGAGCACCTGCCCTACACCGACATCACCACGGTCCCGGCGACCGATGAGCCGGCCCCGTCGACCCTGACCCGGGCCCGGCTGGAGGGGCAGCTGCGCTGGATGCGCGACCGGCTCGGCAGCCGCACCCACCTGACCGGCGACGGCGGCGACAGCGTCCTGTTCGTGCCGGCCGCGCACCTGGCCGACCTGCTGCGCCACCGCCTCCACCGGCGGGCCGCCGCCGAGGCCGCGGGCTGGGCCCGGCTGAGCCACCGCCCCGTCCTGCCACTGCTGTGCGAGGCACGGACCCTGACCCGCACCAGCCGCGCCCAAGCCCTGGCCGACCAGGCCGCCGCGCTGGAGAGCGGATCCGCGCCGGCCGGGCAGGGGGACGTGCGCTGGTTCCCGGCGATGCCGCTGCCCCGGTGGGCCACGAGCACCGCCACCTGCATGCTGTCCGACGCCGTCCATGACGTCGCCGCGGCGGCCGATCCGCTGCCCGGCCTGGACCTTGCGGCACGGATTCTGGTGGACGAGGTCCGGGAGGTCGCGCGGACCGCAGCCGCCGACGCCCAGCTGGCCGCCGCGTCCGGGATGGAGCTACACAACCCGTTCCTCGACGGGTCCGTCGTCGACGCCGTACTGCGCACAGAGGTCCGGGCCCGGCCCCCGATGCACACCTACAAGCCGGTACTCGTCCGCGCCATGTCCGGTGTCCTGCCAGACGCCCTGGCCTCTCGGACGACCAAGGGCAGCTTCAACGCCGACCACTACACCGGGCTGCGCGCCAACCTGCCGGACCTCCAGCGTCTGGTTGACGGGCGCCTCGCCGCTCTCGGCCTCGCCGATCCCGCCCTGTTACGGGCGCACCTCGCCCAGGCTGCCGCCGGGATCCCGATGCCCCTCGCGCCCTTGGAGCAGGCCTTGGCCGCCGAAGCGTGGCTGCGCACCCTCGACCGCCCGGCCACCCCGTGGTCGCGCCCCCGCGAAGGAGACCGTCGTGGATGACCTGCCCTCGTTCGTCACCTGCCCACAGGCCGTCCGTGCGGTCGACTTCGGCCACATCCTGGTCCTCATCGACTACCGCACCGGCAACGTCCAAGCCCTCCAGCCCTCGGCCGCAGACCAGTGGAACGCTCTCTCCCGTACCGGGATCCTCGACCGCAACCGCATCGCCCCCGCCCTCGGCCGTCGGCTCCTCGCACTGGGGCTGCTCGCTCCCGCCAGCGGGCCGGGCGCGTGGACATCGGCACTGGCCGCCTCTTCGGCCCAGGCCAGTTGGGGCAGCACCGAGCATCCCGCAGGCGTCGTACGGCCGCCGCTCGGCCCGTTCGCCGAGACACTCTCGGCCGCGGCCGCGCTCACCGTCGCCTTCGCTGCCACCCGCCGGCAACCCACCGGCATGCGACGCACCCTCACCCTCCTGTCCGCCGCCGATGCCCGCACCGTCCGGGCCGCGACCCTCCGAGAGGCGACCTGCGCCGTGACCGCAGTGCGGCGCGCCGGCTGGTACTCCCCCGGACGCACCGCGTGCCTGGAGGAGTCCGTCGCCGCCGTCCTGCTGCTCGCCTCCCGGCGCCTCGGCGTGCGCTGGTGCCACGGAATCGCGTCCGACCCGATCCGGCTCCACGCCTGGGTGCAGACTATGAACGGCGACGACGTCGCCGAGCCGTTCTCGACCCGCGCCTACACCCCCGTGCTCACCATCGGAGACCGCCATCACCAGCACCGCTGACCCGATCATCTGGCTGCGCACCGAGACCTGCGGGCTCGGCCCGTACCGCGCCGACCTCGTCGAGACGTACTGGCGCTGGGAGCAGGACCCCGCCCTCCTGGTCGGTTACGGGCGCCAGGCGCCCGAGTCCCTGGAGGCCCGTACCGAGGGCATGGCCCACCAACTGCGCGGCGAAAACATCCGCTTCACCATCTACGACCTGGGCGACTCCGAGCCGACGCCGGTCGGCGTGGCGACCCTGCTGCCCGACCACGGTGTCCGCACAGCCGAGTTCGTGATCATGCTCGGTCCGGAGGCCCGTGGACGGGGCCTGGGCACTGCCGCGACCCGGCTCACCCTCGATTACGCGTTCCACGTCACGAACCTTCGGGTGGTCTGGCTGAAGGTTCTCGCGCCGAACGTGGGCGCGATCCGCGCGTATGAGAAGGCTGGCTTCCGGAAGGTCGGTGCTATCCGGCAGGCCGGGTACTGGCTCGGCCAGGTGTGCGACGAAATCGTGATGGACGCTCTGGCCACGGACTTCATTGGGCCGTCAGCCGTCGCTCCCTCGCACCCCGCGTCTGACTGATCCACTCGCGCATTTTGTCGTACGGGCAACCGGGTCAAGCGGACAACGTCCGCGCCCCGATATCGGGGCCTGGCTGAAGAGGCTCGGCATGCCCTAGCTCTCCCTTCGATGTCAGTGACGGCTGCGATCGTGGGCCCATGGTCACGGCAGAGGTTGCGAGGTCCGATTCGGTGTCCTGGCTGGCGGTCCAGCTCGCCAAGCCGGTGGGCGAAGTGCTGGCCGTGCGCGCCGCCGGTGTCCGTGCGTTGTTGCCTTCCCGACCGGACAGCGCCTCCGGCCGGTACATGTGGTGGCGCTGTCTCAGCATGGAGCAGGCCCGCCAGGCGATGATCCTCGGCCGGCTGGAGGCGCTCAGTCTGCACTTGCGGGGGATCCCCGCCCTGGGATACGCCGCCGACGACCTCCTTCCGCTGGAGGCCGTCGAGGAGGCCGAGGGATTCGTGGACGGACCCCTGGCTGAGGCGCTGGCGCACTATCGAGCGTGCAGGGAGCGGGCGCGCAGCACGCCCGCGCCGCTGGAGGATCAGGTGTCCTGCACGGTGAGCAGCACGGGTCGTCGTCCGTAGGAGGCGCTGAGGGCATCGATCACCTGACGGCCTGCCCCGGTCAGGTCCTCCTCAGTCGCGTGCCAGAAGCCCGAGAACGCCTCGTGCATCGGAGCCTCGGGATCCGCGTCGGGGTCCCGAAGGGCCCAGGTCGCCCCGGTGGTCCCGAGCAGCAGATGTCCGATCAGGCAGTCGGAGCGTGAGGAGACGTCGATGTCGTCGTCGTCCAGGTCGGGGAACGCCTGGTGCCATGCCGGGGCCGGGCCCACCGGTTCCTCGGTGAGCACGGCATGGACGTCCAGACCTGCGGCGCACACGATCATGGGCTCCTCGGTGCGCTCGGGCCATAGTGCGTACACGCTGGTGCCGCAGCCTCCGTAGCTGTCGAGGTGCGTTGGCCAGCGGATGAGTGTGCCGGTCATGGCGGTGGCGTCCATACGGCGCCAGAGGCTGCCCACGGTGCTCTCCGTTCGTAGATGGGTGGGATGGGCGGCCTTACATGGAGGCGGGGGGCGGCCCCGGGTAGACAGGGGCGGATGGACGTTCGGCGCCGTACCGGACCGTGCGGTCGGGCCGCTGGACCGCGCCGGGCTCGAACAGGGCGTACTCGCTGTAGCCGCAGATCATGTACGAGGTGTTCGTCCTGTCGGCGGACTGGGCTATCACCTCACCGTCGCGGCAGGTCAGGTGCCAGGCGAACGTCCAGGTGACCGCGTCGACCGGCTTTCCGTCGCGCATGACATCGAGCGGCTCCACCTCCACCGTCGCCACTTCTCCGACTTGGTACTCCTGGCCGAGCCACGGCCGGAATACGGTCTGGATGAGCAGTCCAGGCTTGAGCTGGCTGGCCGTTACGTACGGCAGCCCGGTGGCGTCACAGGCGGCGCAGGTTCCATCGGTGGGGTGGCGGTGCGTCATCGACTTCTCCGAGGGGGTGGGATCGCGGTTGTGGGGGTGTCGGCTGGATGCTTGCGCAGGCCGAGCAGATGGTCATCAGTCCGCGAACTCCAGCGCCGGCGGCCGGGGAGACGGCCGCGTCCCGAGGCCCCGAGGTGCCGGCCCTGACTGGTTGATGGGTGGGCAAGGGCGTGCCGGCGGCGGACAGCGGTGCATGACGTCTGCCGTCGGCACGCAGAAGACCGCCCGTCCTTTGGTCCGCACCGCCCCGAGGGCGCTGGCCGTCAACACCACGGCTCCTCTTTCGAGGGACCCGTGTCTACTTCCCGGCAGTCGCTCCTCGCGGTGCCGGTAGCGTCGGGTGGACGGCAGAGTGCCTGCCGGTCTCCCGCTGATGCGACACCCCACGCGGTCCCAGCGACGAGGCGAAGGAGCCTCGCGGTGTCCGCGGGGTGAGTCCCGGACCCGGCACGCACCATCTCTTGTGAGACCGACCGTGAACTTTGACGGCCGGGCGTGGGCGGCCTCGAAGGACGCAGCATGGCACGGAACCGGACAGTGCAACGCAGGGCCCGGCAGCTCCAGCGGCGGGCGGGTGGCGGGTTCAACGCCGCCCGCGACCAGGTGGTCGCGCTGCCACCGTTGCGGGCGCGTCTCACGCACGAGGAATGGCTGGCCGCCGGGCGGGCCCGGTTCGGCACCGACGACATCAGCCAGTGGTCTGCCCTGTGCCCTCGGTGCGGGCACGTCACGTCCGTGGCACGGTTCGCCGAGGTCTCCGGGAGCACGGAGCTGGCGCAGGCGTTCACCGAATGCCTCGGCCGGCACCTTCCCGGCACCGGATCCCACACGTTCCCGTGCGACTGGGCCGCTTGGGGCCACATCCCCCTGTACGGCTACACCGTCGTCGTCGACGGGAGGGAGTTCCGGGTGTTCGCCTTTCCGGCCCCGGACGAGGACGTGGCGAAGAACAAGGCGCGCCAGGAGGAACGGGCCGCGGCTTGGCAGGCTCGTGTCGACGCCCAGGTGGAGGCCGAGGCAGAGGCGGAGGAGGACCAGGAGGGGGACGAAGACCAGACCGATGTGTGCGAGTCATGCGACCGGCCGGTGGGCCGGCGTCACCGACAGGACTGCATCTGGCGGGTCGAGGAGCTGCTGGGTGAGTGGACGGACGTGGAGGAAGTGCACACCTGGGCGGACGGAGAGGCGCTCCTCGACGTCGCGACGGACCTCGAGCCGGCCATCGGCGCCTACATCGAACTCGTCGGACAGCTGTTGACTGGCCGCGGCATCCCTGTGACGGAGCAGGCCGCGGTCCGGGTGGAGGACGGGTTCGACCTGTCGGCCGACGGCGACGTGACACTGCGCGAGCGGAACCAGCTGGGTGGTCTGCAGTGGTTCTCCTGGGATGCTGAACACGGATGGTCCTTCACCTCCATGGATCCGGCCCAGCGGCCCAGCCCGGTCTTCTACTCCGGTGGCCCGATCACGCCGGTGGCCAGCGTGGCCGCCGAGCGGATCGCGGCGGTCGTCGAAGGCCGGGAGTCGTGGACAGGGCAGCGCATCCGTCAGCGCGCGGTGGTCGAGCCCAGCGCGTGGCACGGTGTGGCGCGCGAGCTGAAGGCTGCCGTCGACGGCCGTGCCCGAGTAGCAGGTCAGGGCGCCGAGCTGGTGAACTGACGGCCGCCGACGCGCGCCGCTACGGGTTCACCGTGCCGTGCACAGCACGGTGAACCCGATGACCGAGCCCGTGCCTGTTCCCATCCCGCTCATGCGCCCTTCCGCGGTGTCGTCCGTGCCTGCCGGGCCCGGTTGGTCCCATGCCATGAAGCTGGACGGGTGGCGGGCAGCCGTTCACCGCCGCGGCGACCAGGTCCTGGTCCACTCCCGGTCCGGCCGGGACATCACGAGGGAGCTGCCCGAACTGCGCACTGTGCTGATGGACTTGCCCGACTGTGTCCTTGACGGTGAGATCGTGGCGGCCTACGCGGACGGACGGATGGACTTCGGTGCCCTCGCACGCACGCCGGCGTGGCGGGCCTCCCACGGGGTCGGGGTCGTTTTCACCGCGTTCGACATCCTGGCCTTCTCCGATGCGCCTGGCCGGCCTGCGTTCGACGTTCGCTCCCGGCCGCTGCGGGAGCGGATGCCGCTGCTTGAACAAGTTCTCGCGGGGCGGGCCGTGCGATGGGTGCCGGGGCTCGACAGCGCGGCCGAGGCGGTACAGCAGGCGCGGGATCTGGCACACCTTGGAGTGGAGGGTGTGGTCTCCCGTCGGCTCGACTCGCCCTACAGCACGCGGGCCTCCCGGGCGTGGGTGAAGTGGCGCACCGACGGTGATCCAGTCGACGCGCAGGTGATCGCGGTGATCGGGCCGGTGCACCGTCCTTGGGCGTTGCGAGTGCTGGTCAACGGCAGGGAGGCGGAGACTTCACCGCGGTTGGACTCTGTGCGCGCTGCGGAAGTCGCCCGGCAGCTCACAGGCCACGTGGGCGCTCGCCGACAGCGCGACGACGGCTCCGAGGAGCACCTGGTCGTCGGGGTGGTTCTTGCCGAGGTGCGTCCGCCTGTCGGCAGGCACGGCAGCCTCCGCTTCGTGCGGCTCCGCGCGGACAGCTGAGGACTCCCGCAGACGCCACGTCGTCACCTCGGGCAGTTGACGGTCGGACCGTGCGACTGCGTGGGCACCGCGGTGTCCGCTTCGCACGGCAGACTGCCTCACGTAGTCAACACCGCCCCCGACGCTCGCGCTCGCGCCGGGGCGGCCGTACGGACATCGCATGTGGTCGACCGCTCGCACGTTCGTGTCGACGCCGGTCGTCAAGGAAGGACGATCATGAACGACGCGGCTCCCGCTGCGCACGGCGACGCCCTTCTGCAGCAGGCCATTACCTCGCTGCGCGAGGGCAACCCTCTCGTCGACCCGGCCTTGTACGAGCCCCTCACCGAGCTGCTTGAGGACGCTGCCCAGGGCGATGACGAAGGTGTGATCAACCCCTACGTCGAAGCCGTCGCCGCAGCACTGCTCGGCAGCCCGCTGACGCCTGCTCGGCCGGCGGCCGCGCCTGGGCACGAGTCGGCGGCCGCTTCCGACAGCCACACCCCTACAACGACCAGGAGCACCCTCTCGTGACCGCCCTGCCCCGCCTCACCGCCGACGCCCGTGCCCAGGCACTGCAGAAGGCCATCGCCGCCCGCAAGGAACGCAGTGAACTGCTGATCAGCCTCAAGGCAGGCCAGATCTCCCTTCACGAGGTTCTCGACCGTACGGACACGGTCGCAGGCAAGATCCGCGTACGCCCCCTGCTCGAAGCGCTGCCCGGCATCGGTAAAATCCGTGCCGGCCAGCTCCTGGACCACATCGGTATATCCGAACGCCGCCGAGTCCGAGGGCTCGGGCCCCGTCAGAAGGCCAAGCTCCTCGATCTCTTCCCGTCCCAGAAGAAGTGAGCCGCCTTGTGCCCGGTGCCCGTCTCGCTGGGCACCGGGGCCTGGTTGTCCTCTGGCCTCGCGTCCCGGCCGTCCCTCCGGGGTGTCGGACTCAGGCACCGGGCGATCGGAGCCTGGCTAGGCCCGGGCCCTTTGTCGTGCTGTGCGGCGCTCGTTCCGGGCGGCTTCCACCGCCGTACGCCGCCGTTGGCGAGCCTCCTCCGTGGAGCGGCACTCGTCCGCGATCTGCCGCCCCAGAGCTGCTGCCGACCATGCGCCTGGGCGGTCGCTGCTGCCCAGCTCTACTCCGGCGGGGGGTGTGGGTACTCGGGTGAGCTCCGGCTCCTTGCCGGGACCGCCGTACAGAGCGACGTATCCAAGGCCGACAGCCCAGAGTCGGAGGGCTTCCACCTCGCGTACCACTGCTTGCCCCAGATCTCCGTCGGGGGTGTCGGCCCAGAGAGCCACCTCGTGCCAGCCGTCGGCCGGGGGCGGAGCGAACTGCTGCACCGCGCTGGCGACGGACTCGGTGGTCTCCAGCCACAGCCGGGTGCCGGCTTCGTCCCGGCAGGCCACTCCCAGCAACGGCCACGTCCGGACGTCGTGCTCGACGGCTTGTCCGTCGGAGGTGTACGGCGTGAGGCGCAGACCTCGGAACCGGAGACCGTTCACTGTCACCTCGGCATGTGGGGACCCTGATGCCTGCGCCGGTGTCCGCAGGCCTTGCCATTGTGGCCGACAGGATCCGCGTCCTCATGGGCCTGCCAATCCGAGGGGAGAGAGTTTGCTGTGTTCCGTCATGAGCCTTACGCGCCCTGTTCCTTGCCGCTCGCAACCTGCGGTGCGGCCCGGCGACATGCTGCTGCGTCAGGTGGGCCGGGACTTCACGGTCTTCCTGGCCAAGGCTGTCGCGGTGTTCGACGGTCCGGTGGACGTTCCTCACGGCCTGACAGCCGGGCTCCTCCGTGCCAGGCGCAGGCCCAGCTTTCCGGACAGCCGCAGGCCGACTTCCGGCACGTCGTCGGCGTCGCCTCTCTCGCTGCCGGAACCATCGAACGTGCAGGGCGCTCCGTCCTGCCGTCGACTTTCTTCACCGCCGCCCGATCGACACCAGAGGTCCAGGTATGAGCCAGGAACGTAGCCACGACGAGATGAACGACCTGATCGACGCTGAGCGCAGGGTCGACTGGGACGAAGAGGAATACGAGCGGTAGGCGCTCAGACCCCCGAGTCCCTCGATGGGGTGAGGCGACCGTCAGCAGGCTCGAGGCAGCTGGGACGACCGCTAGAGTCGGGCGCCGGGAGTAGCGCAACCTGACTCCGGCCTGCATGGGCGCCCACGCCGCCGCAGGACCGGCCAAGCCGTCTCGGACGCAGCGCTGCATTGTCGTGTAGCCAGCCGGTACGTCTTCCATCATGGAACGGACGGCGGGGGCGTGGGGCCTGCCGGAGGGGTTCACCATGGTCAGGAGTCGTAAGGCTCGCCGGAACACGCAGGCTCGCGTGGCTGCCACGGGACAGCGGCCGGCTGCCGCCTACCGTGAACTGCGCGCGGTGAACGCACCCTACGAGGGGTACGTCGTCGATCTTCACCATGTCGTGGACGACATCACCGCGCCCGGGCACCAGGGGGACTCCTGGGCGTACCGGGTGCGGACTCCGGAGGGAGTCGACCTGACGTGGAGTGACGTCAACGCCCCCGATGCTGGCGGCCCGGAGCTGACTTCCAGGCAGCAGATCTCCCTGTTCGGCGGGTGGCCGCTGACTCCTGAGCTGCTGCGGGCCCGGTTCCCGGGCGCCCGGATCATCGAGCACAGCGTCATGCCGGAAGGTTGCCACGGCTGCCATCTGGTGAAGTGCTGGACCGTACACGTCAGGTGCACCGTTCCGTGCGAGCGTCTCGAGGCTGCACGGGAGACGGAGGCGCGGTGCGAGGCCGAGGAGGCGTTCGACCGTGCGTACGCGGCGTACCAGGCGGAGCTCGCTGCTCTGTGGCGTCGGCACGAAGCCGAGGACGCCGATCTTGAGCGGAATGTACAGAAGGTCCGCGAGCGGGTGGAGGCCTGGCGGACCGCGGTGGACTCCGGGCGCTGGGAGCATGCCGGGGGTACCGAGGCGATGTGGAGTGAGTGGGACGCCTGCAACGCGCGGGAGCGTGATCAGCGTGAGCGGCATGACCAGGAGTACAAGGAGCTGACCGGCAGGCAGCCTGAACCCCCTGCCCACTGGAAGACGGCTGCCTCGGCCTGAGCTGTGATCTGTCGGCCTGTGGCCGCACCGGTGAGTCCGCTGCGTAGATGCTGTGGTGCGTGCATCACTAGGCGGCGGACACGCCGGTCGTACGATGTGACGTCATGGACCGGCTCGAACGCCCCGCCCGCACCGAGATCACCGCGCTGCTGAAGAAGCTGGCACGCGGCCCGCAGGCGACGTACGACCAGCGCGCCTTCTTCCTGAACGAGTACCTGCGGGTGCTCAGCGACTTCCTTGAGTTCCCCGAGGAGCGGATCCAGGCAGGCGACCTCGCGGACGTTGGCTACGCGGTCGCGTGGCTGAACGCCGCGGCCGCGGGTTACACCCGTCAACGGCGAGTGGCCGGCAAGAAGGACGCGGCCGCGGCGTCGCAGGCAGCTCGCTGCGCCACTTTCAACGCCTTTGCTCGTCACCTCGGCCAGCCGGAACGTCTTTCCGAGGGGTGGCCCGACAGCCAGGGCCTGCCGGTCGACGAGAGCCGCCGGGTAGTGGAGCTCCTTGCGGACAACCGACCGCCGCGCACGAACCGCAGCACGTGGGAGCGCACCAGCGCGCTTGCGGCCCTGAGGCTCGTCACCGGCCGCCCGCTGTCCGAACTCGCTGGTCTTCAGGTGTCGGCCCTCGACCTGAAGGCGGCCCCGCCCACCGTCACCTTGGGAGAGCGCGTCTTCCCGCTGGACGAGTTGGCGGTGCGGACGATGAATCGCTGGCTGGATACCTGGAAGCGGCTGACCGAACAACTGGAGGGTGGGGCGGTCACGCAGGTGTGGGTCACCATCAAGCCGGGCCGGCCCCGCTACGGTGAGCCAGCCAAGCACCCGTACCTGCCGTGCTCCATCCGCGCTCTTCGGGCGGCTCAGCATGACCTGACCAGCAGACTGCTCGCCCGGCCGACGCGGCTCGGGCAGCTGAGCGGCCCTGATCCAGACGACGTCGCCACCCGAACCCCCAAGAGGCGCCGTGCGGCGCCGGCAGCTCCTCCTCCGGCGCGCACCGCCGAGGACCGGGCGCTGGCGCTCCGGCAGGCTGCCGAGGTCAGGCGTGAGCGGGCGGAGATGCTGGGGCGGCTGAAAGCCGGCGACCTGTCACTGCCCGATGTACTGGCCCGGGAGGACAGGGTGGTCGGCGGTACCCGGGTGGGCCGGCTGGTGGAGTCGCTGCCCGGCGTTGGGCCCGCTGCGCGGAGGCGCATTCTGGCGGAGGTCGGCTTGGACGAGCAGCGGCGTCTGCAGTCCCTCCGGGCCCAGCAACGTGAGCGGCTGCTACACGAATGCTCGACCGTCTCGTGAGCCACGCAGTCGCCCGTGGCTGACGGCTCCGCGTGCGAGCCGGCCTGAGGGGTGGGGAGGCACCCGGGGGATGTGAGCCCTGTGGGGAAACCGCCGGACCCGGTTCTCACTGTCAGGGAGGACCGCGCGGACAGGCGAATCCGCACCTGTTGCGGCGTTCGCTCCACACTGGGGACTCTTGATTCCCAGCCTGGAGCGAACTGCCCATGACCACGGACCCGAGTGCCGGACCGGCCGTCGGCGACGGCCTGCTTGATGAGACCGCACTGTTGACGCACGGCGACACGATCGCCCGTGCGCTGCGGCGTTGGTGCGCAGACCGGATCGAGGACCTGGAGGAGGAGTTCGACCTGTTCGGTGCGCCCGACAATCCATCGGAGCGGCAGCGCTGGACTCTCGAGCTTTCAGAGCCCCGGGCGCTGGCTCTGGCCGAGGTCGAGCAGCTCCAGCGGGTACGGGCGGAGACCAACAGCGCTTGGTCGGAAGACCGGTGGGCCGACCTGGGGGCGTTGGGGCTTCGCCACCAGCGGCACCTGGATGAGGAAGCAGTCGCCACAGCTCGCCGCCTGCATGATCTCTCCGACGCGTATCCGGGGCGCGGGCGGGCCCCCAGGACCAGGCAGTCTTCTGCGACGCCCGGGCCGGGAGAGGTGGCCGTGCCGTGGGGCGTCGATCCCGGCGCTCCGGCCACCGGTCGATCGCCGCAGATGACCTCCCGGTCCTTGGGGGCACTGCTGAGGGAAGCCTTCCCAGGTGCCTCCTCCGGCCGGTGCACGGTGACGGCACACCGGCTGCTGAAGGAGGTTTTGCAGCCGACACTCGGTCCGGTCGAGGCGATGCAGATGCGCCGGGAGATCACAGCGGCCCTGTACGACGGGGTGAGGCCGCCTGCCGACGAGCACGAAAAGCACCGCAACCAGTGGATCGTCGAGTCGGTTCTTGGGCGGGTGGTCGTACCGCTTGCTGATCAGCGCAACCGGCTCGCGGCCACGGTGGATGACGTCCGCGCTCTCCACCCGCTCATCTCGGGTGGCAGTTGCCCGGTTTGCAGGGTTGCGTCTCCGTGTCCGACACGGCGAGCGCTGGGGGACACGGCCGTAGACGGCATGTGAGCGGAATGGCCCTGGGGGCATCTGGGCTGGCGCCGTCTGTACGTGCTCGTGAGCAGAGGAGCTGGTGGTGGCCGCCGAAGTTCGGGGCCGCCACCAGCTCAAGCGGGCGCCGAGCCGGTCAGAGAGGACGCCCGGCGGGCAGAAGAGAGTCCTCCGGCAGGCCGTCCTTGAGGAGCGGGTAGCTTCTGTCCGGGTCCTGGAGGATGCCGCCGCCGTCATACGGCCACCGCTGCGGATCACGGAACGCCACTCCGATGTAGGCGCGGCCCGGAGTATCAGCCCAGGTGGGGTCCACCACCGTTCCGTCTGCCCGGATGCACCAGGCGTGCGCGAGGGGGAAGTCGACGCCGTCGGGGAGGGCGAACCCCTCGGCGTAGACCAGACCTTCGGAGCGGTGCTCGCGGGCGTACCGGGCGGCATTGCTGTAGCACAGCCGTGGCTCCATGCCCGTCAGGTCGGGCGGAGGAGGAGAGACGGTGAAGCGGCGCCCGTGGCTGAGCAGGAAGTGGTAGAGCGTGGGGAACGCCCATCCGTCTGTGTCGTAGTTGCCCTCAGCAAGCCTCGCTACGTCATGGAGATAGGTGGCGACCGCCCCCTCGGAGAGGGGGTCGACGATGGGTGTGATCATGGGCGAGAGCTTCCTCCGGAAGGGCCGCGCCGAGCCTAGGCGAAACCCGCATCTGGGGTGCGGCCCTCCAACAAGGTGATGCTCGCACTGCGGCACAACGCCCTGCACGCGCTGTCGCTCCCGGCCACCACGGCCGGACACCGGACGGAGACCCCGCTAGACCCTGCTCAGGCGGTGAGCGGCCACTGCTCGGCGACCTGCTGCTGGGCCTTGTGCCACGCTCGCTCCAGTTCGCTTCCCTCGGTGGGGTCCTGCAGGGACCATCCATCGGCGGCGAACTGCCGGATCTGCGGCAGCAGCATGAGAGAGGAGCCTCGCAGGGCTGCCCTCAGCACAACGGTGGCGGACGGCTCGTGGGGCGAGTCGCCCCACCAGTCCGGCACGCGCCCCTGCCGCCGCGGCGCCGGCTGATGGACGACATCACAGACGCGCAGCGTGGAGCCGAGGACGAAGGGGCGGAAGTCGTCGCGGGACGTCAGTCGTAGCGAGCTGACGCTGAGGCGGCTGCCGATGGCCGGGACGGCGAGAGCGAGGTACCCGTCCGGGCGGCAGAGCGCCCCGAGGAGGCGACGCTGGTCCACGTCCATGGTGGCGGCGTCAAAGAATTCGATGCGGATTCCCAGGTCAATCATGGGTCGATCCTGCCGCCGTGACCGGACACCCCTTGGCCAGGTGCAGGCGCTGGCGTCCCGGTGGGGCTACTCCTGGGCGCCGTCGTTCCCTGCGTCTCCGGCCGTGACGGCGGCCAGGGCCGCTTCGAGCTTCTCCTGGGCGATGGGCCCGGAGTCCGGGAGGCCGGCGGCTCGCCACGCGGCGACGGCGCGTTCAGTGTCCCCGGCCACAGCCTCGACCATCATGTCCTTGGCGTCCTTCTCGGCGACGGCTCCGTCAGCGGGCCCGAGGTCGACCAGGTGCACGGCCATTCGGACCTTGCTGGGCCGCTCTCCAGCCTGGGCCTTCGTCGTCTCCATCTCCTTGTAGACGCGGACGAGCCGACCGACCAGGCGCTGGGCCGTGGCATACAGCGCCTTGCCTGAGTCGTTCTCGAGCCGATCCGTTCGGAACCGTTCCTCACCCCGGCCTAGAGCCTTGATGTAGATGAAGGCGCGGTTGCTGCTCTCTTCGATCTCGACGCGGGTGAGGACGCCGCGGACACGGTCCTTGGCTCCTTCGACGCGCGCGATGTCGGCGGCCAGCTGGGTGCCGTCCAGGTAGAGGTTCAGCGCGAGCTCGCGCACCCGGCCGTGCCAGGCTGCCTCCAGCCCGGGGCGACAGGGACCGGCGGCCTGCGCTGCAGCGACGATGAGCTGGTGGGGTACGGATCCATTCACGGGTCTCATGATGCCGCGCGCTGTCTCCGACGCACACGGGAGGTGCGCCGGGCGTCATGCGGGTCTGCGGAGCCCCGCATGACGCCCGGCGGGGCCGAGGAGCGAATTCGACATTGCGAATCCGTCCTGGCCAGGAGGTGAGCTCATCGTCGAAGTCGAGGAGGGTGCGGGGGTCAACGAGGGCCGCGGCGAGCAGAGCGGTCTGTGAGGTCCCCAGGTACTTGTCGATGATGTCGGGGGAGGTGGCGCCGCCGAGTCGGGCGCCGGTTTCGATCAGGACGGGGCCGCGGGCGGTCAGCATCACCTCGGTGTGGGCGGCTGACTCCTGGATGCCGAGTGCGTCGAGGACACGGCAGGTGTAGGCCTTGAGCAGCTGCGCCTCGGCTGTGTGCGGGGCGACGGGCTCTTCATAGTCGTACAGGGGCATGGGCCCGTCGGAGGCCCGCTTCGTGTAGCGCCAGATCTCCGCGAACCGGTGATCGCCGCCCGAGCTGACCGAGTTGATGTAGTACTCGTCGCCGGACAGCCGCTCCTGGACGATGACGGCGGCGTTGCGCTGCCCGAAGATGTTCGGCTTGGCCAGGATCGCCTCGGTGGCGTGGGCGATCTCTTCAGGGGTCTGGCAGAAGCGCACACCGTCGGTCGCCGCGCTGGCCAGGGGCTTGACGACCGCTTCAGTGAGGCCGGAGGCCGTGAACCATTCGGCTGCGGCCGCCGGGCTGCTCACCGTGGTTCCTTGCGGTACGTCGAGTCCGGCGCGTTCGGCGGTCTGATACATCAGCGCCTTGTCCCGCCGTGCCAGACGGCCGGCGGGGGTGTTGGTGGGGAGGCCGAGCTGCTGGGCGAGCGTTTCGGCCAGCGTCACACCGGATTCGGAGCCGGCGATGACCCGGGAGATGCCGAGGGTGGCGAGCTGCCCGGCGAGTGCGGGGATGTCGTCGGTGTAGCCGAAGTCCAGGGAGTAGTCGTCGGGGCGGAAGGTGCGCTGCAGGAAGCCGTTAGTGCGGGGCTCGCTCTGGACGTGGATGCAGTTCACGCCGAGGTCGCGCAGGCGGCGGGTCAGGCTGACGCCTGTGGAGTAGCCGTCGACGATGCAGATCTTCATGTTCTTCCTAGGTTCTGGCGCGGGGTGAGGTGTGATGCGCGAGGTCAGCTGAAGTCGAAGCCGGACATCCAGTTGCCGGCCGGGAGCTGGTCGGAGGCTGGCTGCTGGGGCACGGGTGGGGCAGGTGGCGGCTTCGGGGCCGGAGTCTCGGGCAGGCGCGGCTGCTCCGGCGGTTGGGCGGCCGGAGGGGCCGCCGGAGCAGCCGGGGGCACCTTCGGGGCCGGTGTCTTCGACAGGGGCGGCCGCTGAGGTTCATCCGCTGGAGGTGGTGAGGGCTCCGGCGTCGAGTCGGGGGTCGGTGGGGGCTCGTCGACGAGGTCGCGGCGGACCCAGCGGGGGTCCTGGCCGCCGTCCTTGTTGGGCACGAGCACCTGCACGTAGCCGAGTTCGGCGAGGTGCGCGCGGGCCAGGTCCTTGGCCCCGTGAATGGTGACGGTGGGGTCCCAGGGCAGGGGCGTGGTGTCGTCGGGCAGGAACATGATCTGGGCCTGCTGGTAGCCGTACTTGGGGTCGTAGCCCCAGGAGCGGCCCTTGGGGGTGCCTTCGGCCGGGAAGCGGGTGCCATGGTCGGAGTTGAGGATCTGCTGCGATTCGTACTGGTCGAGTGGTCCGACGCCGAGGCGTCGGCCGAGCTGGGAGCGCAGCTGCATGCCGAGGATGTCGCCGGCCGGCTTCTGGGCGGCGCAGGCGATGTTCGTCTCCAGTGCGCGGCCGAGGCGGGCGACCTTCTCGAGCATCGCCTTGGCGTCGTTCTTGAGTTCCTCGATCTCCTTGTTCGCGGACTTGGCGAGGTAGTCAGCGATCTCGTCGAAGAAGAGGATCAGCCGGCCCGGGATGGTGTCGTCGTCGCGCAGGACGACTTCGCCTCGGGCGACGGCGTCGCGGAGAAGTTGCAGGTTGCGGCGCCCGTACTTGTTCAGGAGGGACTGGCGCTTGTCCATTTCGCCGGCGAAGGCCTGGATGGCCTCGTAGATCTCTTCGTCCGTCGCGGCGAATCTGATGACGGCGGGGAACTCGGGGGTCCAGGTGAAGTCGGTGCGCTTGGGGTCGCAGACGATGAGCTGGTAGATGGTCGGGTCGTACAGGGCGGGGAAGAGGATCAGGGACAGGGCGACGGACTTGCCGGCGCCGGTCTTTCCGCCGATGAGGGCGTGGGGGGTCTGCTGCAGGTCCCAGTCGAGCCATCCGCCTCCCTTGACGGGGCCGAAGCGGATGGTGCCGCGGCGGGCGAGGGCGAGGAACTCCTCGAACTCGGGGCTGCCGGGTTCGGGGAAGGCGAGCTGGGTGGGCAGTCTGGGGACGGCGCTGACGGTGACCCGGCCTTCGGCCTCGCTCCAGGCGTAGTGCCAGTCGTTGGTGTCGGTGAGGGAGTCGGTGTGCTGTTCGAAGGCGTCCCTGGTCTCCGGCTTGGTGACGTCGTAGGCGCCGAAGGTCACGGTGAAGGACTCGGGCCGCTCGACCGGGGAACCCTTGCTTCCTCGGTGGCTGCTCCAGGTGTGGATGTCCACCTCGACGGGGTCCTGGCCGCGCTTGGTGGGGAACTTGGACTCGACGACGGCCTGCAGTCGGGCTGTTTCCCGCTTCCGCACGGCGCGGGGGTCTGCGTTGGGGACAGCCTCCAGGACCAGCCGGTTGGTGTTGTCGAAGGACTCGAAGGACCATTTCGGCAGCCAGGTCCGGTCCGGAAGAGTTTTCGACAGGGCGGTGTCGAGGGTGCGCTCGATGCGGGTGCGCAATTCCGGTGCGGCAACGTCCAGGGTGCCCAGGCCGATGGTGATCTCACGGGGTGTGTTGGCCTTGGGGTGGTTGGGGTCGTCGATCCACCTGGTGATGTCGACGGTGAGCTGGCCGGCCTGCCGGGCCGGGATCTGGGCGGTGATGAGGTCGGAGATGAAGCGGGTGCCCTGCTTGCGGATCGCCTCCGGTGAGCCGGCGGGCACTCCGCGGATCGTAAGCTCCCCGGGCTGCCAGGTGTAGATCCACACGTGGCAGCGGTCGATCTGGGCGTCGATGACGCGTTCGACGTTCTCCCGGAAGGCGCGCTGGGAGACGTCGTAGGCGCCCAGGGTGACAGTCAGCGCGGTGGGGGCTTCGCGGCCGTCGCGGTCCTCCCAGGCGCCGACCGCGACGGACACGTCGACGTCGACGCCGCGGGGCGCGGGGAAGAGCTGGCCGATGACTGTGTTGATCCACCGCTCATCCTGCATACGCAGCAGTCGCGGGTCGCCCTCGTTGACAAGATCGCACGCCAGGGAGCCGGGGTTGGCCCAGTCGAAGACCCAGCCGGTGCCCGGCGGGATGGGTGCGGCTTCGACGGCTTTCTCGGCCTGCCACCGGGTGCGGGCCTGAGCGGCCGGCCCCGAGGAGGCGATCATGATGCGTGCGGCGGCGATCGCGGTGGAGCGCCGCCAGCGGGTGACGCGGATGTACTGGCCTTCGTTCACCGGCCGGGTAACGGTGGGAGCCGGCAGTCCGCATGGCTTCATCACGCGGCCGTACAGCTCGGACAGAGCTCGCCGCTGGCGGGGGATGACCCGTGCGGCCCGGCCGATGGTGTACAGCAGGGCGGTGACGGTGATAGAGGAGAGGACTTGCCACTGGCGCCACTGCAGGTACCAGGCTCCGGCCAGCAGCAGGATGACCAGCCAGTTGAGGAGGACGTGCGGCACCTTACCGACTGCGCGACTGCGGTCGCGGCCCAGGGTGAATGCCAGCCACGTTCGGGTGTGCGCGCCAACCGGCCATCCGGGCCCTGCGGCGGGCCGGCGGGCGGCGGGGCGGCGGCGTTTTCTGGCCGCGGGCATGAGGGTGGTCCTCCCGAGTCGACAGCGGTGTTACCCGGATCGTGCTCGGGAAAGCGGACAGCTCTGATCCGCCGGTCCGCAGCCGGTGAGCAGGGAGGTGAGCAAGAGCCGCGCTCCCTGCCTGGTGTGACGGTGGTCCGCGTGTACGCAGACGGGGCGCATCGCCATCTACGGACTTGGCCGGGCTATGTGAGCGTTGCCTTGGGGTCGAACCGGTCGTAGGCGAAGCTCTGCCAGATCTCCCAGGCGGTGCTCACGTGACCCGTGCTCACCGCCTTGCCGGTAGCAGCCCAGAAGGGGCGCAAGAGCAGCAGATGTGTCTCCGGCGGGCGGCATCCGTCCGCGTGCGTGACCAGGTGTGCCGTGTGGTTGAACTGGCCGGGGCCGTGCAGGTGGCCGCAGCAGGGAACACGCCAGTCGACGACCCGGTGTCCGACCGGCACCCGGTAGCGGTCCATGTGGGGACGGTAGTGCTCGCGGATGACGTGGTCGCCGTGGGCCTTGGCCGCGTCGAGGTTGGTGTAGGTGCCCAGTGTCTGGTCGAACTTCTGGACGTTCCAGAGGCTGGTGCTGGTCATGGTTGGGATCCTCGGTTTCGGCGGCGCGTACGGATCGCTGCCGCTCGGGGTCGGCATGCTGTCGGCACGCGGGTCATCGCAGATGGGTGTCGTCATGGAGGGCGACCCTGGCCAGCTCGATGCTCTGATCTGGCAGTCTCCACCACATCAGGCGGGGCGCGGCCGAGGTCTGGTTCTTGAGGTGGCAGCGCATCGCGACGGCCTGGTCGGCGCGTACGAGCGGAACACTGCCGCGCTCATCACGGGCCCGCATGCGGTGGACCTGTCGGCCGGGTATGGCGGCGGCGAGGTCGGTGAGGACTTCGACGGTCACCTCGACGATCTTGCGTCGGTCCACGAGTTCGATGGCGTGCAGCGAGGTGAGCCAGTCCGGGCCGAGGGTGAAGGGGGTGAGCGGCTGGCTGGGGCGGTCCGGCTCGGCGATCATGCGCAGCCAGCATTGGTCGAGCTCGTAGCGGAACTGCTGTTCGGGGTCGGCGTAGATGGTGGGGGTGTCGATCTCGGCTCGCTCTTCGGCTGCTCGCAGTGCCTTGCTGAGCCGTCGTACGTCCTGACGCAGCGATGAAGTGGTGCGCTTCTCGGCCGCCAGCAGGGTGCGCAGGTGCTCGATGTCGTCCGGTGCGTGGCTGCTGCGGTCGCCGGGCACGGGCGGGCGGCTGTTGCCGGGCTGGGGCGTCGTGGTGCTGTAGACGAGGGTGCGCCCGAGCAGCTGGTGCTGGATCTCCCGGAGGGCTTCGTCGCTGCGGCCGGGGGTGATCTTGATGAGAGGATGCCGGTGCTTGGGGTCGTCCGGGGCTGCGCCGGGGCGGATGATGCGGACGGCTCCTCCCCACACGGCCAGGTCAGGCATCAGGTCCCGCAGGTTGCGGGCGGCTGTGTGCGTGGTGAGAACCGCGACTTCCGCCTGAGGGTTGATCTGGTCGTACAGACGGATCGGGTCGATCAGTGGGACGCCGTCCTTGCGGCGGGGATCAGGAGACAGCACCGCCACGGGAGCTGTGCGGGACAGATCAAACAGATGGTTCATGAAGGCGGCAGTGTCCGTGTCGCCGACCTCACGTACAGGTTGAGACGTCGCCGCGGTGGTCTTCTCCGGCGCGCTCGGAGGGGGGCTTGGGACGGGCATGGGACTTTCCCTTCTCTGAGTCAGATGTCAGCTGGCGTAGGCGTAGAAGGCCTCGGAGGCGGGAGGGGTGGGTTCCTTCCTCGCTGTGGCGAGGACCTGCTCGGGGGGTGGCTCTGCGTGCCCGCCGGTTCCGTTCACGCTGCTCGCGGTACTCGGCGCTGGGGGCGTCGCCCGGGTGCGGGCGCGCAGGTGGCGTGGGTGTTCCTGACGGCTGCGGGCAGGTGGGCTCTCCAGCTGCTTTCCGCGCGGCCCGGGCTTCCGCCTGCCTGGCACGTTCCTGCTGGTATTCGGCGGTGGGCGGTGCGGCGCGTTCCTTGCGGAGTACCGGGGCAGGTGCCTCGGGGGCCGCTGGCGCAGCGTCGTGGGATGACGCGGTGGGGCGGCCGCTGCGTAGCTGCACGTCGAGTCGGCGCAGCGGGCTGGACCGGCGCTTGCCCTGGTGCGTCTGGGCCTGGAGCCGCTCGAACTTCTCGTTGACCTCGGCGATCACTTGGGCTGACAGGAGCCGCAGGTTGGCCGCCCATGAGGCGGATTCGCACAGGACTCGCAGGGTGCCGGTCTCTTCGTCGAACTCTTCGGCCTTCCAGTGGACAGCACGTGTTTCTCCGAGGAGGGAGTGCCACTCCTTCTTCAGGTCCGCTCCCGCAGCTTCTCCCTCCCATTCGTTGTCCACCACCAGTTGGCTGATGATGCTGCCCAGGGGGTTGGGGTCCCGGCCGTCAGAGCCGCTGGCCCGCCGGGGAGCAGCAGCCCGCTTGCGTTTGGTCTTGACGGGGTTGTTCTTGGCGTCGGCCCTGGCCCGTCGCAGAGCGATTCGCGCCAGGTCAGCGCCTGCGACCGGCTCCGTGGCTGCTTCGGTGGAAGGGGCGGTGGGGAGAGCAGCGGCGTCCGCATTCGGTGCACCGGTGAGGTCCGGTTCCAGGTGCATGGCGGGGTGTGTCGTCATGTTGTTCGTCCTCCTCGTGCTCGAGTGCGGGTCAGTAGGCGTTCTGCAGGCGCGGGTTGTCGCGGAAGCGGATGCAGGCGTCGACGAGCTGCGCGGTGTAGAGGCGGGACGCCTCGGCCACACCGAGTCCGTCGACGGCGGTGAGGACCAGGTCGGTGTCGCCGTAGTGCTTGAAGCGCCCCCAGGCGTCGGCCCTCATCTGCTGCACGAGGCTGGCGTCGAGCTCGTCGATGGTGGTGGCCGCCGCGAATTCCTCGATCTCCTCGACGTTGTCGGCGCTGTCGTTCCTCAGGGCCTGGACGGCGTTGGTGAACTCGGCGGTGGGCGGGGTGGCCCGGGCCTCGTCGGCCAGCCGCTGCGCTGTCTCCCGTTCCTGGGCGGCGTCTCGCTGGAGCTGTGCGGCAACGTAGGCGTGCGCGCGGTGGGGGCGCCACCGCGGTCCGAAGTAGTGGCTGGGGTTGATCTCGTGGAGCCAGGCATGGACCTGCTGGAGGGATGCGCCGGCGGCGGCCTTGTCGACCAGCACCCAGGACAGCTGCTCGATGCGGGTGCGCTGAAGCCAGGTGTGGAGTGGGCGAAGCGCTCGGGCGAACCGGTCGGCTGCCTGGTATACGGCGGCGGTGACGGGGCGGCCGAGGACGGACTTCTTCTTGGGCTGAGTGATCTTGTTCGCTCGCGCCTGGCGCGTAGTTGTTGATCTACCTCTCACGTCAGCTTTAGGGGAGTGGGTGGTGGTGCTACGGGAAGGGGGCTCATGCCCGTTCTGATCTGCTGTTTCCTGCGCGGCGGCGATGGCCTGGGCCCGGCCTTCGGGGGTGAAGCCGGTATGCCTGGCGGTGTATCCGTGGCCGGACAGGCGGTGGCCGTGGGCAGCGTCGTAAGCCGGCGGGATGGTGGCGCCGTAGACGGTGGCGGTGGCGGTGTACGGGCGGCCCGGGAGACGGAGGTTGCGGCGGCTGCCGTGTTCCAGCCAGACGAGTGCGCCGAGCTCGCGCAGGACCTTGATGTGCCGCTTCACGGTGGCGCGCGATATGCCGACGCGCCGGGCGGTACCTTCGAGGTCGTACAGGACGATGCCCCGCTGGAAGTCCATACGGGCAGCGAGGTCGAGGGCGACGTCGACCGTCGTGGTGGCCAGTGCCTTAGGATGCGCGCCGCTGTCGATGAGCCAGGCGACGGCCCGGAGCCAAGCGCGGGGTTGGCAGCGCCGGGACCGGGTGGTGATGACGTCCTGCTCGGCAGACGGGACAGGCTCCAGCCGATGCGGCTCGGCGTGCGGCTGGTGGGATGGGCGGCGCATAAAGAGGGGCTCTCAGTGTTTTCGGGCAGCACAAAGTCAGGCGTGGCTGCCGCTCAGGTGCGGAGGAAGAAGGGGTTCCGCCTCAGGGGCGGGCGCTTGCCGGCTGGAGACCGGAAGCGAGGTAGCCGGGGTCGGCGGTCAGCCGCTGTGGGCGGCGGAGGCCGACCCCGGTAACGCAACGGGCGAGGAGACCGCTCTCGGCCTGCCGCAGCTCGCGCTGTCCGATGTCACGGTCAGAACCAAGGAAGGAGCTGTTCGGCGGTGCTGAGGACCTTCTTCGGGGTGAGGGGTTTCCGTCGCGGCCGCCGGCGCACGTTGCAGGAGCTGCGCTGCTTGCGGCGGATCGTGCGGGGGGAGCACCCGAGCTCCTCCGCCATCTCCACCTGCGTCAGCTGGCCGACCGCGGTCATGGCGGCGACCTTCTCGGCGTCGACCTCGTCGTAGGTGCGGCGGACCATGAGGTAGATGTCCGTGTCCTCTTCCGCGAAGGGGGCCAGACCGAGGCTGCTGCGGATCCGCTCACGGTCAGTCTCGGTGGTGCCGGCGACGATGCCCTTGACCGCATGATCGGTTACCGCGGCGAACAGGCACGACTCAAGCATCGGGCAGGCGGCGCACAGGGCACGGGCCTGGCCGAGGGCCTCACGGAAGTCGGCTTCCTCGTCGGTGAACATGGCGAGCTGGTCCCCGTCAAGCATCTGGTCGTTGATGCCGGAGCCGGACAGGTCCTCGAGGAGTCGGAAGAGATCGGCGTGGATGATGCAGGGTGTGGTGCTCATGCGATGTCCTGGCGGAGAGCTGCGGAAGGTGCGGGGGCGACGGCGATGGTGACGCCGGGCTCCGAAAGGGCCCAGTCGTGCGTTCCCAGCGGCGCGGGATACGTCTTGTGGGGGCCGATGTCGTAGCCGACGATGCGGGAGTCCTCCGTGTAGACGCGGAAGACCTTCTTGTCGGCAGGGGACAGTGCGTCCTGGACGGCGCGGATCAGCTTGTCGATGTCGGGCTTGGTCGCAGCGTGAACGGCTCTGGTCTTGGGCGCGCTCTTGGGCCGGGGCAGCGTGAAGACGGCAGACATGACGAGCGGGCAGTTCGCCGGCTCCCAGTCCGTGCCGCAGGTCTTCCTCGCGGCCGCGTTGATCTGGCGGCGCCACTCGCGGAGTTCACGGCTGTACTTGACGACGCCCGGGGCGGGAACTTCGACAGAGCCTTGGGTGACGGGCGTTCCGATGACGGTGAAGGTCAGTCGCCTTTCGGGGAGACTCTGCAGACTGCCGAGGGCTTCTTCGCTGACGGCGGCCAGACGCGGGCCGGAGGTCTTCTTCGGCAGGGGTGCGTCCGCCGACGGGGCCGGTACGAGGGTGCGGCAGTGGGGGCAGCGGGTCGTGGTGGGGCGGAGCACGGCAGGGCATGACGGACAGGGGCGGTAACCGCGGTCGGTGATGAGGCGCTGTATGTCGATGCTGGTGCCCATCGTGCGTCCTTCTCTCGTTCGGGCCCGGTGGGGGCGGAAGCGTCTGTGCGGCCCTCCCGCCCCCACCGGGGTGGATCAGGCTGCTGTGGCAGCGGGTTCGGCCTCGGCCGTCTGGCGGGCGGCGGCGCTGGCCCGGGCGGCAGCGAGGAACGCGGCCGGGTCGGCTTCCCACTCCGCGAGCGCGGGGAGGAAGTGGGCGATCTCGATGCGCTCCAGCTCGTGGGTGCCGAAGCGGTCGGTCAGCAGCGGGAAGACACGGTCGGGCCAGCCCGCGAGGCCGACGTCCTTGTGGGCCATGAGGATCTTGAAGCGGGCGAAGGCGTCACTTCGGGCCACCGGGTGCACGACCGGGATACCGTCCGGGCCCACGGCGCGGTCGGTCTCGGCGACGCGGGCCACCGTGTCCATCAGCGGTTCCGCGGTGGCAATGACCTTGCTGGCCCACGCGTTGCGGGCGAGGACCGCCTCCGCGCTGATCGGGTCGGTCATCTCGGCGGTGTAGGCGAGTGCGGGCTGGTGGCTGACGACGAAGTCGATCCACGCACGGGCCTCGTGGTGGGAGCGGTCGGACCGGATGGCGCTGCCGTCGGTCTTGCGGTAGACACCGAGCTGGATACGGTCGGCCATCCCCAGGATCAGTTCAGCGAGGGTACCGACCACGGCCGGATCGGTGTCAGGGTCGACGCCCGCCGAAGCGATCATCTGGTGCGCCTGCGCGTACGTCTCCCGGATGGCGGCGGCGAGGTAGGAGCCGTGGTTGAACCTGCCGTCGGTGTTCCAGTCCTCCCACGGCTTGGCCTCGGCCGCGTGGGCAGCCCGCTGCGCCGGGCGGCCCGGGCGCGCGCTGGCGGCGGCGGCCGGGGCAGCGGAGGAGGAGCCGAAGAACCTCTTCAGCTCGTTCCGTATCTGCCCGCTCACGTCGACGCTGCTGGACGAGGCATTGGCGGCGGGGATGATCGCGCCGCCGAAGACGGCGTAACCGTCGGGGGCGAGACTGCCGTCACGGTTCTCCCGCAGCGACTCCCACTCCTCCGGGTCGGAGACCAGCTCGTCGGTGAACACCCCGTTGACTGCGACCACGAGGTTGCGGCAGTTGCGGTTGGTGATCTCCGCGTTCGCCCGGGTCGAGTCGCCGACGATGCCGCGCAGCTCGTGAATGGGCGTGAGCGGGCTGATCAGCTCCCCGCTGTCGTTCTGCTTGTACCGGCGGGTCGTCTCGATGGCGACGGTGACCGGCAGGTCGTTCTTGAACGCCTCAGCCAGCAGCTCCGCTGCCTTGGAGTTGGCCTGGACCGACCCGTGGAAGTCATGCTCCAGGCCGACCGATTCGGCATCGAAGGTGACGCGGCCGGTCTTGAAGGGTCCGTCGTCGGTCGCTTTCGTCTTCACCTTGTACGCGCTGACCTTCACGCCGACGTGCTCCCGGACGTACACACTCGGGCGGGCGCGGACGGTCTGGCCGTCCGGGCCAGCGGCAGCACGCGCCTTCTTCTCGTACGCGATGAACGGACGGCCCTTGGCCGGGGGCTGGTAGGCCATGAGCGAGCTCCTCTTCTCTGGATCAGGTCTGACGTGCTCAGATTCGCGCTCGCCGATGGTCCGATCGAGTTCTCGCGAAAATCCGGCTTCGCCATACCTGCCGGTGGTGGAACTCTTGGCCGCGGCGATCGACGAGTAGGGAGGGGCCCATCGGCCAGTCGCTCGGCCAAGACGCTCACCGCGTCCTGCTTCTCCTCGGTTCCGTTCTGGCGGACGTGATTCGGGCGGCTGCGCCCAGCGTCACCGCCGCGCCAGGCGCGACAGGATGCCGAAAACTGAGGCGTGGGTGCGGACGGGGCCGCGATGATGCGAAACTCATCCAGATCTCCGTATCGGGGATGCCGACCGGACCCGGCCAGTTCAGGTTGTCGAGGCCACGTCGTGGCCGGGTCCGGTGGACCCGTCTCTCGCGAGACGGGCCTTTCGAGGGACGACAAGTTGGGCATAAGATCCCACACGGATCTCACGCCGAATCACTTGTCGGAAGTTATCCTCTTCCGGCGATCCGATCAAGAGTCTTACAAGTGTTCTCTGCCCGCCCACGTCCGCTACTGGAGTCTTTGCATGCCTGAACGTGTCTTTGACCCAGAGGGGTTCCATGCGGCGCGTCGACGCAGGGACCTGAAGCAGCCGCAGGTCGCGAAGGCCCTCCAGGTCAATACGAATCAGGTCTCTCGCTACGAAACGGGGGACAACAAGCCGCCTGCGGAGAAACTGCCAGCCATGGCCGAGCTGGTCGGCCTCTCACTGGACGAACTCGCTCCCCGGTACGGGCTGCCGGACCTGCGGGACCTGCGATGCGATGCCGGTATCCAGCAGAAGGAAACGGCCGAGATCACCGGAACAAAGTCGGCCATGCCGGTGCGTGCCGCCGAGAAGGGGATGCGCAGGCTCAGCCCGAACTTCCTGGAGCCCCTGGCCGAGCGGTACGGCGTCACCGTTGAAGAACTCAAGGCGGCTCAGGAGCGGTCCTTCGGGAATCCGGTGCCGGACGTACGCAGAAGCCGCGCGCCGCGCGCCATCGGCCCTGGCACTCCGCAGACTCTGTCCGAGAAGATCACCTACCTGCTTGAGCAGACGTACGCCGTGGGTGAGCACCCGAGCGACGCCGAGCTGGCCGGCCGCGGCAATATGAAGACAGACCGGTCCGTCCTCAGCGAGGAACTGGTGCGCGCTCTGCGCACGGGAACGGAAGCGACCGAGGACAAGGCGGTCCTTGAGGCCCTGGCCGCTGCCATGGACGCCCCGGTGGTGTTCTTCACCAGCGACAACCCTGAAGAGGCTGCCCGGATCGTCGCGGGCATCCGCACGGTCCAGCTCGGCGTCATGGCAGCCCGAGGGTCCGCAGACGGCCCCCTCGACACTCAGTGGCTGGACTTCATCAGCAAGTCGCTCAGTACCATCGTCGAGCAGCAGCAGCCCGACGGACCGGCTCCCGGGGACAGGTAGCCGGCCCGCCGGGCTGCTCATCACAGCCCGACGTCGATGGTGCGGCCCTCGCGCAGGGCGACCAGCGCCGCTTCCCACATGCCGCGGGCAGCCGGAGGAATCTCCTTCTCGGTGATGTCTCCAGGCGCAGCGAAGCGGAAGCCCCTCAGCTCGCTCTCCTGCAGCTGGATGGAGGCTTGCTGGCCTGCGGAGATCACCCCGCCGTCGAAGACGAAGTACTCGTGCGTGTGCCCCGGTGCCGGCACTGCTGCGTGCACGAGCAGCCGGCCGATCGGCAAGTTGAGACCAAGCTCCTCACGAACCTCCCGACCGCATGCCTCGTGCGGTTCCTCTCCCTCTTCCACATGTCCCCCGGGGAGGTTCCAGTAGGGCTTGTCGACAGGGTCGACGATCAGTACCCGTCCCTGCTCGTCACGGATGACGGCGCCTGCGGACACACCCGGGCGGGATCCGGTCGTTTCCATGTTGGTGATGCTCCAGTGAGGTTCGTTCGGTTCAGGACGAGGCTGGCGCGGAGGTGGAAGAGAGGCCGTTGAGGATCTGCCACCCTTCGCGTTCCGTGATCCGGCGGTAGGCCTGTGCCACCGCGCGGAAGTGGGGCACTTCGGTGGCGAGGTTCGTGCCTGCGGCGAAGGGGAGCGGCGCTGACGGCCCCTCGGGGAGGGTCGCGTAGGCGGCCTGCGCGGCCCGGATCCAGAGCGCTTCGCCCTTGATCTGCGCGTCCCCGTCGGAGGTGCTGTTCCTGGCATGCTCCAGGGAGTGCTCTGCCAGTTCCGGGGGAGCGTGCCGGCTCAGCTCCAGCATGACGTCCCGGATTTCTGTGACGAAGCGCTGCAGGCGGGCGGCCGGAGTCTCGTCGTAGTAGCTGAGCAGGTCGCGGAGCTTGTTGACCTGCCCCATGCCGGCCAGGCGCGCCAGGAAGGCCCTGGGCCGCTGGCGAATGCGGTGAGGGGCTGTCATCGCCATCTCACGCCAGAGCGGGTGAATGGCCACTAGGTGAGTCATCGTTCGGTATCGCTCGCGCGCTGCCTGCCAGGCCGGTGCGACCGCGCCGAACCCCCACAGCAGGAAGGTCGCGTAGAGCACCGCATCGGTTACCGCCTCCTGAGCGAGCGAGAAGTCCTCCGACAACGGCCTGACGGTGATCAGGACGATGTAGGCGATGCGCAGCAGTGCGTACACGACGGCGAGCATCATGGCCACGGCCATCATTCCCATGCCGAATTTCACGGCGCGCCGGGGGATCTGCTTCACCGCGCCGCCCCACTGGGCCGCGCACACTGTGGCGGCTGCGGCGGTGTAGGCGTAGAAGAGGCCCATGTAGATGGCGAGTCCCGGGTCGCTGGCGTGCCGGACCACGAAGTGGGGGGAGTCGACGACGACATCGTCGAGCATGAAGAAGAAGACGAGGGCCATGATGAGGACCGTGGCGAGTGAGGCACGGGTGGCGATGCGGTGGACGAGGCTGGAGATCCGCACGGTCCGGGGGACGTCCGCGGAGGGAGTCGTGGTGCTGTAGACCGCGGTGACGTAGCGCAGCAGGACACAGATTCCGATGATGGCGAGCACGTGCTTGACCAGGTAGGCCAGGTCAGGGACGCCAAGGTCGTTGAGGAAGTCGCGGCCGGGGGTGGTGCGCGTGAGCCAGGATGCGGAGAGTGCGGCGAAGGCGCCCCACAGGGATCTTGTGCGGGTTCGTCCTTTCATTGCGGAGGGGGCCCTCAGAAGGGCTTGCACCAGCAGGAGCGCGGCAATGGTGAATGCTATTACGTCAGGCATGGTCGTCCCGTGAGCTGTGGGGGCCGCCAAGGGGGTAGGTGAAGTCCTCGGCGAGTCGGCGGGCAGGGGTGTCGTCGATGAACTCGGCGGACTCGGCGAGTTCGTGGAGGCGGGAGGCGGCTGCCTCGGTGCGGATCTCTCTGTGGCTGTCGTAGTCGCGTCGGGCAGCGATCTGGCCGTTCGTGATGAGCCGCTCGACCATTTCCAGGAGCAGTCCGCCCCGTAGGTCGTCCAGCTCTCCGTCGGTGACGCCGTCCGCGTCGTCGACCCAGAGGTGCACGAGCTCGTGGAAGATGATCTGCTGGCCGTGGAAGGTGTCCCTCCGCTCGGCGTGGAAGATGAAGTCGAACGGCTGGGTCCGGTGCTTGATCCACAGGCCGCAGACGCCGAAGAGTCCGAGCAGAGCGTCGGGGATCTCCACCAGGTGGATGCGGCGCCCGCGGGCAGCCTCGATGTTGGCGATGAACCTGCCGAGGTCGAAGGGGGTGGGCACGGGCATCGACTCGACGATGTCCTTGGTCTCCTGCCGCAGTGCCCGGCGCTGTCTCCGGGCACTCGTGCGCAAGGCGAAGAGCTGCGGACGGTCCGCTGGCCTCGGAAATGGCAGCTCCCATAACGACCAGAGGCCCATGATTCCTCCACCCGGCCCGCTGGCCGGCCTCATTCGTACGCCATCAACCCCGAGTGCTCCGTACTCCAGGGGTGGTTGGCGGTGCGATGGATGCCGTCCAGGATCCGTCGTGCGCGTTCGCAGGGCGCTGAGGCGCCTGGTCGTTGTTCTCCGGCCCGCCAAGGCTTCCTGGTGTGGAATCGGCTATAACGCGGCAAAATGGGCCTGATGTCCCAGCCAGTTGCGCGGGGACCACGCACTCGCGGCCGCCGGCTGAGTGCGCGCGGGCTGAGCTGCCACCCCGGAGGCGGCTTCGGCACCTTCGACGCGAAGGGGGCCATCTCCAAACTGACTACGCGTGCGCAAATTTGCTTCGTGGTCACAGTCCGAGTACTCGCCAGGCGCGTTTCCGCAACCAAAAATCAGCACGCCCGCGCCCCCTTACGCAGTGAAATTACCGGGCATGCGCCCTGTATAAGCATCCTGGCACATGCCAGATGCCGATGCCGCATACATTACGGGGCGAGCAGTTGGTATTGCAATATGTTCCAGCCATCGACAGCATCATCTCCCTTTCGAAAGGAACGTTGATGACAGACAGCGCACCAAGGCGTCGGGCACGACAGGAGCGGTCGATCCGTACCGAGCGGGCGATCCTGGAGGCTGCGGGTGAAGTGTTCGACCAGTACGGATATGCGGCCGCCACGCTCTCGATGATCATGGAAAGGGCGAAATCAGGAGAGGGCGTAACAAAGGGTGCCCTGTATCACCATTTCGAGTCCAAATTGGACCTCGCCAGGGTGATCCTGGAGCGTCAGGTGCCCATGAGCACCCTGCCCCCGCAGAGCTCGAAGGTCCAGGAGGCGATCGACACCTCCTTCGGCTTCGTCTACCTGTTGCAGACCGACCCGCTGGCCAGGGCTGGCGCACGGCTTTCCACCGACGGCGGCCTGCCGCCCGAGATCGACGGCCAGAGCACCTTCAACGCATGGGCAGAGCATGGGGTGAACCTCCTCACACAGGCGCGCGATCGCGAACAGATGCTGCCCAACGTGACGCCGCGTGAGGCGGCGGAGACCATCGTCGGGTCGTTCATCGGCATCCAGCTGACCTCGCAGGCGATCGATGACCGCGAGTCGCTCCCGCGCAGGGTCTCCACCCTGTGGCAGCTGATTCTCCCCGGCATAGCGGTCCCGGGCCTGCTTCCCGGCCTCGACTTCGCTCCTGACCGGCTGAGTAGGGTCGGGGGGCTCAACTTGCCCGCGACCAAGCCGCATTCGGAGCCAACGCCTTGATCAAATGCGTCAGGAATCCAAACCCGGCCGCACCAAAATTAAACCGACCACCCGCCCTGAATAACGAACCGTCAGAAATCAGGGGTACTCAAATTGAGCGTCCCGCGCTACGTTCGACGGCCAGTGATTCCGGTACGAATCTGCAGCTAGCAACGTTGGCCTGCCTGAGGGGATCGGCATCAGATTTGCATTGCGCAATCTGATGTCAGGCGGGGGGCATGCTGCGGCGCCTACCTGTCACTGAGACAGGACCTCAGCGGCCGAACGCACATCGCGTGCGAAGCGGACAGCGGCGTGCCTCCCGCAACCCCGTTCCTCACGAGAGCGAGACCATGCACACCCAGGACAGCGCTACCGCCTCCCGGTGCCCCATCACCCTTGACCCCCTGGCGCCCGACATCCACGAGGAGAACAGGCGCCTCAGAAGCAGGGGGCCTGCAACGCTCGCACTGCTCCCCGGGTCAGTGCCCGCCTGGGTCGTCACAGATCAAGGGCTAGCACGGCGCCTCATGCTCGACCCACGGGTGTCAAAGGACGCCCGACTCCACTGGCCCGCCTACCAGACCAGTGAGATACGCGCCAACTGGCCCCTGCGCATATGGGTGGACACCCGCAACGCAATCGCAACCTACGGCGCCGAGCACCACCGGCTCCGCCGCGTTCTCGCCCCCTTCTTCACCACCCGCCGGATCCGCGCACTCACCCCGGCCATCGAACACATCACCAGCGACCTCCTCGACGAGCTGGAAAAGCACGCCCCCGGCCCCGTCGATCTGCGCAAACAATTCGCCTGGCGGCTCCCCCTCTCGGTCATCAACATCATCCTCGGACTGCCCGAGGACATGACCGACGAGCTGCGCCGCCACGTCGAAGCCGGCATGAGTACCCACCGCTCGGAAGCCGAGGCGGCCGAGAACGCACGTGCGTACTACGCACTGCTCAACGAACTGATCGGCGCAAAACGAGCGCGCCCCGGCGATGACCTCACCAGCCAGCTCGTCCAGCTTCATGACGCCATGCCCGACCAGCTCTCACACCAGGAACTGCTCGACAGCCTCATGCTGATCACCGGCGCCGGGCACGAGACCACGGTCGATCTGCTGGACCAGGGCGTCACCAACCTCCTCCAGCACCCGGCCCAGCTCAAAAAAGTCCTCTCCGGACAGGCCTCGTGGGAAGACGCCGTGGAGGAAACCCTGCGCCACCAGCCCCCCGGCGCGAACGTGCCGCTCCGCTACGCGGTGGAGGAGATCCACGACGAGGCGACAGGCGTCACCATCCCTCGAGGCGACGCGATCGTCATCAATCTCGCCGCAGTCGGTCGCGACCCCCTCATCCACCGCGCTCCTCACGTCTTCGACGTCACCCGCGCCACCCGGTCCGACCACACCTCCTTCGGACATGGCGTTCACTACTGCCTCGGCGCACAACTCGCCCGCATGGAAGCGCACATCGCTCTCAGCGCCCTGTTCGCCCGGTTCCCCGGCCTGGCTTTCGCCGACCCCGCCACCGGGCCCCTGCCCCTGGAGTCCTTCATCTGCAACGGCCACCGGGATCTCATCGTCAATCTCCGCCAGCCGTAGTTGCGGCCCAGAGCAGACAGGCCCCTCCGAACCTCCTGTCCCGGCCCTCACACAGGTAGCAGGAACACCTGCACGACATGTACGACAGCTTCGGGAGATGTACAGCCATGTACGAGAGCGCACACACCACGCAACAAGCACCGTCCGCGCCCCATCCGCTCCGCAGCATCTACGATGCGCGGCGCCGAGAGCTGGAGTCCACCCCTCCCAGCGAGCTTCTCGACCGTCTCACGAGCATGGGGTTCAGTGACCGGGAGGTGGCGAAGGTCATTCACCGGGCCGAGGATGCCTTCGAGCGCCTGCGGAAGACCGGCGCGATCGACGAAGAGACGGACTTCTGGGCGGAGAGATTCAACCGCCAGACGCAGGATCGCCTGGTCTCGTTCACCGCATCGTGCGAGGCCATAGCCACGCTGGACACCGTACCCAGCGTCAGTGACTGGTTCCGTGCCTCTCTTACGCCTGCCGTGAACTACACACCACTGGACCTCGCCGACAAGGGAATCAAGCTCGAGCTCGACTACGCAGCCGGACTCTGCAGCGTCGAAGAAGCGCTTGTCCTGGTGGAACAGTGGTGGCGCGGTATGACCAGCTGCTGACAACCAACCAGGCCCCCGCACAACGAGCCTGCTGCCAGTACCGCGCCACGGCGCCGACAGACGACTCCTCAGAGGCCGACCCATCCCTCGTCCGGACGAGGGATGGGTCGGCCTCTGAGGAGTGCCTTCAGGAGCGGACGAGGCCCTCACGGACCCACCCCGCATGACCACGACCACCGCACCGCCGGCGTCTCTTGAGTCGTTGTAGCCCGGCCGGTTGTTCGCCGCGAGTTCGGCGCCGAGCGCCGCCTCGATCATAGTGACCTCCGCCGCCCGGGCCAGCACGGGGCGCAGCCGACCAGTCAGCCACGTCACCGCGATCCCCAGCAGCGCACGCAGACCGGCCGCCGCGGCAATGACCGCCAACTGCGGAGCCGCCACCCACAGGCGTTCGGTGATGTCACCCGACGCGACGAGCGCGCTGATAGTCCCCGTGACCGCGAACAGCCCCAGCGCCGCGAGTACCCCCGTTCCGAACTGGCACGCCAGCAGCCCGGCCGTCGCGCCCCGGTCCACCCGCCACGCCATCCCCAGCGACCGCCCCACGAGCGCGGGCAACCGCCGCGCCATCGTGCCGGTCGTCAACTGCGTACCGGCCTGGAGCCGGGACTCGTCCCGGAAGAGGAACTCCTCTTCCGGGGCGCTGTCTTTTTCGTCTGATGTGGTTCTCTCAGATGGTCCTGCGTTCGGATCTTCATTCTTGGCCGAGGTCAAATGGGTCTCCCTTGTCAGTCGCGGCCAGGGGGCAGAAGACTCAACGAGCCAGCCTGGGTTTCGAACGTGTGTGTTTCAGCCGAACTGTGAACCCCAGGAATGGACACGTGGGACGACGCCCAAGTGCACCGTTTTCAAGGCCTGCAAGCGTGGGGCATGGAGGTGGCGTTGGCCGAAAACGCCGGGACGGGCAGCTACCAGGTGATTGGGGCGACGGCCCGGGGAAGGCCGAGGCTGCGGCGGACTCTGTGGACGGCGTAGAGCTGAAACGCGTCCGAGAGGCCCCAGTTGAACAGCTCGAGGGCCTGCTCCGGCGTGGCGAGAGGCGCCGTACTTCTCGTCTGCCATCAACGCGCCGATGGTTCGTTGAGTTGGGTGTCGGCGCTGGTCATGTTGTTTCTCCGATCGTGGTAAGTGGGCATTTCGCCCCGGGGGTGGGTGCGCCAGTGGTTCGGAGGACTGCCTTTGCTGTGGGCGTGGATGGGAGGTTCTGCTGCCCGGTAGGGCGCGAGGCGCGCTGGCGCCGCCGACGGCAGTGCCAGTGGGCTGGGCGTGGTGGAGGCTGGAGGCCGGGGCGTGGTCGGCGTGCAGGACGCGGCGTCAGGCGGCTGGCCGTATTGGTCTGTTGCCGATTCCTGTGGGGCCGGAAGGGGGAGGGTGTTCGGCAGCGGCCGGTTCCGAGCGGCTTGCTGAGTGGGGAGAGGGCCGGGGCTTGCCCCTGTTCGAGGTGGTTGCTCACGGCGGCCTTTCCCGGTCTTGCTCGGGCCGAGTGTCCTCGTTGCGACGTCTTGTGCAGAGTGGCGGCTACGGGCTGGCCGTGGCGTGGATGATCTGACGGGCAGTTCGGAACATTTCGGCGCCGTGGGCGTTGTCGGGGAGGCGCTCGACGATGCGGTGGTGCATGTGCTGGCGGTAGGCGATCGCGGTCAGGGTACGGAAGAGGCCCATGTCGAGCTGCTGTTGGGAGGTGAAGCAGCGCAAGGCGGCTTCCTTCGCGGCGAGGAGGTCGGGAGTGCCGGTGAAGAATCGGTTGGGCTCGAAGTTACGGCTGTAAGGGGAGCGGAAGTAGATCAGGTCGTTGGTTTCGCGGAGGGCGACGGTGGTGGTTTCCTCGCCGGTGACGGCGTGGTCGAGGTGCTGGTCGTCGGGGAAGTGTGTGTAGACGATGTCGGGGCGGTCCTGAGTGAAGACAGCGAACAGGTCGGCGTTGATCCGGCCTCGGTGCTCGACGAAGCGGGTGTCGGGGATGGCGGAGAAGGTGTAGCCCGTGACCCCGAGGATCTTTGCGGCGGCCAGGCACTCGGAGCGGCGCGTGTCGCCGTCCCGGGGGTGTCCGGTGGTCAGGCAGTGGACACGGACCCGGTCGCCTGCGCGGGCATGGTCGAGCAGTTGCATGCCCATCGCGAGTTCGGCGTCGTCGGGATGCGCGACCACGATGAGGACGGATCGGGAGGGCGGGTTCAACGGGGCTCCTCGAGGGTGGTGATTTCCAGGGCGCTGCGCAGCCGGCGGCCGTCGAGGCCGCGCCAGCGGAACGGCTGGTGCGGGTGCTGGGGCCATTGCAGGTAGTGGAGGCCGCCGACGACGTCGGCCTGGCGGCCGCGGGTGTAGGCGATCTTGGAGGTCTGGCCTCCGTCGAGATGGAACACGGTGGCTGGGTCGAAGCCGGCCTTCACACACAGGTCGGCGGTCTCCTCAGCGGTGACGCCCTGGAAGGTGCGGGTCAGGGGTGCTCCGTCGAGGACGATCAGGGTGAGCCGGCGGTCGTTCAGGGTGAGCAGGGTGCGGGCGTAGCGGGCGCCGGGGCGGAAGGGGGAGGCGCCGAGGCTCTGGTCCCAGGCGTCGGTGTGGCCGACGGCGGCGTCGGCTGCGGTGGGGCCGAGGGAGAGGGCGCCGCCGATGTCGGCGGTGTTGAGGGTGTCGAGGGAGGTGACGTGGACCGGGGCGCCGAGGGTGAGGTGGGTGGGCCAGGGCCGGTGGGCGCGCAGTATGAAGGCGCCGGTGAACAGGTCGGTACCGCCGCCGCGGTGCAGGGCGGCGATGCGCAGCCCTGCACTGGTGCCGGTGATGATGCAGTCGAGCGCGTCGGGGTGACGGGGGGTGATGTTGGCGGCAGGGTCCACGTCTCGTTGAAATCCTGTGCGGGGATCGTCGCGGTAGCGGATTCGGCAGTTCGCGGCGCCGAACACGGTGAACTTGCCGGGTCGGGACTGGTGTTGGTGCTTGGATCCGGTCCAGGTGTGCGGGTGGCCCGCGATGGTGAGCGTGCCGGTGGAGGCCAGGGCGCGTACCGTCGGGCGGCCGTGGTGGAGAAGGAAGGCGGGCTTGTCGGCGGTCGGGAGGCTGGCGGTGCGGCCGTCGCGGATGGTGAGGTCGAGGCAGGGCTCGGCGGGCTGGTAGCCGGGGTCGTCGGAGATGAAGGAGAACGCGCCGCTGACCGCGGCGATCGTGCTGCCGCCGACGAGGTCGCGTAGGTGGAAGCCGGCCGGAGAGGAGACGGGGCGGCACACGGCCCGGTCGAGGTCGACGTCCAGGGTGTAGGCGTTGGTGAAGCATCCGTTGCCGAGATCGACCGGCCGGGCGGTGAGGTCGATGCCTCCGGCGAGGTGTTGGACCCAGGACCGGGTGGGCCGGGCGAACGGGCTCTGGTCGCGGGCGAGGGACTGGATGTCGTTCGCGTGGATGCCGCGGGCGCGTAGTTCGGCGAGCGCGGCGCGGTCGTGGCGGTCGGCGGCCGGGGCGAAGGGGGTGCTCATGGCATCTCCCGCTGCGCGGCGGCGTCCAGCAGGTCGGTGACGGTGAACGGACTGGTGTCCAGCAGGTGCAGGATCTGGCGGCGGAAGCGATCGGTGGTCGCGGGCGGGGCAGTGGGCGGGTAGGGGACGACGCGGGCCTCCAGCCGGTACAGCATGACCCCGGCGGTGACTGCGGCCAGCAGTGCGTCCGAGCGCCACGGCCGGGCGGGGCCGGGGAGGGTGTAGGCGTCGAGGAACGCAGTGGCGACCTTGTGCTGGGCCGCGGGTCGGGTCAGGTGGTGGAGCACGATGTGGGCGAGGAGGTAGCCGACGTCGTACAGCGGGGAGCCCAGGTGGACGTTGTCGAGGTCGACGAACGCGGCCCGACCGGAGGCGAGGCTGAGGTTCTTGGGACAGACGTCGCCGAGGACGAGCTGTCGTCCGGGCAGGGCATCCAGGCGGCGGCAGGCGTCGTTCAGCACCGGGTGTCCGGCGGTTCGCAGGCAGTAGCCGTAGGCGTGCTCCTCGCGGAAGCGGTCGTCGCCGTCGCCTTCTCTCACCGGGGGCAGGCCGGTGGTGGCGTGGTGGATCCGGGTGAGTGCGTAGCCGAGCCGCGCGCACTCCTCGGCGGTGGCCAGCCGTTCGTCCAGGTGTTCGCGCCAGCTACGGCCGTCGGGGAACACATCGGTGATCACCATGGCGTACGCGTCGGGGAGGAACGCGAGGATCTGCGGGAACAGGTCGGGCAGCGCTTGGTGGTAGAGCGTCAGGGCCCGGTGTTCGACGGCGATGAGCGCCGGATCGGTGCTGATGTGCTTGATCCGGGCAAAGCGGCGGCCGCGGACCTTGACGATGACCTGGCCGTTTTCGCCGTGGATCCGGGCGACGTGGCTGACGTTGCCGCCGGTGCACGCCTCGATCCGGGTGACGGTCCCGGTGTGTGGTTGGCACGCGGTGAGGACCTGCTGAAGATGCGGGCCGAGGAGCGCGTGCAGGTCCAGTGTGGCCCTGCTGGTGGATATGGTCTCGGTCATTGTGCTGCTCCGATCGCGGCGAGGGTTCGGTCGGAGACCAGGGCCGGTGCGGGGTGGAAGTCGAGTGCCGCGGTGGCGGGGTGGCCGCTGGTGAAGCGGTGGGCCATCGACAGGTAGGCCGCGGACATCAGCCGGGCGGAGCGCCGGTGGTCGGCCAGATCGGAGGTCAGCCCGGTCCGGGGGATGCTGCCGGCGAGGTAGGCGAGGAACTCGGTGACGGCGTGGGTACGGGCCGAGCGCTGGGTCGGCAGCACCGCAGCCGGTCCGTTGCCTTGGCTCAGGTCGGCGAAGCCGAGGGTGCGGTGCCGCTCCCAGTCGGGGCGCAACTGGTTGTTGCGGAAGACGTGCAGGGCGATGTGGTCGGCGCCGCCCGGCGCCGTCGGGTCGATGCCCTGATTGTCGTGGAGGGTCTGGAGGACGTGCAGGTGCAGGGCCTGGAAGGGGCCTTGCTGGATGATGTGCGTTTCCTGTCCGATACGGCCGTTGCCCTTGTAGAGGCCGCTCGTCACCGGGTGGAGGTTGCCGCGCTGGGAGAAGGTGCTGTGCGCGAGGTTGCTGCTGGCGAGCGTCATCATCCGCCCGCGGCTGCGGTAGGCCACGTTGAGGAACACGTCGACTTCCCCGAAGCCGGTGGTGAGCCGTTCGAGGTCGGCGGCGGAGTACGGGTTGCGGTCGGCGAAGCCGGGCAGGAGCCGTTCATGGTCGGCGACGGTGAGCTGGGCGAGGCTGTCGGCGGGGCGGGTGCAGGCCGCGTGGACTTCGATCTCGTCGATCTCCTTGCCCGGGCGCTCGCCGGCGGCCAGCAGCCAGGGCACGGTGTCGAAGTGGTGGTAGCCGGAGTGCGAAGCCTTTCCGTACCCGCGGTCAAAGCCGTGGTAGCTCAGGTCGACGAGCTCGTCCGGCAGCCGCCACTGACCGTCGCCGTGGTTGGACTGGACCGAGGTGACCGGGCAGTTCGTGGCCTCGGCAACCTCGGCGATCAGCTCCCGCATGGTGCGGAAGGCCGGGTGCCATCGGCGCTGGCTCAGCACGCTGACCACCATCCGCGGATCACGCTGACAGGCTCGGCGGTAGGCATCCAAGAGGGTGTCGAAGTCGTCGGCGATCGCCCTGGCGGCGGCCGGGTCGGTGGACGCACCCGGGTGGGTGGTCAGCGGCTTGTCCAGCAGCACCGGCAGGTCCCGCCCGATCGCCCACAGCGCATACGGCAGGTGCACGGACGGTTCGGTCGCCACGACGACCGCGCCGACCTGTTCGCGGGCCACCACATCGTCCAGCACGCCGCTCACCCGGCGGGGCAGGGTAGAGCGGGCGGCGGGGAACGCCTCCACCGCAATGACCGGCATCCGCCGCAGCCTGCCGGGCGCGCCGTAGTCGACCAACGTGCCGGCGAGGTGGGGAAGGTCGACGCCTGTGAGGGTACCTGCGAGGCCTGCGTCCTGGGCGGCGGCGAGCGCGGGCAGGTGGTTGAGGCGGGTGTGCGGGCCGACTCCGATCACCAGCACGTTCACGGCGCTCACCGGCGCACCGCCGTGCCCGCGCCCAGCAGCGGAAGGACGCCTTCGCCGACCTGGTACGCCTCCTCCAGGTGTGGAAACCCGGACAGGATGAACTCCTCGATGCCCAGGGCCGCGTACTCGGCGATCCGGTCGGCGACCTCTCGGTGGGAGCCGACCAGCGCGGTGCCCGCACCGCCGCGCAGCAGCCCCACCCCGGCCCACACGTTCGGGTAGATCTCCAGGTCCGCGGTACGGCCACTGCCGCGGTAGGCGGCGTGCAGGCTGCTCATACGGGCCTGCCCGGTGGACTGACTGGCAGCGAGCGTCGCCTGCACCCGCTCGACCTGTGCCGGATCGATCCCGGCCACGAGGTGCTCGGCGGCGGCCCACGCCTGCGCGGAGGTGTCGCGGGCGACGACGTGGAACCGGATACCGAACCGCACGGTGCGCCCCTCGGCCGCGGCCAGGGCACGGATCCGCTCCATCTTGGCCGCGACCTGGGCAGGCGGCTCGCCCCAGGTGAGGTAGGTGTCCGCGTGGCGGGCCGCGACCGGGCCGGCCTCCAGCGACGAGCCGCCGAAGTACACGCCGGGCAGCGGTTCGGGCGGGGCGAAGACGGTGGCGCCGCGCACGTCGTAGTGCGCGCCGGTGAAGTCGAACGGTTCGCCGGACCAGGCACCGCGCAGCACGGTGAGCCACTCGGCTGTGCGCGCGTACCGCTGCGCCTTGTCCAGGTGGTCGCCGAAGCGGGCCTGCTCGGCCGCCTCTCCGCCGGTCACCACGTTCAGCAGCAGGCGGCCCCGCCAGTGGCGCTGGAAGGTGGCGGCCATCTGGGCCGCCAGGGTGGGGGATATCGCGTCCGGGCGCAGCGCGACCAGGAACTTCAGGCGCTCGGTTTCCTGGGCGAGGGCTGCACAAGTCAGCCAGGCGTCCTCGCAGAACGTGCCGACGGGGGTGAGGATCGCCTCGAAGCCCATGTGCTCGGCGGCCTGCGCGATCTGCGTCATATATGGAAGGTTGGGGGCGCGGTGCCGGTCGGAGCCGGTGTCCGCGGCCTCGCCGTCGTGGCCGGGGCCGTGGGTACCTCGCATCCCGGTCATCAGGGTGCGGCCGTCACTGGCGGTGGGCAGGAACCAGTGGAACTGCATAGTGGACTCCAGGTGGCTGTCAGTCGGAAGTGAAGTCGCCGGCGGCGCGGGCGCGCAGGCGTGCCAGAACCGGGGCGGGGATCTCGACGACGCCGGCCGCCCGGGCCGCGGCGGCGAGGACCCGGGCCTGTTCACCCGGCAGGCGCCATGTGTCGCCGTCGGCAGTGCTCGCGGCGCGCAGCTGCTTGACGAGGCGGGTGTTCGCGGCGGCGGCCGTACGCTCGGGGCCGACGAAGTCGGGGTCGAGGGCAATGAAGGCGTAGCCGGTGGTGTAGGTGCCGTCCACGTCGCTGCCCATGGGGAAGCCGAACAGGGAACCGGTCAGGGCCTGCAGGAGCAGGGAGAGGGCGAAGCCGCGGTGGTCGCCGAACACGACGGCGCAGACCGCGTCGTTAGGGTCGCGGGTGGGCTGGCCGTCGGCGTCGACGAAGCAGCGGGGCGGCAGCGGCCGGCCGGAGCGCCGGTGCTCCCACAGCACGCCCATCGGCGCCAGGGTGGTGCCCATGTCCGCGCCGAGCGGCTCGTCAAGGGTCGGCAGGGCGAAGGAGAGGGGGTTGACGCCGACCACCGGGGTGCGGCCGCCGGCCGCGACGGCCTCGGCCCGTGAGGTGTTCATGGCGATCCCGATCAGTCCGCGCCGGGCGATCGCCTCACTCCAGTCGGCGAGAATCCCGTACCGCTGGGTGTTGATCATTCCGACCATGCCCGCGCCGAACAGCCTGGCCCGCTCCACGGCCACACGGACGGCGAAGTCGGCGCTGAGCGGCCCGATCTCGCGGTGTGCGTTGATGACCGCGAACACGCCGCGCTCGCGGACCACCTCGGGCGGGGCCTGGCGCTCGGGGAAGAACCGCGACTCGAAGGCGAACTTCGCGACCCCGTGCGAGGGCTTGCCTCGCAGTTCCCCAGCCAGGTAGTGCCGCACCACCCGGCTGGACTCCTCTTCCGACACGCCGGCGGCGGCACACACCTCGGCCATCAGCGACTCCAGATCCTTGATCGGCATCCGCACGGCCACCGGGTCCGGATCGGGCGGCGCCGTGCCTCGGGTGCTTCTGTGGCGGGCGGGTTCAGACATGGCTCTCCCTATGAATCGGCGTGGACGAAGGCACCGGCCGCGTAGCGGCGGCCGGTCGAACGAGAGGATGCGGATCAGGTGAGGATGCGGAAGCGGTGCCAGCGCTGCGCAGGCCGGAAACTCGCTGTCCTGCTCCGGGCGGTGCTCGGAAGTGCACGTAGTGGCCTGCTTTGCGCGGCCCCGGGTCAGTGCGGTGGCCATCGGTGCGATGTGCGCCTCAGATGCCAGGGTGTGCGCGCGCCGGTTGGACACTGGTGTCGCCCTGACGAACACCGGGCCCGGGGACGTCGAGGACCAGGGTGTGCCAGGCGGCTAGCCCAGCTGACGCGAAAATGCGGCGAGCAGATGCTCCGGGACACCGCTCCACACGGCGGTCAATGACCGCCGGGCAAGTCGGACATGAGGTGATGACCAACTCCTGTCGCTTCGGGGCGGGCTAGGGGGTGGGGACCGGCGACGGTGCGTGGACGCCGCGGCTGGCACCGGCCCCGCGCGTGATCGGCTACAGGCGGTGGGAGGCCATCCGGTCAAGGATGAGGTGACCACGCGCCACGAGGTCTCCGCGCCCCTGGACCAGGCCGTTGCGCAGGTAGGAGACACCGAGCCGGACAATCAGCAGCCGCAGCAGCTGTTCCTCCCCCTGCGTCAGCGGACGGCCGTAGCCGGTGAAGTAGGCGTCCTTGAGGTCGGGGCGCGTGGGCCAGACGGCGCCACCCAGCCACACGAACTCCTCGGCGGCGACGCCGTACCGGGCCATCGCGAAGTCGATCAGGCCATGACGGCCGGTCTTGGCGTCGTACAGCCAGTTCCGGGTCGCATAGTCGCCGTGCCGGAATACCAGCGGCACGTGCTCGGCCAGTTCCACCAGGTTCTTCGACGCGGCTTCGACCAACGCGATCCGGTCCGCGGCCAGGTGCGCCGCAGTGTCCTCCAAACAGTCGGCGGCCTCCCGGGCCTGCTCCTGCATCGCCGCGCGCACGGCGGCGCGGTCTGCGGCCGACCCGGAGTCCGAGGCGTCGTGCCAGAGGCGCAGCAGCCGTCCGGCGTTTTCGTGCAGGCGCAGCTCGACATCCAGGTCCAGTGGCAGATCCCGGACGACCTGGCCCGGCAGCGGCGAACTCAGAAGCGCACGCAGGTGCGGGTCGGCGGCCAGCAGGCGCGGTGCCTGGTGTTCGGTCAAGGCCCGCCTGGTGTAGGCGTATCCGGCGACCTCGCGGTCGTAGTCAAGCTCGCTGGGGCTGAGCTTCACGAAGGCGGAGCGCGGCCCGGCGGCCACGCGCCACACCCGCGAGCTGTTCCGGGGCCAGGAGCGGTCCTCGATCGTGTCCAGGCCGGACAGGTAGTCGGCGGCCCAGGCACGCAGCTCGGGCGGGAAGGGCTTCTCGGTCATGGGATGGACGTCTCCGAACAGGAAGCGGGAAGAACTGGTCGGGGCATGCGCGCAATGGGCCCGTTCTGGTTCAACACGGCCTGCCTTCGCGGCAGGTCCGACAAGCGGAACGGTCTGCGGTGCGATTGGCCCGGCAGGCACCGGGGTCAGAAGTAGTCGGCGAGCCACGGCTCCCTGTCGCCGGTGGCGGCCAGCAGGCGGGCAATCGTGGCCGGCTCTCCGCGCAGCCCGGCCAGTGCGGCGGCCGCCGCACCGCGGTACCCGCCGGCGTACCAGACGGCGAACTGCCCCGCCGTCAAGGTGACGTCGACGGTGCCGCCGCCGGGGCGGAGCTCCCCCTGGCCGCCGCCGATCCGCAGGGTGTACCGGTCGGCGCCGGAACCGTCTGCCGCAACGAGGTCCAGCACGATCTCGGCGTCGACGTCCTCGGGCCAGCCGCGCAGCTCCACAGCGCGGCACGGGTCAAGGACCCGCAGCATCCAGGGATGCCAGGCCCGGGCGGCAGCGGCGCTGCCTTTCCCGAGCCGGTGCAGCAGCAGTGTGCCGGGCGGCAGGCCGGTGCGCTCGAACGCGACGGTGGGGATGCGGCTGTGGTGGCGGCCGAGGAAGGAGAGCATCGCGGCGGCAGTCGGGTGGTCGGCTACCCAGAAGTCGTGAACGACCAGTTGCCGCCCGTCGTCCGGGTGCCGCTTCACGGCCACTGCGAGCACCCCGCTCGTCGGCCCGCCCGGCGCGGCGAACGCGTACGTGGACAGGTCCGGGTGCTGGTCCTGCTGCCAGCCGCTCCACCAGCCAGGCCGCTGCCATGGACCGTTCCACCGCCCGGCCAGCTCCTCGCGCAGCTTCGCCAGCCCGTCACTGTCACCGAAAGTGATCTCCATGGTGTCGGCCCTCGACTCCTTCAGAGCGTCGGTCGGCACCGTCCAGGAGAAGACCTGCGCCGGGGCTTCCCAGCCCATCCGGCGCACGTAGCCGTTGGACGCCGTCCACAGCGTGGCAAGGACCGCGCCCTGCTCCCGCAGCGCACGCAGCCGCTCGTCGGCCAGCCGGGCCGCGAGCCGGCCGCCCCGTTCCTCCGGGGCGACGCAGCCGCACGCCATGCTCGCGCTGGGGACCGGGCGGCCCCCGAACCACTGCGGGATCAGCAGGCCCAGGCCTCCGGCGACGACCCTGCCGCCGCGCAGCGCCACCCGCCGGTCGGCGTGCCGGCCAAGGCGCGCGATGTCGGGCACGGCCTGGCCGTAGGCACGTCGGGCAAGGGCGTCGTACTCCTCCCACAGGGCGGGGTCGGCCTCGGTGAACGTCAGTTCCATGGATCGGTGCTCCCTTCTAATAGTTCGTGGCGTCGCGCAGGGTGTTGGGGGCCGCGGGGACGAAGAAGGTGCGGGTGCAGCTGACGACCCGCTGGTCGTTCTGGTTGAACCCCTCGATGCGGCAGGTGACGATGCCCTGGTCCGGGCGGCTCGAGGATCGGCGGGCGGCGAGCACGGTGCTCTGGGAACGCAGGGTGTCGCCGACGTGCACGGGTTTCTCGAAGCGCACCTCATCCAAGGCGATGTTGCCGGTGGTCATGCCGCTGGTGGAGCGCACCGTCATGCCCAGCACGATGTTGAGGGTGAGCATGCCGCACACCAGGACCCGTTCGTGCCCGGTGCGGCGGCAGAACTCGGCGTCGGAGTGAATGGGCGCCTCGTTGCCCATCAGCGCGAGGACCTGGACGTGCTCAGTCTCGGTCACGGTCCGCGCCGGCCGGTGCTCGATGACCAGACCCGGGGCGAATTCGTCGAGGCCCAGCCCGACGACCTCGCGGACCTGACTGACTCCGACGCGCCGGAAGCCGCGCGGGATACGGTCATCCGTCATCAGCTTGCCTTCCCAGCCGGGGCGGTGAACGAGCCGCGGGCCCGAGTGACCACGGCGCGCGCCGCCGCGACCAGGGGCGGCCCCACCATCGCGCCATCCGCCGTGGTGATGCCTCCGTCCGCTGTCTCGGCCGCCGCGAGCACGGCGCATGCCGCCTCCAGCTCGTTCTGGCTGGGAGCGAACGCCTCCCTGATCACCGGGAGCTGCCGAGGGTGGATGGCGACCTTGCCGACGAAGCCGAGCTCGGCAGCCTCGCTCGCCTCCCGCCGCAGCGCGTCCGGGGCTTCGAGCGAGAAGCACGGGGAATCCACGGCGGGAAGGCCCACCGATGCCGCAGCGGCAGCAAGCACGCTACGCGGATACCACATGGCCCTGGTCGTGATCCGGCACCCGGTGGCAGCCGCGTAGTCGGCCGCCCCGAACAGCACCCCCGACAGGCCCCGGGCGCGCACAATGCCGGACAGGTTCATGATCGCCCGCGGCGACTCGATCAGCGCCCAGATCTGCGTCTGCGGGCCACATCTGCCGGCAGCCTGCGTCACGAGTTCGACATCACTCGAAGATTCGACCTTGGGCACCAGGAGCAGGTCCGGCCACAGACCACGTTCGGCCATCGCGGCGAGGTCCCTCAGACCGTGGAGCGACTGCGCCGCGTTGATACGCACCCCCAGCAATGGACCGGCGCCAGCCGTCGGCCGCCCCTCGAAGCACTCGAGGAAGGTAAGCACGTCCGCGCGAGCACCGTCCTTGGCCCCCGCAGGAACCGAGTCCTCCAGGTCCAGCAGCGCCACATCAGCACCGGACGCGACGGACATGGAGAACCGCTGGGGCGTGACCCCCGGCGTGACCAGCCACGTCTGCAGGCCGAGCCGTGCACCGGGCGCAGGTCCGACCGAGAACGCCGGGTTCGTCACCGACTGCATGTTGATCTCCCTTCAGAAAACGTCCCACTACGGCCGGGCGCACAGACCCGGGTAACCGCGCCTCTCGTCGCCCCCTACGCGGCAGCCGCTGCCCCAGACGGGCTGAAGCCGCTGCGCCTGCTTGACCGGACACCAGGGCGCCGGGGGCGCGATCGCCATCCAGGCCCGACGTTGAACCGCCGGATACTTGCCGACAGCGCGCAAGTTCTTCGCCGGGCTGAACGAGCTTCGCTCAACTGATCGCAGCACGGGAGGAGTTGCCGGTAGTCCCGGCGGTAGTCCCGGCTGGTTCGCAGCTACGTTCTGCGGAGAGGCTGCTGATTGGATGACGGTGTGACTGAGAACACCCACCCCCTGGCACTGGCCCGAACCGCGCGCGGGATGACTGGTCCTGACCTCGCCCGCGAAATCCGCGCCGCGGCTGAACGCCGGGGCCTTCGGTCTGGTGTAGATAAACAGCGCGTCCGCAAGTGGGAAGTCGCCGGTATCACACCGGACCGGGAATTCCAGGAGTACATCGCTGAGGTGTTCGGGGTTCCCCTTGAGGAAGTCGACGTGAAGGCGTGGCCGAACTGGCTGCCCGACGCCGGTGTGATCCCACTGGCTCCCGCCAGCACCCTTCCAGCCCTGCGAGAAGCATTGAGAGCATCGATGGACCGATCCCGCCGTACTGTCCTTTCCGCGATCTCCGGCACGGCCCTGGTCACCTTGGCCGGGGCCTGGGCCACCGACACATGGTCGGAGGCCACCGAACGTGCCTGGGGCAAAGCCGTTGATGAGGACTTCGTTGCTCTGCTGGAGCAAACCAGCACGCAGCTCGCGACTCTGGCCACTCAGCAGCGACAACACACCGGGCCGCTGCTTGACGCCTATCTGACAACTGTGACCGACCTGATCTCCGACGGCCGGTACTCGCCGCCGCTTGGAATCCGACTGCACGCCCTGGCCGCAAGCCTCTCCCAGACAGTGGCCTGGCACCGCTTCGACCACGGGCTCCACGGCGAAGCCAGCCGATTCTGGATCGCCGGTCTCCATAGCGCGCACGCCAGCGGCGACCACGACATGGGTGCGGCTCTTCTCAGCGACCTTGCCTACCAAGCCTCCTGGCGCGATGACCCTCGAACGGCCGCCCGCATCCTGGAACGCGCGCTCACTCGCACCTATCACCCCGCCGCCCGGTCGCTGCTCCAGCTTCGTCTCGCCCGCTCCCTGGCAGTGCAGGGCGAACGGCGCGCCACGCTTCGGGCCCTTAGTGCGGCCGAGCACCTTCTCAGTACACCGACCCGCGACCCCATTCCCGGGTGGTGTTCGTGGCTCTCCGAGGCAGATCTCGCCGTAGATTCGGGTCAGAGCCTCAACGACCTGGGCGAAACCCGCCGAGCCCACCAACTCATCAAGGAAGGCCAAGCCCTCCTGCCCCCGAGCCGCGACAAGACCCGCGGCGTCTTCCTCGCGTACCGGGCCAAGACCCATCTCGCCCTTGGCGAGCCCGACCTCGCCGCCGCCGTTGCGACCGAATCCCTGGAACTCGCGCAGCGTATCGGCGCTCCCAGATGTGTGGAACTCGTTCATGGACTCATCCCACGTTTCCGGGGCTTCAGCACCGCGCAGGGCGTACCCGAACTGCTGGCCAGGGCTGCGCCCTGACCGGCCAATTGCCGAGCGCCGGGCGTGATGCCCTCGGTGTCGCACCAGTGATCGCTGAGAGCGGAGCCACATGGCAGACCAGCCTCCTGCCGCATCGCGTACGCCATGGAGAGCGAGTACTTGAGCAGCTAGAGCCGCGCGGTGTGCGCGTACAGCACATCTTCGAGCCCAGCGCGGATGACGGCTTCCGGGCCGCCTTGCGATCGCACGCACCAGACGACGCTCCTCCTGGGTAACGTTTGCTGATCACGCACTAGAACGGCGAATAGGCGGATCCAGCGAGCCGTCCTTCCCGCAGGCAGACAACGGCCCCCGTCTCGGCAGCTTCGCACAGCTCGGCCAGGGTCTGTGTGTCCGCGGAAAGGGGCACTGCCTTGAGGTCATTGAGGTCGAAAAAGGCGTACCGGTCGTGTTCACCACTCAGGTGGATCGGGTCAGCGACGGTGCCGCCGTTCCAGTAGAAGTCGACCACGGGGCCGGTGCCGCCGACGTCGGCACGGTGGTCGTAGCCGATCAGCGTCGGGGTACCGCGCAGAGTGATGCCGGTTTCCTCATACGTCTCGCGCCGTACCGCGGCCAGAGGGTCTTCGCCGTGGTCGAGCATGCCGCCGGGCAGCCACCACTTCCCTGAGCCCGGTTCGGTGGAGGAGTAGCGCAACATGAGAAGGCGGCTGTGCTCGTCGCGGAGCAGAACACACGAGGCGACGAGGGCCTGAGGCTGAGTCTTGACCCACTCCTGGCGGGGTAGCCAGGCGCGGGGCAGGGCTGGCGAGGTTGGGGCGGGTTCCTGCTGCGTCATCGGGTGAATGTCCCTTCCGGAGTGGGTTCTGTCTGGAGGGCGAGGGCGTCTGTGTCCGTGGCGCGGGCGGCTTCGTGCATCCAGCGCTGTCGTCAGGGGCGGGTCATGATGCCGCGCCGAGCGAAGGCGAGGGCCAGCAGCTCGGCCATCGGCCGGGCGGGGTGACCGGGGTGTGCTGGGTGACAGGTGCGAAGGGTATGAGCCGGGCCGCGTGCGGGGCGGGCACCCGGTATTCAGCCACCCGCCCCGCGCTCCTTTCGGTCAGGTCCAGCCGTGCTCGGTCAGCGTCTTCTCGCCGTTCAGGTACCCGTGGAGCCCTTCCAGGGGGTACTCGATGAAGTCCTCGGGGAGGTCGTGCACGGTGTGCCATTCCAGGGCCAGGCACTTGTCCGGCTCCCGGTTGTCAGGTTCTCCGTCCCACCGGGTGGCCAGGAAGAAGAACCCGATCCTCCCGGCGTCCTGCTTGTGGTGCACAACGTGCACCAGGCTCAGATGGTCGGGGTCGACGGACAGGCCGGTCTCCTCCGCCAGCTCGCGGGCGGCGCCTTCGGTCAGACGTTCGCCCGGGTCGAGCTTGCCGGACGGAAGGTGCCAGCGGCCGTAGCCGTACGAGCCGCCGCGCTGGGAGAGCAGCACCTTGTCACCCGTGCGGACGATGATGTGGAGGTCAATGACCGGTTGTGCGCGTTGTGTCATGATTCCTAGCTCATAGTCGGTTTTGATGGTGGTGAGGTAGTCGACGGGTCCGGAACGGCGCCGGAGATCGCGGCCGCGACTTCCGACGGTGTGGCGGTGCCGGTGTCCACGACAAGCACCGGCACACCGGCCGTCCGCAGGGCGCGGGCGGCTTCCTCGTACAGCGGTACTTCGCGGCCGGGAGCGGTCGGGTCGCGGTGGAACCGGTTGGTGGGCCCGCGCGCGGCTATCCGCTCGGCGATGAGGCCGGGGTCCGCGGTCAGGATGACCGCGAGGTCCGGCATCAGGACGGGCCCGGTCAGGGCGAGGAGATACGGGAGTGGCACGCCGTCGAGCCGCTGCATGACGAGGGTCGAGGCGACGTATCGGTCGGTGATCACCGTTCCCCCGGCGGCGAGCCGGGGCTCGATCTCGTGGTCGACGTGCTCGAACCGGTCCGCGGCCACGAGGCAGGCCAGGGCGTGCCCGCGGACGTCGGCGAAGTGGCCGCGGATGAAGCGGCCGAGATCGCTGCTGGTCGGTTCCACGGTCTGGTGCACCGCGATGCCCCGGCGGGTCAGTTCGGTGTGCAGGGCCCTGATGGTGGTCGACTTCCCGACGCCACTGGGGCCGTCGATGCTGATGAACCGTCCGCGCCGGGTCATGCCGCCGCCCCTTGCGCCCCGTGGTTGCGCTGGTGCTGCTCGCGGGTCAGCGCGGCGAGGGCGGAGCGGACCTTGTGCAGCGGGACAGCGCCGAACTGGATGCCGACGGAGAAGTTGAACTCGTCGCGCTGACGCATGGACTCGTCGGCACCGTCCTGGGTGAGGTCGACGTCCCCGTACGCCAGGAGGTCGTCGGGGCAGTGGCCGGCGTCGATCAGCGTCCGCCAGACGGGGGTGCCGGGGTAGGGGCGGAACTCGAACACGCTCGCCCGGACGTCGCCCGGACCGTGGTCGGCGATGTCCCAGAGGGCGCGGATATGGCGGACGGTCGCGTCGAGGTCGTCCTGCGACTCTCCGGGGAACCCGAGGATGAAGTAGCCCTTGACGCCGATGCCGTGCGCGACGAGACGGCGGGCGACGCGTTCGGTCATCGCCGCGTCGATCCGCTTGTCCATCGCCTTCAGGATGCGGTCGCTGCCGGACTCGACGCCGAGCGCGACCTCCCGCAGCCCGTTGGCCACGAGCCGGTCGAGCTCCGCGTCGTCGAGCCGGTCCAGGACGTTGATGCGCCCGGTGGCGTCCCACACGTACCGCTCGCCTACACGGTGCCGGGTGAACGCCTCCATCTGCGCCTTGATGACGCGAGACGCACCGAGGAACAGATCGTCGACAAACCGGAACGCGGTCACCCCGAACCGGTCGTGCAGCTCGTCGAGTTCCCCGATGATGTTCTCGGGGTCACGGACCCGGATGCTCAGGTCCGGGTTCGCGGACACCGCGGCACCGCAGAAGGTGCAGTTGTACGGGCAGCCCCGGGAGCCGACGATGTTCGCCTCCACGTGCCCGGCGCGCGCGGCCGTCCTCAGCAGGGTGGTGCCGCGGCTCGCCGCCAGGTGCCGGTCCGTCTCCGTGGGCGCGGACCGGTAGGGGTCCTGGGGCAGGAAACTCCGATCCACGTAGGGCAGGGCGTTGATGTCCGGGCCGAGGAGGCGCGGGTCCGGGCGGCCGGACGGGACGCCGGCGGCCCGGGTGCCGAGCAGCGGGTCACGCCACAGCACCCCGGGCAGTTCCCGGCGCCGCCGTTCGTCCTCCAGCAGCGCCGCGACACGCAGCTCTCCCTCACCGAGGACCAGAGCGCGCAGATTGGCCATGCGCGGGTCGGCCAGGACCCGGTCCGGCATCGCCTTCGCATGGTGCCCGCCGACCATCAGCGCGATGCCGGGGTCCAGGAGGGCCGCGATCCGCGCGGACATCTCATACGTGGGAGCGAGGAGGTTCAACGCCGCCCACCGCGGCCTGGCCGCGGTGACGAGGTCCGCGGTCTGCGCGATACCGAGCCCGTGCGCCTCCGCGTCGAGCACAACGACGTTGAACCCCGCGCACTTTGCGAAACTCGCGATGTACGCCATGCCCAGCACCGGCAACGTGTAGTCGTTGGTCCGCGGCCGCAGGTCGTAGTCACGCAGCGGCGCGTTCACGAACAAGGCATCGATCCGGTGCGCCGGGTCGGCACCGGAGATCAGGGGTAACTGCGGTAACTGCTGCATCGGTCCATCCCTTTCTCAGCGGGCATGGGAGCCCCAGGTGAGCGTGGACAGGGTCAAGCTGTGCAGAGCAGTACGGTCGGGACCGGCCCAGCCGGTCCACATCGGGCCGAACGACTTGTCCTTCTTGTCCGGCCACGGGTAGGTGGGGGCGATCTTCGCCGCCCAGGTCCGCACGGCGAGGTCGTCGTGCGGGTAGACGGCGAAATCGCCGGTGAAGTCGGAGGCGGCCGCGGCAGCGGTCCACGGCCCGATGCGGGGAACCCGCACCAGCGCCGCCGTGAGCTCCGGCGCGCCGAGGTGCTGCCACCGCGCGGCATTCGCCTCGTAGAGGCCGGCGGCGGCCCGCAGCACCGTCGAATGGAACTTGGCCCCGATGTTTGCGAACTCGTCGTCCGTCGGGGCCAGGACCTGGGCGGGCGAGGGCGCGAGAGTGAGCTCCCCGTACGGGGTGGTGTACCGGGAGCCATACCCCCAGCACCACGCCCGGTACAGCTTGCGGGCCTGCTCAGCCCGCACGACCTGCCGCAGGACCGCCGTGGTGATCGCGTCCCAAAGCCACGGGTTGGCCAGCCGCTGTGTGACGCCGAGACCGTCCAGCCCCTCCCGGAGCTGAGCCGGGACATCGGCGGGCACCCGTGCGGGGTCGGTCGTGACGACGGTCGGCTTCACGTCTTCCGACCCGTCCACACAGGTCAGGTGCACACCATCGCTGTCCCACGCCACGGCCCACACCCCGGTGCCGGTACACACGGCCCGTGCACGGCCACCGCCCTCCAGCTCGGTCCAAGCGGGGTGATCGGTCGTCAAGACGCTCATGACGTGCTCCTCATGATGATGTACGGGTGCTGCGCCGTAGCCTCTCGCGCTCGCGGGGGTCAGCGCACCGCAGACATCGCATTTTCGCCGGGGACCGCCTTTCGTCAGGTGTGCTTTACGGATGCCGCAGTCACGATCGCCGCGACGGTGGCGATGATGGTGACGATGTGCCAGGGGGTGATGCGGATGGTGCTCACCAGATTCGGTTCGGAGGCGGACTCAGGCCGCGTCGATCGTCGCGAGGTCGTCCAGGCGGATAGTGGTGCAACCGTGCAACATCGCAATGTCGCGGCGCGCCTGGACAGAGCGGATGCGGGGGTCGGTGTACGGGACTGAGGTGACGGAGGGGGAACGCTCCAGAGCGGAGTCGTAGAGGTAGCCGGAGACGCCCCAGGGCTCCGCGTACTTCACAAGGGCCGCGGTGTACCCCCGGCGAAGGTGCGGGCACGACCGGGCCGACTCGATCGCGCACGGCTCGCACACCGGGGGCGTGGCCGTCAGTTCGCCGTCGCTGATCGGGCGGTTGTCGGGGTCGCGCCGGATGAACAGGTGGCGCTCGCCCCAGCGCCGGAACGCCTCGTCGTACGTGGACTTTCCACAGACTTGGCACAGCATGCGCTCCAGCGCCTGGCGCTGGCGCAGCGGATGCATCAGGGCCAGGTCCGGCGTACCGGAACCGCGGCTGACGGAGTACCGCACCCACAGGGTTTCCTGCCTGCGGTCGGTGGGCAGCTCGTCCGTGTACCCGATGCGCTCATTTCTCCATTCACCCCCCACCGTCCTGACCAGGAGAGCCAGTTGCTCCTTCTCGCTGCTCCACAGGGCGACGTACGGAACGCGCAAACCGCGCCAATGGAACTGCCGCGGCTGCTTGATCGTCGTGGCGCTGGTCATGCCGCCGCTCCTGCGAGGGCGACGCGGCGCGACTCGGTGATGTGACCGTCAGGCAGCAGGACACCGAAGTCGTCGAAGAGGATGGCACCGTTACACAGCCTGGCCCAGCCCTGCACGTAGACCCGGTCGGTGACCTTCGCGCGCTCGTAGTCCGGCGCGTCGGGCCCGGGGCAGGGAGGGTGATGCTGGCACATGCTGCTCGTCCTCTCGGAAGTGCGAGTGTCGATGGGGGCCGCAGGTCTGCGGCGGCACGGCGGGGGCGGCGCGGGGAAGGGCGGGGTCATGCGACTTCCTTCATCGTTCCGGTCTCTGCCAGACGTTCCATAAAGGCGAGCGCGACAGCGGCCATTTACCGAAGGTGCTCGAGGGCGCGGTCGTAGTCGGCCTGCAGCTCCCCGGCGCCGCACAGGGCGCCGGATCGGCGGACAAGCTCGAGGACGTGCGAGTCCGTGGTCCTGGCAGCGATGGCGATGCTGGCCACTGGCCAGCCTGGCGAGGACCCCGTGCAGCCAACGCGCAAGGTCTCCGAGCTCCGCCGGCAGGGGAGGCTGACCGGTGAGGACATCGCCGATGTCGTCCAGGGCCACGTCGAGCGGCTGCACCAGACGGAGGCGTCCGGCAGCGTGGGCGATCGCGTCGGAATTCGGGGGCGGGGTCCACTGCTCAACCTCGGCGTAGATCCTCTGGCGAACGGGAAGAGCCGGCAGAATCATCACGAACCCCCTGTGGCGAGGTTGCACCAGGTGGTCATGCCGTCTCTGCTGACACCCCAGCTCTGCGCCAGGGAATCTACGATGAGCATGCCGCGGCCCGACACCTCATCATCGGTTGCGAGCCGAAGCCTTGGGGGATCCGGGTTCTCGTCACTGACCTCGATCAGCGCCCGAGTGTCGGTCGACTTAATGCGGAGCCCAACCTGCCCTTTCCCGTGCTGGATCGCGTTGGTGACCAGCTCGGAAACGACCAGGACCATATCGGACTGGAGTGGCTCAGGCACCTGCCAGTACCGCAGGTAGGCGGTAGTCAGCCTCCGCATTTGGGCGACGCGTTCGGGGCCGGGCAGGAACGCGACCTCGAAGAGGTGTGGCCTCGGAGGGATGCGGGGGGCCCTGTACGGCTCAGCTGGCGTGGGAGTGATCACCGTCGCACCGCCACGTCCGGAGCTGTCACGGCGATGAACCCGCTCACGGCTTGAAACCGGGCGAGTTCCTGCTCGTACTCGTCCGGGTCCGTGGTGACGACGTCGGTGGTGATCACCACGACACCGTCCGCGTACCCGCCACGGATCTGCTCGAGCACACGATTCCAGCCGGGGCGATGCCGCAGGCGGTCGGGCGGGTAGGGGTCGGTGAACGCTCGGCCGTCCCGCACCCGCCAGGAGCGTTCTTCCGCGTACGCCGCGGCCGCGTCGAGAGACGCACGCGGTGCACAGCCATGGAACGCGAGTGCGTAGAGGCAGACGTGGGGGAGCCGGCCCCTGGAGCAAACGCTGGCCACTACCCGCTGCAAGAGCTCGTTCCGGAGCCCGGTGAGCCGCGGCCAGGGGCCGGGCGAGATGACGAACTTCTCGGGGTGGAACTGCCGATTCCACTCACGTTCCTGGTCCATCCAGTCAGCCCCGGTATCGGGGGCGGTCCCGCTCTGGCGCATCGCTGGCCTCGGCTCCGTTGTGGGTGAGGGCGCTGGCAGCCCTTGCCCCGAGGCTAGGCTCGGGTACGGACTGCACAGGTGAATGAGGGCCGCGAGCCCTCAAGGGCTGCTGTCGCAGATGGCGTTCACGATCAGCTTGCGTAACTACCGTGCTGCATGTGCGATTTACTGTGCAAGGGCAATCGCGAGAGAACAAAGATTGGCAATTGCCAGAACACACACAAGGGGTTGTCTGAAGGGGTACAGGGGGTGGCACACTCAGGGACAGGACCCGCAACGGCACCAGGCAGAGGTCACGTTGAGCACCGACAGGACTGGGGAGAGGGTTACACAGTGGCAGCGAAGCGCGGGGCGACGTTCCGGCGTCGGGAGCTGGGCAAGGAGCTGCGGGCGCTCCGGGAGAAGAAGGGGGAGACGCTCCTGGCGGTGGCTTCGGCCCTCGGGTTCTCCCACACGAAGCTCGCCCGGGTGGAGATAGGAGAGAACGACCTGCCGCGGGTGGGTGATCTCCAGTCCCTGATCGACTACCTCGATCCGGACCTCCCCAGGGAGGATCTGGAGACACTGCTCCAGTTGCACCGGGAGTCGCTGAGCAAGGAGCCGTGGACGCCGTACAAGGCGTACATGCCGTCGAAGATGCCGACGTACCGCGGCCTGGAGCAGGACGCCACGGTGATGCGGGCCTTCCAGCCCAACTTCGTCTTCGGTCTGTTTCAGACCGAGGGCTACGCGCGGGCCCTGTACCAGATCGCCAAACCTGTCGACGAGACGACGAGTGAGTACGTGGAGCAGAACGTCCGGCTCCGTCTGGAGCGGAAGGAACTGATCACTCGCTCGGAAGATCCTCTGGAACTACGCGTCATCATGGACGAGACCGCTGTCCGGCGAATGGTCGGGGGCCCCGACGTGATGCGCGGCCAGTACGACGAGATCGTGAAACTGGGCGAGCTGGAACATGTCACGATCCAGATCCTGCCCCACGACGTCGTGACCTACCGCTCGGAATCCAACTTCGCACTGCTGGACTTCTCCGAGACCCTCGACCCTGTCGTGCAGGTCGACATGCCGAACACGATCAGCGTCACCGACGAGCGCCAGGAAGTTCAACGGAACATCCGTCGCTTCGACGCCATGCGCGACAGCGCCCTGCCCCCGGCTCGCACAGCCGGGTTCCTACAACAACTAGCACGAGAGTGGAAGTAGCCATCAACACCAACATCATGGCCCCTGACCTGGCCGAAGAGTCCGCATGGTTCAAGTCCTCCTACAGCAACGACACCGGTGGCTCGTGCGTCGAGGTCGCGGATGTGACCCGTACACACTCCGGTATCGCCATCCGCGACTCCAAGATCCCGAGCGGTCCGGCGCTGCTGTTCACGCCCGATGTCTTCGCCGGCTTCATCGCAGAAGTCCGAGCGCTCTAAAAAAGGAAGCCACCACTGATGCGCACCTGACCACTGCGTATGAAGCACGGCGGCCCCCCTCAGCGTCATTGAGGGGGGCCGCCATCGTCTTACCACTATCCTCGGCACACCGAAGAGGGCGTACTGGGAAGTGTAAGGGGTGGCAGGCAAGTTTGTTCGAGCCTCGTTCGCTCCCCGGGCACGGGGTGCCACGGGACTCGCGCAGAGCGGCGATCACGACGCCCTCCCCGCCATCGTCTGCGCGGCGGACGCGACCAGTGCGCGGGAGTCTTCATGGCTGTAGGCGCGGGACAGTGCCTCGCGTAGACCATCACCCACCCACGACGTGGTTGTGGCCGGAGCCGGTCTCATACGAGGGGCAGAGCCCGGTAGGGGCCGAGCGTACCCCCAGCCTGATCAGTGCGGGAAGGCGGCGCACTGCCACGGCCCGCACCTCGATCAACCGCTACATCACCGAACTCCATAGAACCAACCGGCCGCACAGCGTGCACCGGCGAGCTGATCCGTGTCCAGTTGCTCGGCCCATGTCCAGTCCCGTCCCCTCAACACCCACGAATGTGGGGCGTGGCAACAACGTCTCAGCCGTCGCTGGAGGTATCGGGGCCGTGCGCGGCGCCGTCGGCTTCGTGCGGCTGGCAGTAGGAACAGTAGAAGTCGGTGGAGTGCGGGCCAACAAGGGCAGTCAGCTGTTCCCACGGGATGGCACGGGGTCCCGTTTCCACCAGCGCGTCCACCGCGGCGACGAGGGGGGCGTTGGAACTCGGCGGCAATCCGACGACCAGAGTCGGCTTCCCCGGATGCCACACCGCGTGCTCAATCGCGGCCGCGATTTCCACAGGGTGCCCCTGGGCGGGCAGGAGGAATACGTGGTCCTGCTCGGTGACGACGAAGCCGATGACTGGAGCCGAGCGTTCGTGAATCGTCTGTGCCGTGCCCGGTCTTGGGCTCAGTCCTGGCCAGGAACCTGCTCGCCCCTGGTATCCAGCAGCTCCTCCTCTCGCCCTGGGCCCTGCCGATCATCACTACTCTGTAACCTCGGCCTTCTCGGGTTCCTTTTGCTGGAACTCGACCTTCGCACCCTGGGCACTGTTTGAGGTGCGGTCGTCGCCGTCAGCCTGTTCGGCGGTCTGAGACGGAGTGTGGTGCAGGTCGAAAGGGCCACCGCGTTCGGAGAGCATGGTCGGGCGGCCTGTCACCTTGAGGACCTGGGCCCGGTAGTGCGGCCCCGTGCCGTATCTGCGAATTTCAACACCGTGCGGGTTGGTCTGCCACTCGTCCAAGTGCTGCGCGACCGCACGCAGCTCTGCCTCCGCCGGGGAGCTCCCGGGTACTTCGAGGAGGACGGCAGTGATCGTGTGTGTGGGCGGTAGGCACGGCGATCCACGTCGTTGCCTTGCTCTCCATGACGCTGGTTGCCAGCCGTACCAGGGTGGTGTCGAGCGGATCCTTCTGCCACAGGGGGAAGGCTGCTGCGGCCGGGGGCTCGGTGAGCCAGGCGTGCAGGACGTCGCACTCGTAGGCGTTGAGGCCGACGGCGCTGCTGGCGAAGAGGTGGTGGAAGATCCGCAACACGACATCGCGGCGGCGTGGCTTCTCGCGCCGTTCGTACAGGCAGTGAGCACACAACCAGCCCATCGGGACGAACAGGCGCGTGTCCTTCGGCGCGCGCATCCGGCCGATGAGCTCGCCGGTCTTGACCGGGTCGGCGCACAGCCCGCACGTCGTGTCGGAGTGGGCCTGCTTGACGGTGCGGGGTACGGGGAGCTGGCCGATGCCCTCCGGGCGCTGGACCTTCGGCTTCGGGGCGGGCGGGGTGTAGGAGGCGGGGTTGCTGAGCCAGGTCCGCAGCACCCGCAGGCACTCGCGGAGGTCCTCGTCGTCGGCCGCTCCAAGGTCCTTGACGCCTGCGGTCTTGGTGAGCCGGGCCCGGACGCGCTCGGCGGGCTTGTCCACGATCCCGGCGACCGCCTCGGTCCCGGTGTCCACCCAGGAGCGCAGAGGGGCGCCGTGCAAGGCGGCGATCTCGGCGGCCGTGGGAAAGTCGAGGGTGGCCATGTCGAGAGTGACCGCTTCGAACGCCATTGCCGCTGCTCCCGCCGCCTGGAACCTATGTGTCCCGCCACTATGACGCCAGCCCGCGCTCCGCTGCCGCCGCTGTCACCGGTTCGGCGCATGGCAACCGCCTCCAGGCGTCACCGGGCGCCGTCGGTTGACGGCCGGACGGCAGCACCGGGGCGGGCCGGACGGCGCCCGGGAGAGGGGCTACCCGAGTGCGGCGCGGCTGGCCTCCGTGACCACCACGAGGTCGCCCCGCCCGCCGTTGGCCGGGTGCACCACCTCCACCAGGCCCAGCTCGCGCAGCCGGATGTAGGCGCGGTAAAGACCCATCTGCAGCTCAACCCACGCCTCGCGGCGGGGATCGTCCGCGTCCGCGGACGCGGGGAAGTCCGGCGGGTGGATGCTGTGGAAGTAGTCGGACGGCTCAACAGGGCTGTCGGCCTCGGAGATCCGGCGCAGCAGTTCGCGCTCGTCAGCGTTGAGGGTCATGCGACGACACTAGTCCGATCGACCCAGCGTGAAGGTCCTGTTCAGCACCCGGAAGCGGTGTCGTCGTTGCCGGGACAGGATCCCCTTCTCGAACGGAGAGCGTCATGTCGTCCGGTCCCGCCCCGGCACCCCTGCCTGCGGGGGGAGTATCTGTCCCTGCACAACGACTGGTTCCCGAGCCTGTGGACGCATGTTCTGCCGCGGCACCAGCCCATGATGATCGCCATGCTGTTCGGCACGGCGACGGTCCAGCGTCTGGAAGGGGACCTGGACGACATCGTCGAGCAGGTCTTCGGGGAGGATGCCGGGAACGCTCTGGTCCTCGGCGACGAGGGCCTGGACTCGCCTGTGCTGTGGGTCGACGACGAAGACCTCACCGACACCACCCCGGAGGACGCCGCGCTGTCAGGATCTGTGGATGGGACCGCGGCCTTGTCAGCGGGGCGGGTTAGGGTGGGCGGCGCCCGCTCGGGTTCCGGCCCGCAGTGTCTGCCATGGGCGGCCTGGGGCAAAGGGGGGTGGCTGGACGGTCCCTCTGGTACGCCTCGGGGATCGGAGTAGACGCCCGATCCCACCCTCCTTCACCCTCCTCGGCACGCCGTACCCGGGGCACCGCACTCGGACGCGTGCTCATGCCGCCAGTTCGTCGCGCTCGACCAGGACGCCGTTCTCGAACCGGGCGCCGCCACGGACGCCGGTCCGCCGGGGAGTCCCGAGCGTGTCGCCGGAACTGTCTTCCGGCTCGCCCTGCTCCGGGTTCGTGGAGCGCAGGCAGCGCTGAAGCGAATCAATTCGCGTAGGTTGCCGCTTGTTTAGTCCACATTGCCGCGTATTCGGAATCGGGGGTGGCGAGGAGTGCGTTGTGGGTCCCCTGTTCGCGGATGCGTCCGTTGTCGAGAACGACGATGTGGTCGGCGTTGCGGGTGGAGCCGAGGCGGTGGGTGATGAGGATGACGGTGCGGCTGTGGGCGAGTGCGCGGATGCGGTCGTACATCGCTTCTTCGGCACGGGGGTCGAGGGCGGAGGTGGGTTCGTCGCAGATGAGGATGGGGGCGTTGCGGTAGAAGGCCCGTGCTGCGGCGAGCCGTTGCCATTGGCCGGGAGACAGGTCGCGGCCGCCCCATTGGGAGGGCGAGAGGTAGGTGTCCAGGCCATCGGGGAGTTCGCGGATGAGGGCATCCGCACCGGCTGCGGCGGCGGCTTGTTGAATGGTGCTGTCGTCCATCGGGCCCTGGCCGAGGGTGATGTTGTTGCGGGCGGAGGTCTGCCAGCGGGCAATGTCCTGGGGCAGCATGGCCAGTCGTGAGTGAACGGCCTCGGGGTCGGCGGTGGCCAGGTTGACGCCGTCCCAGGCGACAGTTCCCTTGGTGGGGGTGTAGAGGCCGGCGAGGAGTTTCGCCAGGGTCGACTTGCCCGCGCCGTTGGCCCCGACGATGGCGAGGACCTGGCCGCGGCGAACGGTGACCGAGACGTCCCTCAGGACCGGTTCGGCGCAGCCGGGGTAGGCGAAGGTGAGGTTGGTGGCACGGATTTCCGATGGGTTCTCCGGCACGCTGACGGTCGTGTCCGGCCGGGGGGTCCGCGAGCGCGCGTCGGTGAGGAAGCCGGCCCAGTCGCCGAGGTAGAGCCCGACCTTGTAGGTGGTGTGCATGCCGGTGACCAGGCCGGTCAGCAGGGTGCGGCTGTAGGTGACGGCGATCAGGGCGGTCCCGGCCGAGGCGAGGGGCACATGGCCGCTGGTGACGAGGCCGATAAGCGCTGCGTAGACCAACAGCATCGCCGCCCCGGCGAGCGCGTCTCCGGTGATCTGGTAGTGGGCGGTCCTGCGCCCGACCTGTTCGGCGTGGTCCTCCAGACGCCGTGTGACGTCGCCGAACTCGGCCAGCAGCCAGGTGCGCATGGTGCCCGCGCGGACGTCAAGAGCGGTCGGACGGCCCGAGGTGTAGTACATGAGGGTGTGACGCAGCCGCCGGTCGGCCAGGGTGTGCCGTTCGGCCTGGTGTGCGGCCTTCGCCGCCTGGATGGCGGCCGCGCCCCGGGGGACAACGGCCAGGAGCAGGAGGGGAACCAGGGCGGGGTGGAGTGCGGCGAGGAGGCCGGTGGCGGCGAGGATCCCGATCGCTGCTGCTGCGATGGCGGTGAGCGCGTCGATCATCAAGTGGGCGTCTTTGGAGGCCCGGTTGGCGGCCTCGCTGTGGTCGCACCACTTCGGGTCGTCGTAGGCGGCGAGGGGGACGCGTGTCGCGGCGTCGAGGTACTGGAGCTCGGCGCGGCCGTCGACTTTCGGGCCGAGGCGGGTGGTGATCGTCAGGGATTTCGCGGTGGTCAGGGACCGGGTGATCGCGGCCGCGGTGAGCAGGGCGAGGGATGGTAAGGCCTGATGGAGGCGTTCGGTCAGGCTTCCCACGGCGAAGAGCTGACCGAACGCGCCGCGGGTGGCGTACAGGACGATGGCGGTCAGCGCGCCGCTGACCAGCTGGAGGCCGGCCAGCCAGATCAGAGCGGGACGGTCGGCGTCCCAGGCCAGCCGGAGGGCGGCTGCCGCGAGGCCGGGCAGGCGGCGCACGATGGTGAGCGCCGAGTGGGACAGGGCGTCGTCGTGCCGTTCGGCGCTCACCGTGTACCGCGGAAGCGTGCCCGTGGCCTCCTGGGACTTCTTCCGGGTGTGCCGTACGCGGAATCGTCTCCGTGTGCGGGGGGTGGGGGTTACGGTGGCCGGGGATGTGATCTCTGGGTGGAGTGCGTCTGTCATACCCGGTGCAACGCGTCACCCATACGGGTGGTTGCGGGTGGCGAGGGGTGGCGAATTCAGTTCGAGTGTTCCACCTCCAGAACGGGTACGTACGGCCAGACGCGGTCCTGGGGGGCCTGCCCGATGACGCTGCCGTCGGCTTCGATCCACGCGTGCGCGCCATGCGGGAGGAAGGACGCGCCCAGCACCCAGCGGGTGCGCCGCCCGGTGAGGGCGGCGGCGAGGAAGGTCCCCAGCGACTCTTCCAGGCACGCTGCCCTGCCCGGCCAGGCCCGGGCGGCACGCCGTACAGACGCGTGTACGGCATCGGCTTCGGCTGCAACGGCAGGCCGTCCGGGGAGCTTTGCGGCGGCGCGTGTGACTGCGATGGTGCACCGCAGGGGTGCGCAGCGCAGCAGGACGAGGGCTGCGGCCAGACCGGTGCCCGCGGCGAGGCGGGTACACAACCCGGACGGGGCGGTCGCGGGGAAACGGACCTGGGGCGGGGTGCGGGGCTGAGTGCGGTGGGCAGGGCACAGAAGCCGGGCTCGGTGCAGGTCCTGGGTGAGGGCGGTCAGGTCGGTCCGGACCTGAGCGGGGTCGATGCCGCGCCCCGCCCAGTGGGAGACGAGCGTTTCGACGGCGGTGTCTTGCGGTGTGCCTGCGGTGATGTCGGCCCACAGGCGGGTGCCGATGGGGTCGAGGAACCGCCACCGGCCGCGGCCCGGGCGCGTATCCAGCAGCGCGGCGCCGTGCGATGTGACGGCGCAGTACACGTGGGACCGGTTCACGAACCCTCCCGGGCGGGGGTGGGTGCGGCATCCCACCAGGTGTCGCGTCTGGTCGGGGTGGCGGTCAGCCACAGGGTGGTAACGATGAACTGGTGCAGCGAGCCCAGAGGGGCCATCTCGCCGCGGGCGGCGCCGTCGAGCGCGGACAGGACCCGGGCCGGGTCGACGAGGCCCGACTGGGTCAGCGGTGATGCGCTGATCAGGGAGCGGAGAGCGGGAGCGTTCGCCCGCAGCCCGCGGTGGACGGAGCCGGTCATCGGTGTCTTCGTCCGGCGCCGCAGAACAAAGTCGGGTACTGACGAGGACAGCGCTGCCCGCGCGAGCGGCTTGAAGTCCCCCGGGCGCCAGCGCTGCCAGCCGGGCACCGCGAGACAAGCATCGACGACCGGCCCGTCCAGGTACGGGGCGTGGACGGGCAGCCCCCACCGCTGCCGGCTGATCTGATCGTAGGTGGAGTGCTCCTGGCCCATGCGCTCCAGGCCGATCCGTTCGTGCTCCGCCCCCGGCAGCAGCAGACTCTCGCCTGCCGAATCCGCGGTCTCGTCCACGAGCTGCGCCACGGCGCGCCTTCCTGTACCGGTCAGCCACTGTGCCGACGGGAGCGGCCCGCACCACGCCAGGAGTTCACCGGGCTGCAGAAAGGCGTGACCATCCCGCCTTCCCTGCCCTTCCAGGGCGGCGGCGAGGCGGGCGAGAGCCATCCGGCCCGGTGTACGTGCGGTACGGACTGCCTGGGCAACCACAGCATGGACCGGTGCACGCCGGTCCCGGGCGAACGCGTACAGGCCCCGCCAGGCTTCGCGACGCCGGCCGCTGAGCGCCAGATCGACAAGAGAAAGCGGGATCGAGTCGAGCACATTGTCCCCGCCCCGGCCGGTCAGATGCAGCCGGGACCCGTGCGCCACGGCCGGGGCGAGCTGCGCCCCCTTGATCGCGAGGAGCCCCATGCTCAAAGAAGGCTCGTCGGTGACCGGGAGGCAGGACGGATCGTTCAACAGGCCGAAGTGCTCCACACGTTGCGCGCTTCCGTCGATCCGGACGTGCCTGATGCTCTCCGGGTATGCTTCGGCGACACGGCGGGCGTAGACGTCGTCGTCCTGTCCGGCCAGGTACCGGTCGGTGTAGGTGACGGACAGGACCTTGGTGTGCTGTGCGGCGAGGCTGGTGACGGCGCTGCTGTCGATACCGCCGGACAAATCCGAGGTGACGGCCCGGCCGGTGACGCGCCGGCGCACCGCGGTTTCCAGATGCGCGGCAAGTTCCTCGGCTCCCTCGGCAAGATCGAGGCCGGCGTAGCGGCGGGGAACGACCTCTGTCTCCGGGGAACGCCCTGGAGCCAGGACGAGAGCCCGTCCCGGCGGCACTCTGCGGACGTGCTCGAAGTAGGAATGGGTGCCGAGGTGATCCATCCCGTGAACCGCCACTGGGGCGAGAAGCCGCACCACGTCGGGCCGCGCACCCACGCAGGAGGCCAGGACGACGGCGGATGTGGACCACAGCACAGTGTCACCGCGCAGCACCCAGTACACGACGTGCACACCGGCCCGGTCCCCCATCACCCGCACCGTCCTGCCTGAGCGCACCACGCCCAGGTACGAACCCGGCAGCTGAGCCGTACGGGCCCAGTCGCCGCGTTCGGCCGCGTCACGGGCCTCCCACAGCTCACCCGCCGTTGCCAGGCACTCACCGACGACGGCTACCTCGCCTACTCCCCCGAGGGCGGGACTACTGCAGCGGACGCCAGAAGAGGAGTGGCCCACCACCCACAACGACGTGCCTTCGAGCGGCACCTCGACGCCTCCCCTCGGACGACACTGCGCCGCGGCCGCCGACTGGCCGGCGGCGAATGATCCGACGACGTATCTCACACCTGTCTCCGTTCTTTCGCGGTACCGCGATGGCGCAGGGGCGCCCTGGCCCCCGTCTGAGCGGGCGGCCAGGGCGCGGGCGTGCCTGTTACCAGTTGGAGTAGTACTGGGTGTCGTCCGGGTTGTTGGCGCCGGCGTGGCCGAGCGTCGCTTCCGTGACGGTGCCCAGCTCGCTCACGACGGGCGCACCGTAGGCGACGTCCTCGCTTGCCGGGATGGTGTCGATGGTCTGCATGAGTGTCCTCACTCCTGGATGGACCTGATGGGTGTCGAGCAGGTAGTCCTGACCCTGCTCATTCGAAGTACTGGGTGTCGTCGGCCTTGTCGAAGCCGGCATCTCCCAGAGTGACCAAGGCAGTGCCCAGCATGCTCACTGCCGGAGTCACGTACTGCGCGGTCTCGCCCAGTTCAGTGGCGAGTTCCATGGCGCACCCTTTCTTGACTACAGAATCCGGTGCACAGCCCCGGGCCCGCGGTGCCCTTCGGCCTGCACACAGACAACACCGCCAATCGCATGCGCGGAAGGCCCAGAGGTGTTGCCTCCGTGTTGCCTCTCTCCTCCCAACTCGACCTCAGAGGGCGGGACTTACCCATACTGGCCAGGTCAGCAAGGCACGTCCCCGAAGGGGTGTACAGCCCAATGCGAACCACTCATCCGAGGCACTTACTCGCCGCCGTCCGCCAGGCCTACGGACTCACCCTCGCCCAGTACGCCAACGCCCTCGCCGTGCGCGCCCGGATCATCGGGTACGGCGCCATTGTGTGGCGCAGGGAGAAGATCTGCCGGTGGGAAGCCGGCGCAATCCCCGAGCTCGCCGCGCAGCTGGTCATCGCGGATCTTCATGGGGTCGACCCAGAGCAGGTGAAAGCAAGAGGATGGCCCAACTGGCTGTACCTCGCCCTGCCCGGCCCCAGCCCCTGGGCACCATTCGCACCGGAGGTCACCTTGTCCGCTCTCGACGACCTGGCCGCCGCCCCGACACACACCAACCAAGGGGCTCTTCTGCCCGACGACGTCCTCAGGGACCTGACCGACCGATGGACCCGACACGTACAGCAAGCCATCGAATGTGGAAAATCCGGCGGCTACATCGGCGTCGAAGTCACCACCGCCCTCCACGCACGTATGACCGCCCTCTGGCACCTCGACGACTCCATGGGTGGCGCCTCCTGCATCACCTCCGCACAAAGCGACCTGCGCATGGTGACACGACTGCTCCGCCACTCACGCCACACAGGACAACGCCGCACCGACCTCCTGCACCTGGCCGCCGAACACGCACGCTTCCTCGGCTGGGCCCACTTCGACTCCGGCCACCACCACGCAGCCCAACGCGCCTGGCACACCGCCCTGCGCGCCACCGCAGAATCCCCAGAACCCGCGCACAGCGCCTACCTGCTCTCCAACCTCGCCCTCACCACCATCTACGACGGCAACCCCACCCAAGGCAGCGCCCTCCTCACCACAGCCCGCGACATCGCCGGCACCCGCACCACCCCCCTCGTCGCCTCCATGATCGACACCTGGCGCGTACGAGCCGCCGCCGCCGAAGGCGACTCCGCCGCAGCCGCCCGGCACCTGCTGCAGGCAGAACACGAATACGAACGTGCACGCCAAGGAGACGAAAACCCGCCATGGGCCTACTGGATGGTTCGCCCGACTCACATGGCAGAGACCGGCCGCGCGTTCCTCGACCTCGGAGACCCCGTCACCGCCGAAAAGCTGCTCACCGAAGGCATCGCAGCACTACCCGCTACCGCCCTGAGGGACCGAATCCTCTACCTGGTGTGGATCGCGACCGCCCAGGCCCGCCAGCACGCCCTGGACACCGCCGCGACCACCGCACACGCCGCCCTGGACCTCGCGCCGCACGTCAGCTCAGGCCGCTGCGCCGACCTGTTCTCCGACATGGCCGCCGAACTCAAACCTCACCTGACCGATCCCGGGATCGCTGACGTGATCGACCGCCTCAACACACCGCAACGGACCTGAGCCACCGCATCAACCCCCGGGCCACTGCCGAGGGATTCTGCCTATGCGTCCATGGGGCACCGGTCGGCGGCCCTGGGCTTCACTGCGCTCGTACAGCCCAGCCCTGCGGGTAATCCGCTTTCCTGCTCTTCCTGACTGCGGCCGTTCCTTGCTTTCGCTTCGCTGAAGACAGCCGCCCCGCATGGTGCGGGGCGGCCGGTCGGGTCAGGTGGCGGGCTGCTGGTCGAGGGCGTTGCGGATCCGGTTGGCGGTGTCGCGGTGGTTGGCGGTCCAGGGGGCGCCGGCTTCGATGAGGTCGGCGAGGCACCGTACGCGGTTGATGGCGTCGTCGGAGCGATCGCGGGCGGCGACTGCCTCGCAGGTGGCGTCGTTGTGCTCGGCGAGGGCGATGGCCTCTGCGTCGGCCTCGCGTAGGGCCTGTTCCAGCTCGGCAACGCGGGCCTCGGATCGTTGCTGCGTCCGATGCTGCTCGGCGGCGCATGTCCGGCATCGTGGACTGGTCCAGGAAGAGTCCAGGCGCTTCCGTGCTGCGTCCAGTTCGTCGTAGAGCTGGTCGAGATCGGCGCTGGTCTGCCGGGCCACTTCCGGGCTGGTGTTGGCGATCAGGTCGTCGAGGGATTCGAGGGCGCGCTGGGCGGCCGAGCGCAGACGGGCGGCGTCGTCAGCGGGGATGGGTGTGGTGGTCACGGGGTCCTCCAGGTGGTGGATACGGTTGGATTGCGCCCGCCCCCGAGTCCGACGGGGCGGGCGCGCGGCGTGTCACGGGGTGGGCCCTCCCGCTCGGCTACTGCGGCGAGGTATGCGGCCGACTTCCACGCAGGGTCATCGCTGGGGGCCGGGAGCAGCCCGGCCGCGACGGCGGCGCGCACCCACTCGCGCGCTTCGGCGCTGACGGCTTCGGGGTTGTCCTTGCCGAGGATCAGCCAGTCGGTGCGGGTGCCACCGGTCCGCATGCGCCATGCGGCCTCGGCGAGGTGCGGGATACGGGGGTCGGTGGCGTAGTGCACGGTCTCGGCAGCGGGCGGGTCGAGGTGAGCCATCAGGTCCTCCAGGTGAGTTGGTGCTGCATGGGTGGGAGGGGGAGTTCGGTCTGCCCGTCGACGTGGTGGTTGGGGTGTGGGGTGGTGATGCGGGGCAAGTGCGCGGCCGACCGTCGGGCATTGGGGCAATGCAGACACCTGTTGTGCAGCTGCGCCGCGCGACCGAGGGCCTTGACATGCTTGCGGCAGACTGCGGTGGTGGTCTGGTAGAAGCAGTCGCTCAGGGCATGGTTGCTTCTGGCAATGTTCGGGGATCCCGTCCACTGGAACACGGACCTCGCCTTTCCGGAGCGGGCCGTGTGGCAAGGGGAGGTTTACGAGGACCCCCTCGTCTGGTCGGTCGGGGTGCGGCCGTGTGGTGAACGTCGGCCGGGCTGGTGGGCGCGGGCGGCTTGCCTCAGCTGGTGGAGACTCCACTGGGCCGGGAGTGCTGTGCGGACGGCCTCCTCCAGCAGCTGGCGCTCGGCCACCGCCCCGAGGCCGTTGCATACGCTTCCCTGTGCCCCGCCACGGTGGTCGACGACGACGATCTGGCGGCGCAGCCGGTCGGCGGCGCTTCCGTCCCAGCCCCATGCCGTGTGCGCGTATTGGGCCAGCGCGGGCATTGAGAGGTCGAGTTGTTCCGGGACGAGGTGCACAGTGATGGCGCCACTGTCGGAGAGGCGGATGAGATGGGACAAGTCGGCCGTAGTCGCTTGTCCTAGCAGTCCCTCGGCCAAGAGCAGCACCATGGGGCGGCGCCCGCCAGGTGGCGCCTTTCGTCGGTCTGAAGCAGCGGGCGCCGGTAGGGCTGCGAGGGCGAGGGAGGGCGGTGTCAGCGGGTCGGTGCTGTAGACGAGGGCGGACTGAGATCCGGCTGCCAGCGCGTCCAGCCACACCTGGGACAGCGTGAAGTCGTCGAGCCGGTGCTGGTGGCCGGACCGGGCCAAGAATGTGAGCGCCTCCCGTATCTCGCGGACGGGTGTGCCGTAGGCGGTGAGCAGGATGCGTGCGGTCGAGGCGGGCAGTGGGAGCCGGGCCCTCTCCAGGTCACTGATGCGGCTGGCCGATGTCTCGACGATGTCTGCGGCCGTCTGCATGCTCAGCCCGGCGAGCGTCCGGTGATGACGCATCAGCGCGCCGACCAGGACCGGAGGCAGGGAGGGGGCGTCACAGTCTGGTGCGCACGGCGCGGAGGTGGGGGTGTTGGTGGTCATGGATGGGTCGCCGCACGCACTTGCCGAGTGGAAGTGGTGGGTACTCGCGGTTCTGGGGGGTGGAGCTGCGGGGGGCGGGACACGGGACTTCGTCCCTTTCGTCTGTTCGGTTGGTGCCCGGGCTGGCGCGGCCCGGGTGAGCGGTCATGCGGCGTTCAGAACGCAGGATTCGTTTACGGGTGGGGTCGACTTCGGGGAGGCCAGCTTGAGGGCGGCGCGGGCCTCTCGATGGCGGGCCAACGGGGCCGACGCGGAACGGAGCGCACTTGGGGCGCATGTGCTGAGAGGCAACAGCGCCGCTCAGACGCGACAGGTCTCTCGAGCCTGCCAGCCGAGCTGCCGCTGTGGCGACCGCATGCGCGACCGCATGCGGCAGAGCGCGTCGTGCAGAGCCCGTGCCGCCGTGGTGGCGGGAAGTGCGGCCTTGGGGGATGCCACCCACTGAGTTCGGCATCCCCCGGACGGACACTGAGCGGCCGTTCCGCTGCTGCACTCAGCCTGCGAAGGCCACCACCAGTCGGCTGTGCCGGACTCGACCGGCACAAAGAGCCGTAAGTGAGTCAGGCAGTACTTCAGCGGTCCGACCATCGCTTCCGTGTCGGCGAGGTAGTCGATCGTCGGCAGGCCCAGTCCAAGGCCCATCCCCACGATGTCGTAGGACGGCGGAAGCGCGTTTTCGGGCGTCTCACCCAGACACAGCCAAGAGTGGCGGCTACCCGGCAAAATAGGCACCCCGTCGTTCACGAGCGGGAGGCTTTCCAGGATGTCGTTCATGATGGTCCGATCGGATACAGGTGCCCAGGCGAACCGGGGCATGCGGAGCGTGCGGGTGGGCGGCACGCTCTTGTTCGGCTGATCAAGGTCACACGGCCTGAGGCAGTACGGCGGCTCCCAGGAGCCAGAACGCCCATACGTCCTTCCCGTGGGCTTCGTCCTCGCCTCCGTCCTTCCTCGGAACCGCGGTCCAGGCGTCGGCCTCCGCATCGACAAGGACCAGGCCACGCCCGTGTGCGGCGTACGCGGGCGGCCTGACTGCCGTGAGCGGCGGCATCCTGCAGCAGTTGTCGCTCACCCTCAGCCCAAGCGCGATGGGGGACTTCAGGAGCGCGACGTCGACGAGTTCACTCTCGTCCAGGGGGCGGGTCCGGGCGTGCAGAACAGCGTTGGTAAACAACTCGCTGACCGTGAGGACAACCCGGTCGATGAAGGTGCCAGGCTCGCGGAGATCCCAGACCCGGAGCTGATTCCGTACCCAGTGCCGGACATCGCACGTGGCGGTGCCGTTGCTCTCGACGGGCAGAACAGCGCGGCTGACGTCGTTCCCGGCCAGTGCAGTCAGGAACTCACGGGCGGGCAGAGATGCCATCGTCCACCTCCGGGTCTTGATGGCCGGCGCCGGGGCACGGCGCCGGCGCGCGTCGGGGTTCGGGAGCAGCACGATGCAGCACGGGCATCCGGACGACAACGCCACGCATTTCACGGATCCGTGATCTCTTCACGGTTTTAGGTAATGGGATGGTCAAGAAGTCATGGTTTTCACGCAGAGTGCGCAGCGCATCACTACGCTCCCCTCCCGAGAGTCATGCAAGGAGGGGCCATGGACCACGAGCCTCACCGGCCGTCCTGCGCTAAACAGCTACGGGAGACTGGCCTTCGGCGAGGCGAGCCGGTCCAGGAGATCGCCCGGATCATCCATGCCCACTGCGCGGTGTCCCTGCTGCGTGCTCACCGCCTGGCCCGCGGCCTGACACTCAAGACGGCTGCCGGAGCCCTCAATGCCCTTGCTGTGCAAGCAGGATGGCGGAAGGCCCCGCGGGTGAGCGACGAGCAGTTGCGTCTCTGGGAGACCGGCAGTCATCAGCCGCGCAGAGCCACAGTCCAACTGCTGTGTGATCTCTACGAAACCACTCCCCACGACCTGGCCCTGGGGACTGCGGCACCCCAGCCCATATCGGCGGCCCCTGCCGCGCCCGGTCAGAGCCTTCCCGCACGGACCAGCCTGCACGAGCCCCAGGCCGTCGGCTCGCTACAGCACGTTGACGAAGCCCGGCGCAGCGTGGACCGGACCCTCTCGATCGGCACCGTCAGCGCGAACCAGCTGGACCTGCTGGGCGAGCAAGTGCTCTGGGCGCGAGAGCGATACGTCTACACCCCGCCCGCGCCCATGCTCACGGTCCTCCTGGCCCACCTGGAGGAGGTCCGACGCCTGGCAGAGCATCGGCAGCCGGCCGTCGTGCAGGTCCGCCTTTCCGAGCTGACCGCCGTGCTCGCCACGTTGGTCGCCGATGCCCTGATGAAACTCGGGCAGCTGACCAGGTCGCAGGCCTGGTACGCCACGGCGCGTGACGCCGCAGACGACAGCGGAAATACCCATCTCCGGGCCCGAGTGCGTGCGCAAGCCGCGATGCTGCCCTACTACTACGGGCCCATCGAGGCGGCGGTTGCCCTCTCCACGGAAGCCCGGATCATCTGCCGCAACCGGCCCTCCGCGACCGCGGCCTTCGCCGCGGCGGCCGAAGCGCGCGCGCTGGCCAGACTCGGCGATACCAGAGACGCCGAGGTCGCACTCCAACGCGCTGTCACCCTGTTCGAGGCCACCGCAACCGGAGGCCAAAACGACGCCTTCGCCTTTCCCGAACGACGATTCAGGCTGTACGAGAGCGGAACCCTCACAGCCCTCGGCCGGACGAGGCAGGCCCGCGAGGCCCAAGAAGCGGCTCTCCGGCTCTATCCGGAGAAGACCGGCATCGATCCGGCCCTCTTGAGACTCGAGACAGCCCTCTGCCTGGCACACGACCGCAGCCCCACCGAAGCATGCCAGCTGGCGGGGATGACGCTGCTTCGGGTCGACCCCGAGCACCACACGCCGATTCTCGTCGAGCGGGCCCGCGAGGTCATCGGGGCCCTGCCTCCTGCCGCACGAACCGGCTCCGCGGCCACGGACCTTCGCGAGATCCTCGCCCTGCCCCGCAGCTGAACGTGACAGCGGCCCCGGCATCCGTCAGCCTAGGCGCATGATAGCCACGGCGCCGGCCCCCGGCGGCTTCGAAAAGTCCGAACTCCAGCAGATCTTGAAGAGTGCATGTGCGGCCGTCGGTCTCGACTGCTCAGCAGCCCGGCTACTGCGAGGACACACCAACGCAGTCGTCCACCTCGAAAAGGAAGGGGTCGTCGCCAAAGTCGCCCGGCGCGGCACCCCCATCGCCGACGTCGAACGGACCGCTTCCTTCGTCCGCTGGCTCATGCAAGCCGGCTTCCCCACCGCTCCGTTGCACCCCATTGACCAGCCCATCATTGCGGACGGCCACGCCATCACCCTCTGGAAATACCTCCCTCAGCCCGAACACCCGGTCTCCGCAGCTCAGCTTGCCGGGCCGCTGCGCCACCTCCACACGCTCCCCCCGTCCCCCGTCGTTCTTCCAACTCACGACCCCTTTGCCGAGATCCGCCGATCGCTCGCGGCGATCGCCTGCCTTCCCGCAGACGCGACAGTCTTCCTCGCCGACTACACCGACCGCCTCGAGGAAGAGCTTCAAGCAGTCGAGTTCACCCTGCCGATGGGGGTGATCCAAGGGGACCCGCAGCACCGAAACGCCCTGCATACCGAGGGCGGAGCCGTGCTCTGCGACTGGGACACAGTGGCCTACGGGCCACCGGCGTGGGACCTCGTGACCGTGGAGGTCCATTGCAGGCGATTCGGCCACGGGAACGACCACTACCAGGCATTTGCCGAGGCCTACGGTTGGGACGTCACCAACTGTGCCGGCTACCAGACCCTCGCCTCTGTGCGCGAACTGCAGATGATCACGACGAACGCCAAGAAGGTGCCCTACGCCCCCAGCAGCCTGACCGAAGTCCTGCGACGAGTAGATGGGCTCCGTCAAAACGACAAAATCTCTGCCTGGAACATCCTCTGAGCTTGACTCTGAAGCTTCTATAGATCGTCAAGCTGAGGTGACCCGAGGTTGGACCCCACCTTGTCGGTCTGCTGCCGCGCGTACGCATGGTGCCGCAGAATCGCCCTCTCCGGCGACCTATCGAAGGCCGAGACCCACCGGCAGTAGCCCCTGGGGCCCGCGCTCCGGGAGGCTGTGTCATGGTTTGGTGACGCTACCGCCTTCAGGCTGGCACAGGCCGACCATGGCCGCCGGTGGGGTCGGGGACCCGAGTTTCTCCGTGTCCGCCGTTTCCCGGGTGGCAGTATGGGCACCAGGGGTTGTACATCCGGTGGAATCGGTTGACGAACGTCTGCGCCCCGATGAGCGTATTAATGGCGATGGTCGCTGTCGTGTAGATGGGCGTACCGCTGAAGAACAGCTGGGACGTGACAGCGGCGAGTGCGGCCATCCAGAAGAAGCGTCGGCTCTTGTGCTCCACGCTGAAGATCCAGCTTCTCCTGGCAGCGTACTCGGGGGCGTCGACGCGGAACTCGGCGACGCATGGTTCGCACAGTTTTCGCGTGGAGTTGTCGAGCCAGACCGGTCCGCCGCAGCAACTGCCCTGCCCAGGGGCATGATTCAGGAGTACCGCGGGATACCTCTCTCAAAGAGAGGAGGTGCCGGATGGCAGGGGCCACGGGTCTGGTCGTGGCCGCGCTCGGTGTATGCGCGGTAGCGGTGACCTGGGTGCTCCCGCGGGCTCGGGTGACATCGCGCGGATCGCGGCACGGTCCGGCGCGGTCGCGAGAAGCGCTGACCGGTCGGCCGGTGCTGCCCCGCCGGGGCCAGGAGCCGTGAACGTTCGGCGGACCCGGCCGAGGCCGGGTGTGGTCCTGGACGGGGAGATCGTCGTCTACCGGGCCGGGCGGCTGGATTTCGGGGCGGTGCAGCAGCGGGCGGCGAGCGGGCAGGTCCGCGCGTACGCTCTTGCCCGGGAGGCGCCAGCCTCGTTCGTGGCGATCGACCTGGTGCGGCTGCTGGCCGAGGTGTCCGCCGAGCCGTCAATCCAGCCGATCCCGATGACGACGGACCCGGACGAGGCCCGTGTCGGGGCTTGTAGAAAACTCCGTCGTCGCAGGTCGAGGGCGAGCGCCTCAGGGCGGGCGCAACGGAAGGCTACGGTTTTGGGAACGCTGGGCCTGTAACTGCTGGTCAGGCCGCTTTGCTGGCAATCGACTTGAATGAGTTGTAGTTGCCTCAGGGGTTCAGTGCACTGGTTGGTGTGAGCGTGCCTGAGTGTGGTGTGACCTTGAGCCTGGGTGTATGGGCCCGGTTGCTTCGTGTTCACAGCGGATCGTTTTGATCGCCTTGTTGTCGTGTGACAGCAAGGCGGTTCTGTTGTGCTGTCCTGCCGATGCGGGGGCGTGGTGTCCTGTGCGGTTGCCTGTTCCTGACGCGGGTTCCGTCACGGGTGTGGTGCGGCGGTGGGCCGAGCGCGCCGCTGTGGGCGCGGTGACGCGAGGCACGGTAACGGGGCGTCTGCGGGCGTCTGGGCGGGGTGGCGGCCTGTGTGAGGCGGATGTGGTCATCCTGAAGGCGGCCGGGCTGGTGGATGCGCGGTTGGTCGATGTCTCGGCGCGGTGGTGGCCTGTGGCGGGTTTGGCCGAGGCAGGCGTGGATCTGTTCCCCGCGGAGCTGGGGCTGCTGGTCGAGGGTTACGTCCAGGGCTGGATTCCCGATGGGGTGATCACGCTGGACGCGTAGGGCCGGGTTCGTGGGGTTTGTCGTGCTGGGCTGCGGCGCGGACGGCATGGAGGCCGGGCCACAGCTGGTGGTTGAGGGCGTCTTCGAGGCGGATGAGGGTGCCGATGTCGGGCAGGACTTCGCCGGTCAGGACGCGGGCGACAGTGGAGTGGGCGACGCCGGCAAGGTTCGCGATGTCACGCAGGGAGTGCCCGCGGGCGCGGAGGACCTGGTCGAGGTCGCGGGCCAGGAGCAGGCTGCAGTGGGCGCTGAGCGGGGCTTCGGGAATGAGGTCGGCCTGGGGCCAGTCGCCTTGGAGGATGTAGCGGCGGGGGGTCTTGTCGTTGCTGCTCCTGGGCACGGGGTGATGATGTCACGGCCTGGCGAGGGGTTTTGACCACATGTGCGGTCCGATGGGGGTCCGTCGACACCGGTGCTGGGCCGGGGTATGCGGGGGTGAAGCCCTTGCGTGTGCCGGCGGGCGGAACGCCGCTGTGTTCCGGGCCTGCAGGAGGAGTGGCTTCGGGGGTGCGGGCGAGGGTGCGGCGACGCAGGCTGCCGGGCAGTGGCGCTGGCCTGGCGGCGTTCCTCAACTGCTGGTGTGTCCAGCGGTGTTGCATTGCAAGGGCGGCGGCTTCCACACGGGCCACACCTCTGCGGCCAGGCCCGTGGCGTCAACTGGAGCGCTGCCGGTACACCCGTTCTTGCAGTCTTTGAGCTTTGGGCTACGGATGCAGCTTCCGGGGCGGCTACGTTGACGTCACGTGCAGTCGAAGGAGGGGCGGGATGGTGGTGGCGCCGAGTGCAGCGGGGCATCCGCAGCTGTCCCGTCTGCAGCGGGCCTTCGAGGGCGAGACGGCCAGGCGGGCAAGGGCCCGGGCCGTCAGGGAGCAGGCCGAGCTCGTTCTTCGTCAGGCTCTGGAGGATGAGCAGGCCGCGGATGCGCGGATTCTTGCGGTGCAGCGGGCGGTGGAGGCCGCCGAGCAGTATTTCTCCCGGCTCGCACAGCCCCGGGAACAGGCGCCGCGGGACACGGCGGACGCCTGGACCTCGGGCCCGGAAGGATCCACGCGGGCACGGCCGACCATCGACAGTGCCGTCCTTGCGGTGCTCGCCCCGGGTGGACCGATGACGCTCGCCGACATCTACGCAGGCGTGGCAGGTGTGCGCCCCGGCACGAAGAACAACAACATCCGCTCGTCGCTGGACCGCCTGCGAAGGGTGAGGCGGGTGGAGCGGGCCGGGCCGTTCCGGCAGGGCCTGTACCGGATCGCCGATCCGGAGAAGGCGGGCCCGGCACACAACTGAAGAGCAGTGAAGAGTCCCTCGCGGAAGGGGGACCACCGGAGTATCTGGGAAGTTCTCCGGTGGCCCCGTGACGCGTCAGCTTGAGGACCCACGCATCGTGAACGAGCGTAGGACATTGCGCGGTCACGAAGGCGGTCCTCAGCTGGATACCCCCGTAAATGACGAATCCTTGAGGACCCCGCCATGAATTCCACCCCCTTTTATCCAACTTCACGCGCATATGACGTGTGTGCTGTGGTTGACGTTTGGCTTGACGCGGGAGAGCGGCTGTGACCCGGGCGTCCCGTGCCGGGTGTCCGGAGGGCTGGGCGCCGCCGACCGGGCGCATGGGGACCGAGAAGCAGATGGAGCTGATCGCCGCGATCGCCGACCTCGGGGGCGAGGGGCGTGTGCCGGTGGAGCAGGACGCCGTGACCCGGCGCGCAAACCTGTCGCCGAGCACCATGTCCGGGGTACGGGCGTTCTTCGAGCAGGCGGGGCTGATCGAGCCCGGCCGCGGCACCTGGGCGGTGACGGAGGCGGGGCTGCGGTTCGCGCGGCTGCGGTCGGTCGATTCGGCCCGGTCCCGCCTGGTGCTGCGTGAGCTGTGGCGGGGGCAGTGGTTCGAGCAGGCCGCGCTGGACTTGCTGAAGGACGGCCCGCTGGAGGAAGGGGTCCTTGCCGGCCGGCTGGGTGAGGGCCTGACGGGCGGCCGTGAGCGATGGATCTACCTGGTCGAGTGGCTGGTCCATGCGCTGATCGTGCACCGTGACAACGGGCTGGTCGCGGCGCCGGGGACCGCCTGGGACGCGACCGCGGGCAGTGGCGGGGTGCGGGCGGACGGGCCGGTCATCTTCGATCCGCTCATGACGTTGCCGGACGAGGAGCTCGCGGCGCTGCCCACCGACCGCTTCGTGGCGCTGATGGACACCTACCGCACCCTGTTCACCTCGCTCACCCCGCCGCCCACCGGCGGCGCCTGACCCCCGCGCGCGCCGCCCGAACCCGAACCGGACGCCTGGCCGTCCGGCCTGCCCACCGGCCGGGCGGGCAGGCGGGCGGTCCGTCCCGTGTTCCGCAGCCCCGCCTCCTCGTGGCGGCATGCGCCTTCCCCTCTTTCCTTCTTGCTTCTCGTCGGGCCGCCGCACTGTGCCCGCGGACCGTGCTGCCCTGTCACCGGCATGGAGTCGCCCATGCCCCAGTTGGCTGACGGTCCGTCACCTCGATGCGCGGTCCGGGTTGCCGTGGAGATCACCCGTGCCGAATCTGTCGCATGTATGGAACACCAGCTCATGTCCTGCCCCGGACGGCCGTGAGGGCCGCCCCGCACGGCGGGAAGGGGGTCTGCCCGTGCTGGTGCCGCCCGAACGAAGGATCTACCAGGTGGGTTGCGACGTTTCTCTGCCCCATGCTCTTGACCGTGTCCGTGACCTGTGGGGCTCGATGACGGCCCGCGGGGAGATGACCGGGCAGACCCTCGACAAGTTCACCCTGCTGCTCAACGGCCGCTTCGCCCGCTACGCGCGCCTGAACGGGGCGGTCCTGCTGGAAGATGTCACCGCAGGCCTCGTGGAGGACTTCGTGACCGCTCGGGGGCGTTCGCGCCACGGGCATGTCAGTGACGCGGCCGTGGCCACCATGTACCTGCGCCGCTCGGTCCTGCGCAGCGCCTACCGCGGGCTGCGGGAGCTGGGGCTGAGCAACCAGGATCCGGCGCGGGACATCGTGCTGCCTGCCCGCACGGGTGGTGAGGTGCGGCCGTTGTCGGAGGGCGAGGTCGTCGATCTGCGTCACCAGGCCTCGTTTGTCGCCCGTCCCAGCCGTCACGGTGCGGCCGCCGCGCTGGCCCTGTCCGGCGGTCACAGCGGGGAGATCGGCCATATCCGGGTCAGGGACCTGGACCCGGAGGGCCGCCGGGTGTGGATGCACGGCTCCACCAAAACCGACCCGCGCTGGTGCCCTCTGGACGACTGGGCGCTGGTGACGCTCCAGGGCAGGGCGGAGTTCGTCGCGGCCCGCCAGGTGCACGCCCCGTCCGCGCCCTGGGCCCGTCTGGCCGTGTCCGACCACGACGCCCCGGACTGCAACCTGCAGGCCCGTGCGTGCGTGGCCCTGCGCGACCTGCTCGTGCGGATCGGCCTGGGCGGTGAGGCGGACGTCAAACCGGCCTCCGTCACCGCGTGGGCCGGGGTGGAGATCTTCGAGCGGACCGGCCGCATCGAACAGGCCGCCCGGTGCCTGGGACTGCGGTCGCTGGACCGGGCCGCCACCGTCATCGGCCACACCTGGCGCCCCGCCCCCGCCCCCGGCTGCGGCCCGGGTGGCGGTGTCGTGCGGGAGGGAGGGGAGTGCGGTGCCTGACGACGTCTTCGGCGAGCCGTTGCCCGCGCTGGTGCGGCCGCGCCGCAAGCGGCAGCTGACCGATACCGAGCAGCGCAGCGTCACACAGCGGATCGAGGACTGCCTCGACTATCCCGTCATCTACGAACTGGCCGAGCTTCTTCCTCCGCCCGGTCATGTCGGCTGCCCGCGCCGCTACCCGCCCCTGGTCTACCTCCTGCTGGCCTCCCTGATGCCGGTCACCGGCTCCAAGCGCTCCGCTGTCGGGGCGCTGACCACTCCGGCGCAGTGGAGCCGTGTGCGTGCGGCGGTGCGCCGGCATGCCGGGCGGCGTGCTGCGGCGCTGCTGGCGCCGGCTCCGCCCAGCCGCGCCCAGTACCTGTATGCCGAGGAGAACATCCTGGCCCCGCACATCGACATGCTGCAGGAAGCCTTCGCGCACCATGCCCTGCAACAGGCTGTGGCTCAGGGCCTGTTCCCGGCCGGGGCTGCACGGAACTGGGCCGGGCCGCGGCGCGGGCAGCTGCTGGCGGGGGACGCCACCGTTCCCAAGTCCCCCTCCAAGGCCGAACAGGCCACCACCGAGGACACCGCGACCGGCAGGGTCCTCAGCCACCGCGTCGACCCGGCCGCCCGGGTGTATTACGAGAACGGTGAGAAGGCCAAGCGTGCCGCGCGCGGTACGAAGTGGTTCTTCGCCTCGGGGCGCGAGGACGGGTACTGGCGGCGCGTCATCCTCGCCTTCCACCATGTCGCCGGCGGTGCCTACGAGGACGAGGCCGCCGTCGCGGTACGCACCTTCACCCACCTGTCCTCGCACCTGCCCGGGTGCATGGGAGTGCTGTACGACGGGGCCTTCCGCGGCACCCACCGCGACGCCCTGGCCCGCCAGGGCCTGCTGGTCATCAACAAGCAGCACGGCTCCACCGTCCCGCGCGCCTACGAACTGCTGCGCTACGGGCGCTGCCGCCACGACCTGTGGTGCCAGGACGGGCGGATCGCCGAACGTATCGGGCTCGACGACGGCACCAGCCACCTCGTCCCCGTCCCCGTCACCCGTCTCGAGCCCCGCCTCGGGCCGGCGAAGAGCCGCTGGTACCACCTGCTGCGCATCCCCTGCCGCCACGGCGCCCACACCCACCGCGTGCCCGTGGCCATCACCACCACCCCCGCCGACCGCACCGGCACCGACCGCGCAACCGGCAGGCCCCGCCCCAGCGATTTGGAGCGCGAGTTCCACCGTGCCGAGCACCTCCAGCAGATCCCGCAGGACACCCGCGCCCACCAATTGCTCTATCCCTACCGCAGCGACGCCGAGTCCCTCCACAACCAGCTCGACCAGAGCCTGTGGAACCGCCGCATGATTTCCTACGGCCTGGCCCGTCAGAAGGTCTACGTCCTCGGCTTCGCCCTCTCCCAGAACGCCACCAGCCACCGCCTCCACCAGGACAGAAACGGGCAGTGAGACCGCCGGTGACAAGAAAGGACCAAGAGCAGGACGCCGTCGCTTCCCGGCAGAGCCTGGCTCTGCCGGGAAGCGACGGTGGTGATCAGCTGATGAAGTCTGCGAGGTCGCGTTCCAGTGCGGCCTTGGGCTTTGCGCCGACGATGGTCTTGGTGACCTCGCCGTCCTGGTAGATGTTCATCGTGGGGATGGACATGACGCCGTACTTGGCGGCGGTGGCCGGGTTCTCGTCGATGTTGAGCTTGACGATTTCGATCTTGTCGCCGTGTTCGGCGGCGATCGCCTCCAGGGAGGGGGTGAGCTGGCGGCACGGGCCGCACCAGCTGGCCCAGAAGTCGACGAGCACGGGCTTGCCGCTGTTGAGGACTTCCTCGTCGAAGTTGTCGTCGGTGACGCTCTTGAGAGCCATGGCGGCCTCCTGTTGCGGGTGGTTCAGACGGTGGCCGGGGCCTTGGCCGGCTCTGCGGTGTTCTCGGTGTCGGCGAGGGCGGCGAGGTAGCGCTCGGCGTCCAGGGCGGCCGCGCAGCCGGAGCCGGCAGCGGTGATGGCCTGGCGGTAGGTGTGGTCGACGACATCCCCGGCGCCGAAGACGCCGGGAATGTTTGTGTGGGTGGAGGGGGACTGGACCTTGAGGTATCCCTCGTCGTCCAGGTCCAGTTGGCCCTTGAACAGTTCGGTGCGCGGGTCGTGGCCGATCGCGATGAACAGTCCGGTGGCGTCGATGTCGCGCGTGGCGCCGGTGAAGGTGTCGCGCAGGGTCAGGCCGCAGAGCATGCCGTCCGCGTCCTTGATCCCGGCGATCTCGCTGTCGAACGCGAAGGAGATCTTGTCGTCGGCGAACGCGCGGTTCTGCATCACCTGCGAGGCCCGCAGGGCGGAGCGGCGGTGGACCACGGTGACCGACTTCGCGAACCGGGTGAGGAAGGTCGCCTCTTCCATCGCGGTGTCGCCACCGCCGACCACGACGATGTCGCGGTCACGGAAGAAGAACCCGTCGCAGGTCGCGCACCAGGACACACCCCGCCCGGACAGCTCGTCCTCCTTGGGCAGGCCGAGCTTGCGGTAGCCGGACCCGGTCGCGATGATCACGGCCCTGGCCCGGTGGACGGTGCCGGCGGTGTCGGTGACGGTCTTGATGTCTGCGGTGAGATCGACTTCGACGATGTCGTCGTCGATCATCTCGGCGCCGAAGCGCTCGGCCTGGGCCCTCATGTCCTCCATGAGCTGCGGACCCTGGACCCCCTGGGGGAAGCCGGGAAAGTTCTCGACCTCGGTCGTCGTCGTCAGGGAACCCCCGACGAAGATCGCACCGCCGAAGACCAGGGGCTTGAGGTCGGCGCGGGCTGTGTACAGCGCGGCGGTGTAGCCGGCCGGACCGGAACCGATGACGATGACGTTGCGGATGTCGGCGCTCATGCCGTCTTCTCCGGGGCGATCTCTGCGATCAGGCCCTCGACGAGGGTCTTGATCTCGTCGCGGATGGGCCGGACGGCCTCGATGCCCTGGCCGGCCGGGTCCTCCAGCTTCCAGTCGAGGTAGCGCTTGCCGGGGAAGACTGGGCAGGTGTCACCGCAGCCCATCGTGATGCAGACATCCGACTCCTTCACCGCGTCCACGGTGAGGATCTTCGGGGTCTCGGCAGAGATGTCGATGCCGACCTCGGCCATGGCCTCGACCGCGGCCGGGTTCACGGCGTCGCCGGGGTTGGAGCCGGCGGAGCGGACCTCGACGCGGTCCCCGGCCAGGTAGGTCAGCCAGGCGGCGGCCATCTGGGAGCGGCCGGCGTTGTGGACACAGACGAACAGCACAGAAGGCTTTTCGGACATGGTGATTGTTTCTCTCCACTAGGACGACATCAGCCACAGGTGACATCACGGTCCACTGGTGTCAGTGAACGATGATGTGAAAGTATCAGTACATGCTGACTTCAGTCGATCCTGATCTGATCCGGGTGCTGGGCGATCCGCTCCGCCTCCAGATCGTGACCCTGCTGGCCCGCGAGACGCTCTGCACGACGCACCTGGTCGAGGAGACCGGAGCGAAGCAGACCAACCTCTCCAACCACCTGAAGGTCCTGCGCGAGGCCGGAGTGGTTGAGACGGAACCGTGCGGCCGCTTCACCTACTACAAGCTGCGCCCCGAGGTCCTGGCCGGCCTCTCCGAGCAGTTCGCCGCGCTGGCCGAGTCCGCCCGTACCGCAGCCGAGAACAAGAGGGCCTGCCCGTGACCTCCACCGAACCCACCACCAGCGCCGCCGCCACGGCGGGCGGGGACGACTCGATCGTCAAGAAGCTTTCCACCCTCGACCGCTACCTCGCGGTGTGGATCCTGCTCGCCATGGCCGTCGGCCTGGGCCTGGGGCGGCTGATCCCCGGGATGAACGACGCGCTGGCGAAGATCGAGATCGGCGGGATCTCCTTGCCGATCGCGCTCGGCCTGCTCGTCATGATGTACCCGGTCCTGGCCAAGGTCCGCTACGACAGGCTCGACACCGTGACCGGCGACAAGAAGCTGATGGTGTCCTCGCTGGTCATCAACTGGATCGTCGGCCCGGCGGTGATGTTCGCACTGGCGTGGATCTTCCTGCCGGACCTGCCTGAGTACCGCACCGGCCTGATCATCGTCGGCCTCGCCCGGTGCATCGCCATGGTCATCATCTGGAACGACCTCGCCTGCGGCGACCGCGAAGCCGCCGCCGTACTCGTCGCCCTCAACAGCGTGTTCCAGGTCATCGCGTTCGGTCTGCTGGGCTGGTTCTACCTCGACCTGCTGCCCCGGTGGCTGAACCTCGGTGACGGACAGGGCCTGGACGTCTCCGTCTGGCACATCGCGCTGAACGTCATCATCTTCCTCGGTATCCCGCTGCTGGCCGGCTTCCTCACCCGCCGCATCGGCGAGCAGAAGATGGGCCGCGAGAAATACGAGGCGAAGTTCCTGCCGAGGATCGGCCCCTGGGCCCTGTACGGGCTGCTTTTCACGATCGTCATCCTGTTCGCCCTCCAGGGGAAGACGATCACCTCACAGCCCCTGGACGTGGTCCGGATCGCACTGCCGCTGCTGGTCTACTTCGCGATCATGTTCTTCGGCACCTTCCTGCTCGGCAAGAGTCTGGGGATGGCTTACGACCGCACGACGACCCTGGCGTTCACCGCGGCGGGCAACAACTTCGAACTGGCCATCGCCGTCGCCATCGCCACCTTCGGCGTCACCTCCGGCCAAGCCCTGTCCGGAGTCGTCGGCCCGCTCATCGAGGTACCCGTCCTGATCGCACTCGTGTACGTCGCGCTGGCCTGGCGCAAGAAGTTCAGCCCCGCAGCACTCACCACCCCGGGAAGGGACATCTGATGCACTGCCTCGACTGCCGCACCACGGGAACGAACAGCCCCACCGTCGGCGTCTGCCAGAGCTGCGGAGCCGGAGTCTGCGCGACGCATGCCCGCATCGCGACCCGGAGCGTGCGTCGAGGCAGCCTGATCGGCACCCCCGCCGAGGCCCAGGCGCGGTCGGTGCTGTGCCCGGTGTGTGCCGCAGCCGAGGCACCGGCCGCAGCGGCACTGGCCGCCCCGTGACCGGCACGGTGGACGTGGTGGTGATCGGCGGCGGGCAGGCAGGGCTCGCCGCCGGCTACTACCTGCGCCGCAAGAAGCTGGACTTCGTGATCCTCGACACCCAGAAAGAGCCGGGCGGGGCCTGGCAGCACACCTGGTACTCCCTGCACCTGTTCTCCCCGGCCGCGTTCTCCTCTCTGCCCGGCCGGATCATGCCTGCCCAGCCCGGCGAGGAGTACCCGGACGCCGGGCACGTGGTGGAGTACCTGACCGACTACGAAACGCGCTACGGCCTGCCCGTCCACCGCCCGGTCCGCGTCCAGGCGGTGCGCCGGGACGCGGACCGGCTGCGGGTGGAGACGGACACCGGCACCTGGTCGGCGGGGGCGGTCGTCTCGGCGACCGGCACATGGTGGCGCCCCTTCCTGCCCGCCGTCCCCGGTCGGGAAGTCTTCACCGGCCGTCAGCTGCACACCACCGGCTACCGCAGCCCGGCCGACTTCGCCGGACAGCGGGTCGTCGTGGTCGGCGGCGGGAACTCCGGCGCCCAGATCGCCGCCGACCTGGCGGTGGTAGACGACGTCGACCTGACCTGGGTCACCCAGCGCCCGCCCCGCTTCCTCGCCGACGACATCGACGGCCGCGCACTCTTCGACGCCGCCACCGCCCGCCGCCGCGCCCTGGACGAGGGCCGCACCGACACCGGCGGCGTCGCCTCGCTCGGCGACATCGTCGCCGTCCCACCGGTCCGTGCCGCGCGGGACGCCGGACTACTGAAGGCCCAGCCGATGTTCGAACGGCTCGTCGCCGACGGCATCCGGTGGAGCGATGGAACGTCTGCACCTGCGGACGCGGTGATCTGGTGCACCGGCTTCCGCCCCGCCCTCTCCCACCTCGCCCCGCTGGGCCTGCGCGGGGCTCGCGGCCACATAGCCACCGACGGCACTCGCGCGGTCGGCGAGCCACGGCTGCATCTGCTCGGCTACGGCGACTGGACGGGGCCGGCCTCCGCGACCCTCATCGGCGTGGGGCGCCCCGCCCGCGACGCCACTGCGGACATCGCGAGGCTCCTGGCTCGGTGACTCCCAGACCGGTGGATCACGGAAAATCCGGACGCCCTGGGATCTGGAAAGCGTCTAATGGGCGCTGTGACCGCATCTCCCGCCCTGTGGCGCTTCATTGACGACAACGACCCCGCCGCTTTCACCCTGATCGTGGACACCCCCGCAGGTCCGCACGTGCGCCGAATACCGCCGGCCATGCCGCTTCCTGCAGACGCCGAACCGGGCATCGGTGCCGAAGAGGCGGCCCATGCCGCCGCAGCCATGTGGGGCCTGCCCGATTTCGTGTTCCAGTCCGCGCTCACTCGCAAGGGCTCCGGGCAGCGCGAATTGGGCGACCGGTTGTTGCTCAGCGGCAAGCGCGGCGCAGTTGTCCAGATCAAGAGCCGTACCGTCAAGCCGAAAACGGATACGGAGGAACGTGCCTGGATCCAGAAGGTGACGACCAAGGCAATGCGGCAGGCGAAGGGGACCGTTCGCACGCTGCGCCTTCAGCCGTCCGACATGGTCAACGGACGAGGCCGCACCCTGCCCGTCTCGGGCGAAGCCTATGAGTGGCTGGCCGTGTCTCTGCTGGATCACGACCACGTCCCGGACGAGACGGTGCCGACCTGGGAACCGATCGGCATGCCCGCCCTGACCTTGACCCGTCGCGACTGGGATTTCCTTTTCGATCAGCTGCGCTCCACCACTGCGGTACTGAACTACCTGTTCCGTGCCGCCGCGGAGCCGCCCGTGGCCCTCGGCGACGAACCGGTGCGCTACTACGAACTCGCGGCGGCCGACGCCTCAGCACCACCCGCAGAATTCGACACCGAACTCGTCGGGCCGGGCGGCACGCAGTTCACTACGCCTCTCCTGCCGCAGGTACCGGCCGGATCGGGTGAAACACGCGCCCACCTGATAATCCGGTTCATGCTCGAAGACGTGGCGACCAGCATGCTGCGCGATGCCGTCACCGAAGCCGACCGGCTCATGGTGCTCGCCGAACTCGACCGGCTCCCAGTCGGCGTCCGGGAGGAATGGGGCCAGCTGCTTCTTGACATGCTGGACGACGTGGCACAGGTTCCCGAAGGCCACGTGAAGTGGCGCTCCCGGCGGCAACTGCACGAGGAGACAGATGGATACCGCCAGATGCTCTTCACGTGCGCCACACGGTTCGGGAAGGACGTCGAGGCGTCATTCGGAAGCTATGTGATGCTGCGCCATCACGAGGTCGGCGAACGGACCGGGCGTCCGGAAGCTCTGTCCAGCCTCGGTGTGATGCTGACTCCGAACCATGACGGCCAGCGGCCTTGGGACACGACACTGATCCGTGTCCAGGGCCCAAGCGGCCTCACTCCAGACGAACTGCGCGAGTTCGACCGACTGTGGAACGACGGCGCCACCACCTGATGCGTCATCGGCGCGTCCGTGACAGCTGGCCCAGGAGGCGGCCGGCGTCGCGGCCGACTCCGCGCAGGGTTTTGGACGAGAAGCTGCGCTGGAACTCCATGCCGACGAAGCCGAGCCCCGGCACCGCGGTGGAGAGGCCGCCCCGGTGCAGTGGCTCGCCGTTCGTGCCAAGGCCGCCGCTGTCGTGCAGGAAAGGGAACGTGACGCGGTATCCGGTGGCGAGCAGGACCGCGTCGACCTCTTCCTTCGTTCCGTCGGCCCACACGACGCCGTCGGCCGTGAAGTGGCTGAACATGTCGCGTCGGTCGACGCCGTGCTGGTCCAGGGCGGCGCGGTAGTGGCCGTCATCGAGCACCGACACCGGGACCTTCTTCAGCAGTTGCCGGATCGGTGCGATGTCGAAGCGGGTGTGCTTGAGCCACCAGTGCAGGTCCCGGCCGAGCGGGCGCTGGGGTGTCCATCCGATCGGGCGCCGGGTGGCCAGGGTGGTGTCGGCGGCCGGGCCGAGTTCGGCGGCGATCTGGATCGCGGAATTGCCCCCGCCGACCACGACGACCCTCTGCCCGGCGAACACGTCCGGGCTTCGGTAGTCAGCGGCGTGCAGCACCCGGCCGCCGAAGTCCGCCCGCCCGGGAACGTCCGGGACAAAGGGTGTGCCGTAGTCACCGGTCGCGGCGATGACGGCCCGCGCGGTGAACTCCCGCCCGTCCTCGGCGTGGATCCGGCGACGGCCGATTTCCTCAAGGCCCTGGCCAGTGAAACCCGTCAGAAGGTGATGCAGCAGTTCGCCGACGGGATCGAGTTGACGGTCGGCGAGATCGCCGACCGCTGCACACTGAAGCCGTCGACCGCGTCGGAGCACCTGAGCCTGCTGCGCCGCGGCGGCCTGGTGGTCTCCCGCAAGGAAGGCAAGCAGGTCTTCTACCGGGCCGACGGAGCCACGATGGCCCAGCGCGTCTCCGCCCTCCAGGCGTATCTGGCGCGCTGCTGTCCGCCCGACTGCGCCGGCTGACCGACGGCCGGCGCGGCCCGCCGACCGTCGGTCAGGTGCGCAGGTCGAGCATGGCGGACATGGCCGCCACGACGGACGGTGCGACCTGGTAGTACACCCAGGTCCCGCGCCGCTCGGAGGTCAGGAGCCCGGCCTCGCGCAGCTTCTTCAGGTGGTGGGAGACGGTCGGCTGGGAGACGCCGACGTCGGAGATGTCGCACACGCACGCTTCGCCGCCCGGATGCGAGGCGACCTTGGAGAACAGGCGCAGCCGCACCGGGTCGGACAACGCCTTGAACATCGCGGCCATCTTCTCCGCGTCGGCCTGCGACAGCTCCCCGGCGGTGATCGGCGGGCAGCACGGCACCACAGCCCCCGCGTCCAGGACCGGCAACTCCGCAATCTCTGACTTCGACATGTGTCTATGTTGACACTCGTCGATACCCAGTGGCAAGCTCCAGACATCGACAGAAATCGAAACAGTGGCCGGAGCGGCCGCCTACCTCGGAGGACATCACCGTCATGACCACCACTGCAGACCTGCCGGTCGTCGTCATCGGAGCCGGCCCCGCCGGGCTGGCCGCCGCCGCCCACCTGGTCGGCCGCGGCATCGAACCGCTGGTGCTGGAAGCCGGAGACGCCGCCGGAGCGACGGTGCGCGACTGGTCCCACGTGCGGCTGTTCTCCACCTGGGGCGAGGTCACCGACCCGGCCGCCGAGAAGCTCCTCGCCCCGACCGGCTGGACCAAGCCCGACGCGGCCACCTACCCCTCCGGCGGGGACTGGGCCGAGCAGTACCTCCAGCCCCTCGCCGACGTACTCGGCGACCGTGTCCGCACCAGCGCCCGGGTGACCGGCGTCTCCCGCACCGGCCGCGACCGCATCGTCGACGCCGACCGCGAGACCCAGCCCTTCGTCGTCCACTTCACCACCGCCGACGGCGGTGAGGATCGCCTCTTCGCCCGCGCGGTCATCGACGCCTCCGGCACATGGTCCACCCCGAGTCCGGCAGGGGCCAGTGGCCTTCCCGCACTCGGCGAGAAGACGGCGGCCGACCGCGTCACCTATCGCGTCCCCGACCTCAAGGACCCGGCCGTCCGCGCCCGTTACGCCGGCAAGCGCACCGCCGTGATCGGCTCCGGCGCCTCCGCGTTCACCGCCCTGGCCATGCTCGCCGATGTCTCGAAGGACGAGTCCGGCACGCACGCGGTGTGGATCCTGCGCCGTGGCATCAGCGGTTCCACCTTCGGCGGCGGCACCGCCGACCAGCTCCCCGCCCGCGGCGCCCTCGGCCTGGCTGCGAAGGCCGCCGTCGACAACGGCCACGCCGACGCGGTCACCGGTTTCCGCACCGAGGCCATCGAGCGTGACGAGGACGGCCGCCTGGTCCTGGCCGGCGAGGACGGGCGCCGCCTCGACCCGGTCGACGAGGTGATCGTGCTGACCGGTTTCCGCCCCGACCTGTCCTTCCTCTCCGAGATCCGCCTCGGCCTCGACGAACGCCTCCAGGCCCCCACCGAGCTCGCCCCGCTGATCGACCCCAACCAGCACTCCTGCGGCACCGTCTACCCCCACGGCCACCGCGAACTCTCCCACCCCGAACCCGGCATCTACCTGGTCGGCATGAAGTCCTACGGCCGCGCCCCCACCTTCCTCGCGAGGACCGGCTACGAGCAGGTCCGCTCCATCGTCGCCGCGATCGCCGGCGACCTGGAATCCGCCGACAAGGTCGAACTCACCCTCCCCGAAACCGGAGTGTGCGGCGGCTCCGGCATCTTCGACGACCCGGCCACCGACCAGACCGACGGCGGAGGATGCTGCGCTGCTCCGGCACCCGCTCTCGTAGAGATCGGCGTCGGCACCTCTCTGCCGGTCGCGGCCGCCGAGGAAACCCCGTCGTCCGGCGGCTGCTGCTGACCTGATCCCGGCGCCCCGGCCCCCGACGGCCGGGGCGCTTCCACCCCTGTGTCAGGAGGATCGTCATGTCCCGAGTACAGCTCGCACTGCGCGTCCCCGACCTTCCCGCCTCGATCACTTTCTACAGCAAGCTTTTTGGCACCGAGCCAGCCAAACTGCGCGACGGCTACGCCAACTTCGCGATCGCCGACCCCCCGCTCAAACTCGTCCTCATCCAGGGCACACCGGACAAGGACACGCGCATGGACCACCTCGGCATCGAAGTCGGCACCACCGAAGCCGTCCACGCCGCCACCACCCGCCTCGCCGACCAAGGCCTGACGACCGACGTCGAGAACGACACAACCTGCTGCTACGCACTCCAGGACAAGGTCTGGGTCCATGGCCCCGGCCAGGAACCGTGGGAGGTGTACGTCGTCAAGGCCGACGCCGACTCGATGACCAAGCAGCAGGGCAGCACCTGCTGCGCGGACCCGGCCGTCGCCGAAGCAGGCCCGGCCGCACCGGTCGAGGCCGGTGACTGTTGCCCGTGACCGAGCTCGACGCCCACAGGGCCGCGACCGGAACAGGGGACCGGTCGCGGCCCCGCGCAGTGCTCCCGGCCCTGTGCGTCACACAGATCACCAGCTGGGGAATCGTCTACTACGCCTTCCCGGTCCTGAACCCGGCCATCATCGCCGACACCGGCTGGCCCACCGGAGCGACGACCGCCGCGTTCTCCGCAGCCCTGCTCGTCTCCGCCTTCGCGGGGATCCGGGTCGGCCGGATCATTGACCACCGTGGCCCGCGCACCGTCATGAGCGCGGGATCCGTCCTCGGCGTGGCGAGCCTCCTCATCGTGGCCGCCGCACCCAACCTGCCGGTGTTCTTCGCCGGTTGGCTGCTGGCAGGACTGGCCATGGCGGCCACCTTCTACCAGCCCGCCTTCGCCGCACTCACACGCTGGTGGGCACCCGACCACGTCCGCGCCCTCACCATCGTCACCCTGGCCGGCGGACTCGCCTCCACCGTCTTCGCACCCCTGACCGCGGCTCTCGCCGACCACATGAGCTGGCGCATGACCTACGCCGTGCTTGCTGTGATCCTCGCTGCCGTGACCGTCCCCGCCCACGCATTCGCGCTCAAGGCCCCATGGCCGGCCGCGCCGCCACAGTCTGCCCACACCAGCGACTCCGCGATCACGGTCTCACGCAGCCGGCCCTTCTGGATGCTCGCCGTAGCCCTCACCCTCTCCGCCTTCACCGTCTACGCCGTCGTCGTCGCCCTGGTCCCACTCCTCCTCGAACGCGGATACTCAACCGGCCAGGCCGCCTGGGCACTCGGCCTCGGCGGCGCCGGACAGACCCTCGGCCGCACCCTGTACGCGACACTCGCCCGCCACACCGCAGTCACCGCGCGCACCACCACCCTGATCGCACTCGGTGGCGTCACCACCGCCGCACTCGCCTTCACGCCCGGCCCCTACGCCCTGCTGGTGGCCCTGTCGATCGCGGCCGGAATGGTCCGCGGCAACCTCACACTGCTGCAAGCCACCGCCATCACCGACCGCTGGGGCACCACCCACTACGGCCGCCTCTCCGGACTCCTCGCAGCACCGGCCACCACAGCATCAGCCCTCGCCCCCTTCGCCGGCGCAGCCCTGGCCGCACCACTCGGCGGCTACCCCCACCTCTTCGCCGCGCTCGCCATCGTCTCCGCAGCGTCATGCCTGATCTCACTCCGCGCGACACCTACAAGGCGATCCTCACCCCCACACTGACCGCCCCCTCACAGATCACCCTGCTCCAAGGCACCCGCCCCCTCGCCATCACCCGCCAACCTCGATACGGCCGGGCCACACTGCAAGGCGGCGTGGAGGCCACCACCTCATTGGCGCCCGCAGGGTCTCGGAGCACTGCAGCGCCGGGCAAGCCGACACAGACCCCCACGCCCGAAGCCATGCCACCACCGCGCATATGACCTCATAGCTTGGCGCAGGCCCACTGTTGGATACACGCCAGAAGCACCGCTCACCAGCACGCCCGACAGCTCCCGCTCCTCACAAAGGCGCCCGCAGCCACGTCAGGGCCTCTCGAGATCACGCCCGTATCCCCTCAAAGACTCATGCACGGAACGGAACGGAAATTTCAACTGCCCCCACCACACTCCGCCACCCCTCGACCATCAACCCGGGCATACGTAAGCAGCAGGTCAGAGGCGTGCAGCATCCGCTTTCACGGAGTCACCCCGATACGGAAGCCCCTCACCGGCACGGATCCGCTACGCTGTCCCTGGTCGGTCGTCGGTACGTCCCACTGTCTGCCTGAGCAAGATCGCAGAGAGCATCGCACCCCGTCTGACCAGTGGGCTTGTAAACCTCGCCGGAAATCCACTCGCTGGGTTTTCCCCAAGGATTTCTACAAGCCCCGCCCGTGTCTGGTGGGAGGCCCTGCGGAAGCAGGGCATCGAGGGGCTGGTGATCAAGTCCCGGGACGGGCCGTACCCCGGGGGCCGCCGCGGGTGGAGAAAATTGCGGCACGCGGACACGGTGGACTGGGTCGTCGGGTACGCCAGTGCGGCGGGCCGGCCAACGCATCTTGCGGTGGAGCCCCCCGACGGGCGTATCGAGCTGTCGCGGCGGCTGGTCGCCCCGGTGCGTGCCCGCGCCGCCCCCGCGCTGGTCGCCTGCGGCCCGGGAGGCGAGGCGCGGCCCAGCGGAGGCGAGGTGTACACGGTGTGCGACTGCGGGCTCGTGGTCGAGGTGCTGAGCGGGACGACCCGACACGGCGCGATCACCGTCACCCGCGTCCGGGTGAAGTGACACGAGAGCAAGACGCTCAAGTCGTCCGGCAGCAGCCGAAGTCACCGGTGGCGTCGAGACCATGACGACACACCAGGGAAGGGATGCGGCCGTCGCGCCGATGGTCGACGAGGTTGAAACTGCGCGGCGGGCGCTGAAGGCTCAGCTTCACTTCAATGATCCAGAACAGGTACCGGGCCAGGCGTGCCCGTGCGGGGACTCAGGTGGTTTGCGCGGCGAGGAGTGCGACTGTGAGGAAGGAGCGGGTTCTGATCCCCCCGGCCCGCTTGCGCCACGTCGGCTGCGCCGGGCCGGCGATCGGCGATCCGTGCGAAGAGGGCCACTCTGGGCGCTAGAGTGCCTCGCGTGGACACCCCCTCTCAACTCCCCGCAGTTTTCCGTCTGATCGTGACGGGGGGAGGTACCGGCGGGCATACCTACCCAGCTCTCACCGCGATCCGTACGTTGCGGGATCGGTTGACGGCGCAGGGGCGCTCGCTCGATGTGCTGTGGATCGGCAGTGCCGACAGTCTGGAGGCGCGCGTTGCCGACGCGGAGGGGATCGCGTTCACGGCGGTGGCCACTGGCAAGGTGAGGCGTTCGTCGAACCCGTTGAAGATGGTGTCGCCCGCGAACATGCGGGACATGGCGCGCGTGCCGCTCGGCGTCGCACAGGCGCGCAAAGCGGTCGCGAGGTTCCAACCGCACGTGGTGCTCGCGACGGGCGGCTACGTGGCGGTGCCGACCGGACTTGCCGCCCGGATGTGCAAGGTACCGCTGGTACTGCACGAGCAGACCGTACGGCTCGGGCTCGCCAACCGGAGGCTCGCCGGCAGCGCCTCGCGGATCGCGGTGTCCTCGGAGTCGAGTCTGCTGCTCCTCACCGAGAGCGTGCGTCCGCTCGCGGTGGTCACCGGGAACCCCGTGCGCCCGGAGGTGCTGGTCGGGCACCCGGACAAGGCTGTGGCCGCCCTGGGGCTCGGTTTCGACCGCGCGTTGCCCACGGTGTACGTCACCGGCGGGGCGCAGGGGTCGCAGCAGATCAACAACGTGGTCGGCGGGGAGCTGTCGTGGCTGCTGGAGCGGGCCAACGTCGTGCACCAGTGCGGGCCCGCCCACTATGAGGCCCTGGCTGCGCGGGCGGCCGAGCTTCCCGCCCACGTTGCTGCCCGGTATTACCTGACGCCGTTTGTGGGACCGGAGCTGCCCGACGTGCTGGCCCTGGCCGATGTGGTGATCTCGCGCAGCGGCGCCGGAACGCTTTCCGAGCTGACCGCCCTGGGCAAGCCCGCCGTGTTCATCCCGCTCGCGTCCTCGGCCGGGAACGAGCAGGCGCACAACGCCCGGCACCTGGAGGAGGCCGGCGCGGCCGTCGCACTCGTGGGGGAGGTCACCGGGGAGCGTCTTCGCGGGGCCGTAGGCCCGCTCCTTGAAGACCCCGGGCGCAGGAAGACCATGGCGGCGGCGGCGCGGGCGCAGGGGCGCCCGGATGCGGCGGACAGGCTGGTGGACGTGCTGCTGACCGCCGCATCCGACTGAGCGCCCGGGCCCTGCTACGTATGTGGGGAGGTGTCGGCCGCATCGAGCGCGGCGCGCAGGGCGCGTACGACGTGGGCGAGCTGCTTGTCCAGTTTCCGGATCTCGGCGACCAGGTCCCGGGCGATGTCCTTCCGGACGGTCTCGATATCGCCGGCGGGGCGGACGGATCGCAGCAGTTTGGCGGCCACGTCCGCGGACAGCTGGGTCGGGGCGCCGCCGGGCAGCAGGTCACGCAGCAGCGCGTGGAGCTGGTTGACCGTGCGCACCCGGGCCTGGGCCAGGTTCACACGCCGTTCGTCCAGGAGCGCCAGCGCCGTGGTGTGATCCTCGGGCGCGAGATCCCGTCCTTCTCCCTGCAGATAAGCAACGGTGGCTGCGGCCGCTGCGTCTGTCTGGTCGTTCTTACGCCGTCCACCGCGGGAAAGTTCACGCACCCGGCTGGTCGCCGCGGCAGGCACGTCGACGACACTCTCACCGCGGGCGATGAGCCACTGGGCGAGATGCCGGCCCAGGCCGTTGGCGTTCTCCACAGCCCACTTCCGCTGTGGCCACCGCTTGGCCCAGGCCGGCAGCCGCCGGTACTCCGCCACACCGGCCTCGATCCGCATCGACCCGACCTGCTGGTTCGAGACCGGCTATGGCTCAGTCGATGACGCAACTGCAGCTCACCGCGGCCACTTCCACAGTCCTGGGCCAGATCTTCGATCTCGAGCGGGACTTCGTGGGTGTTCCGGACGAGGACCTGCTGCACTCCGTCTGCGATTACAAGGCCGCCCGGTCCTCCGCGCTCGCGCCGCTCCAGCTCGGCCTGCTCGCAGCCGAACAGGACCCTCGCGAGCACGACGAGAGTCTTCGCCGCTACGCCTGGGCCTTCGGCGTCTCGGGGCAGATGCGTGACGACTATCTGAGCCTGTTCGGCGACGAGAAGGTCACCGGGAAGCCGGCCAGCGCCGACGTCCGCGAAGGCCGGGTCACCTACCCGATCCGCACGGTGCTGCTGACCGCGTCGCCCAGCGAACGGAAGGTGCTGGACTCGGTCCTGGGCCGGCCGGACGCCTCGGAGGCGGACGTGGACGATGTCCGGCAGATCATCCGCGACCACCGCGTCGACCGGACGTTGCTGACCGACATGCGCCGCTACGCCGAACTCGCCAGCCGGGAGGCGGCCACCTGGAGCAGCTGGGGCGAGGCCGTGGCGTTCTTCCGGGACGTCTCCGTCTGGGGCATCGAGCGTCTGCTGTGAGCACCGTCCCGAGCCATGTCGGCATCGTCCTCGACGGAAACCGGCGATGGGCGCAGAGGCACAGGCTGTCGCCCTCCGATGGTCACCGCATCGGCTTCGGCAAGATTCCGCAGGTCCTGTCCTGGTGTGAGGAGACGGGCATCTCCTTCGTGACCCTGTGGATGCTCTCCACCGACAACCTGCGTCGCGCCAGGGAGGAGGTGGACGCCCTGATGGAGGTCATCACGGCCGCGGTGCTCCAGCTGGCGTGGTCGCAGCGGTGGCGTATCCATCATCTGGGTGACGCCAAGCTCCTTCCTCCGCATGTCGCGGCCGCCGTGCGGCACGCTGAGACGACCACTGCCGAGGTGCCGAGCCGGCTGACCGTGAACCTGGCCATCGCCTACGGAGGCCGAAGCGAGATCGCCGGCAGCATCCGCCGACTGCTCGCCGACTGGGCCAGCGAGGGGATCTCGCCGGGAGAGGCTGCCAAACAGATCACGCCAGAAGACCTACACCAGCTCATCAGCCGCGGCCAGCCGGACCCCGAGCTACTCATCCGGACCTCCGGTGAGCAGCGCGGCAGCGGATTCCTGCTCTGGACCGCCGCCGATGCGCTGCTGTGGTTCACCCGCACCCACTGGCCAGACTTCAGCCGCGACGACCTGGTCCGGGCCCTGGCCGAACACCGGAAGGCATACCACCGATGACCCCTGGATCCTCCATCTCATTCCTGGGCGTGGACGGCTCGGGCAAGTCCACCATCGCGCGAGCCCTGCACGAGGAACTGGCAGCGGCCGACAGGAAGGTGCGCGTCCTGTCGCGGCGCGACTATCTGCGTGAACAGGCCCAAGGGCACGTCGCCGACGCCAACCGGGCACTCTACGACGCGGGGCTGCGCGCGCTGTACTCCTTCGCCCACACCGACGAGGGACAGGCGCTCGGGCAGCTGCTCCCCGGCCCGCCGGGAGACCTCCGCGACAGCGCCTTGGAGCAGAAGCTGAACGCGGCCCGCATCAGCACCAACGACCCGCAGGCCATCACTGCCGCCGCCTTGAGCGAGATCGCCGGCAGCCTCGTCTACTACACCAGCGTCGTCCGGCCCGAGCTGGACCGGGGCACCGTGGTGATCGAGGAGACCCACCCGCTGAAGATGGTCACCAAACTGTGCCTGATCGCCGCCCAGATCGCGGCCGACGAACGTCACGGGCGCGCCGCCGTCACCGCGCGCCGGTCGGCCGCCATGATCCTCGCCCCCGACCCCTTCCGGGAAGTGCCGGTCCTCGTGCGGTGTGACCCGCAGCGAGCGTACGACCGGCTCATCGCCGCGCGCGGCGGCCTGGGGGCGCTGGAGCACCATGGGCTGGCCGGCCGTGGCTCTGGCAGGGAGGCGTACCTGGACCTGATGGTCCAGGTCCAGGAAGCCTTCGAGGACGTGGCCCAGAGCTGGCGGTGCGTCGTGGTCGACAGCGACGACGAGGACCAGGACCGCTCAGTGAAGCGAGCGGTCGAGACGATCCTCACCGACCCGCGCACCGCGCATCTGGCCTGATGTCACCGACCGTACCGGCGCTCGCGGGCCGCATACGACCGCAGGGCGCGCAGCAGGTCGATCTGCCGGAACGCCGGCCACAGAACCTCGACGAAGTGGACCTCGGCATAGGCGGACTGCCACAGCAGGAAGCCGGACAGCCGCTGCTCACCGGAGGTGCGGATGATGAAGTCGGTCGCGTCGCGCCCGGCCGAGGAGTACAGGTGCTCGGAGATGTGCTCGATGTCGAACTTCTCCACGAGCTCCATCGGGTCGCCACCGGCGGCAGCGTGCTTCTCGAAGGCGGCCTTGACCGCATCCACGATCTCCCGGCGGCCGCCGTAGCCGACAGCGACGTCGACCCTCATCCCGCCTCGGCCGACGGTCCGCGCGGCAGCGGCCTTCAGCTTCTGCGCACTGTCCCCGGGCAGCAGGTCCAAGGCGCCGATGATCTCGATCTCCCACGGGCCGGCCGTGGCGCAGACGTTCTGCATGGTCTCTTCGATGACCTCAAGCAGGGGCCTGAGCTGTTCGGCAGGCCGGTTGAGGTTGTCGTCGGAGAGCATCCACAGCGTCACGTGCTCAAGGTCCGCCTCGACGCACCAGCGCAGGAACTCGCTGACCTTGGCTCCGCCAACCCGGTAACCCTCACGCGGGTCGGAGTGACCCTGCCCGCGGGCCCAGCGCCGATTGCCGTCGAGCATGATCCCGACGTGCGCGGGCCGGGGCGCGCCCTTCAGCTTGCCGACCAGGCGCCTGACGTACACCTTCTCCAACGCCGACCGGACGGCCTTGAACGTCACGCCGCTCCCCTTCTCTGTTCACCCGCGCTGCTAGATCAGCGTCACCGTACCGCCATCCTCACCCGTCCGAAGCAGGTTCGATGCTGACATCCACACATCTCGCCACCACGCTCGATGCGATCGACTGGAACCGGCCGCGCGCCTGCGTGAAAGCCAGCGAGGAGACCCTGGGCGCCCTGGCCAGGGAGCGGGCGCTGCTGACCGAGCTGGTGCGCTCCCTCGTGGACGACCCCGACCGGCTGAGTAGGTGCGAGACCAATCCTCCGGTCGACCGGCTCGTCCTGGCAGAGGACACCACCGCGGCCGACCGGTTCGCCGCCCACGTCCTCCACGGCGGCTACGTCCACACATGGAACCGGCGCACCAGCCGGACCCAGACAGGGCCGGTCACCTCCGACGATCTCGCAGCCGGCACCGTCACCGTCGAAGGCCCCGGCAGCAGCTACTTGTATTCCCACTCGCTCGTTCACCAGACCGCCGTCCTCCCGGGCTCGATCAGCCTCTTCCTGCACGGACCGGTGCGCCAGAGCCAGTGGCACTTGGCATCAGACCTGTACGACGACGGCCACCGACACCAGGTCCGCGACGACACCCGCTACCGGTGCTCCGCCCCCATGTCCCACGCCCAGCTCAAGACCCGCGTCGCCGAACTGGCACGCCTCGGAGTCATCACCACAGAAAGGCAACCCCGCCCGTGACCCGCCTTGCCCTGCTTGCGCCCGTCACCGCGCTGCTCGACCAGAGCAGCGCTCCCTCCGACGTCCCGGACAGCCCCGACATCCTCCACGGCGGATGGCTCCCTCACGCGGCGCGCCAGGCCCTCACCCTGATCACCGGCGCCCACGCCGCCCACGCCGAGGCCTCGTTCACCGGGAACGGCCACACCTACCTCCTCCTGCACCACGACGACGATGTGGCCCTCTACCTCCGGACCCACGCCGAGGGCACTCCCGCCCCCGCCGAGGCGACCGAGAAGACCGTCACCCTCACCCTGGCCGGCACCCACTACCTGGAGTGCTTCCGCCATCGTGGCGACGTCGAGGCCGATCACCCCTGGTACCTGCGCGCCTTCCCGCCCGAGAGCGTCTACGCCTGCCACCCGGGCACGCTACGCGCCGTGGAGACCAGTCCGGACGGCGTTCAGCTGGTCGCCGCCCGCGTCCGTCTGGCGCCGGAAGGGCGGCCTCTCGCCGCCGACACCTACCTGGACAGGCTCACGGCCGCGCAGGCGTTGATCGCTCCCGTGCTCACCGGCGGCCGGGCGGCCACGGAGGCGAGCACGCGATGACGACCGCCGCCCCGAGCTGGCTCGACGACCTGCCGGCCATCGACGACACGGACCTGCGGGCCAGCCACCGCGCCCGCATCGAGATCCTCGAGCGTCTCAGCACCGACCAGAAGCTGCTGACCCGCCTCGTCCACGAGATCGAGCACGACCCGCACCGCCTGGCCGAGAGCGAGATCCACCCGCTGATCAACCGGCTCGTCCTCTACCAGGACGACACCCGCGGACTGCAGATCCGCCTCCACATGTCGCCCGGCACCCGCGAGCTGGTGCCGCACGACCACAAGTACTCCTTCACGGTGAAAATCCTCAAAGGCGCCTACGTCCACGTGTGGCGGCGCCGCACCGGCACCAGCGAAGAAGAGTTCACCGCCGCCGACATCGAGCCGGGCGTCATCACCATCGAACGCCCCGGCTCGGCCTACACCTTCGGCCACCCGCTGATCCACCAGACGGTCATGCTGCCGGGGACCGTCACCCTGTTCACCCGGGGGCCGCGGGCCAAGAACCGGTCCCATGCCGCGCTGGACATGCTGCCCGCCGCCAACGGCTGGCCGGAGGCATCTCAGGCGGGCAAGCCCAAGCACGCGCGCGGGCAGCGGCCAGTCACCATGGACGAGTACCTCGCCATGCGGCAGCAGCTCGCCGACCAAGGCGTCATCGCCGCAACCCGAACCAAGAACCAGGTCAGGGAGGGGCGTTGCGCGAACTCCGCAACACCCCGCCCGGCGCCACTTCCCAAGTAATGCCACTCCCCGAGATAAAGAGGATGCGTACCGTGACTGATCGAGATGCATTGGAATGGGCCCTGGTCGGCGAACGGCCGGAGCCGGCCGGCTTCCTGAAGGTCGGATGCCGCACCTACCGCTACCCCGACGGCCGCGAGGGCGACTGGGACATCCTCAAGGGCCCGCGGACCGTGGCACTGGTGGCGCTGACGGACGACGGCCACGGAGTGCTCGTGTCCCAGTTCCGCCCCGGCCCGGGGAAGGTCCTGAAGGAGCTGCCCGGCGGCCTGGTCGGGCCGGACGAGCCCGTCGAGGACGCTGCGGCCCGCGAGTTGCTGGAGGAGACCGGCTTCGAGGCACGGTCGCTCACCGTCGTCATGCAGACCTATCTGGCCTCGTACGCCACCCACGTCCGCTACGCGGTCCTCGCGCAGGGCTGCCGCAAGGTCGGCGAGCCCCGGCCCGACAGCGACGAGTTCGTGGAGCCGATCACCCTGCCCCTGGACGAATACGTGGCCCATGTCCTGGGCGGTCAGCTGACCGACGCGGACATGGGCCTGGCCGGCCTGGTGGCCGCCGGCCTGCTCAAACAGACAATCTGAACGCCGGCCCGCCGAGCTTCTGGGTGAGCAACTCGGCTATCCCGGCCGGAGCCTCGATGTAGAGACGGGTACCCGGTTCGGTGCCGGAGGCGCGCACGGCGATGTGGCCGTGCGCGCCGTCGTCGTAGTGAGCGACCTCACCGGCGACGTCGGCGCGCCATGTGGGCAGCAGGCCGGGAAGAGCGCGCAGCACGTCGGTGAGCGGGGCGGGCGTGGTGTGGACGAGCTGGGTGTGCGGGTGGGCCTGGCGGACATCCTGGACCGCGTCGTCCAGGTCCTCCAGGGACGTGAAGGTGCGCAGGAGGGTGGTCAGGGCGGCGAGGGCGTCCCGTTCGAAGTAGCCACCCGGGCCGGTGACGTGGACGAGGGCGCCGTTGGGCTCCAGTCCCAGTGCCGGCACGGGCTGGTCGCGCCATGCCGCCACGAGGTGCTTGAACCCGACGTCGGTCTCGGTGACCTTCAGGCCGCGCTGTGCCCGCCTCGCGGCGCGCAGAGCCATGCGGGGGGCGACGTGGGTGGTGATCAGCCGTTGCACCGGCAGTCCCGCGTACAGCAGCGCGGCGGCCTGTTCGGCGCTGGGGACGTAGCCGGAGCGGCGGGTGAACAGCACGAGCCGGTCGCCGTCGCCGTCGGTCATTGCCAGCAGCGCCCGTTCGCGGTGGGCGAGTTGGCCCAGGAGGGCGCGCCCGGTGTGTTCGGCGTGGACGCGGGGGACGGGATCGGGGCTCTGGCCGGCGAAGAACGGCAGGGGGCGCCCACGCAGGACCCGGATGCCGGGCAGGCGCTCCGCGAGGACGCCGACCGCGCCGTGGGCGGCGTCGAGGAGGACGTCGCCGTCGAAGGCTCCGGCGGCTGTGCTGAGCGGGTCGCCGACGGCACCGACGTAGGGGCTGAGGATGTCGGTTCGCGGGTGGTGGCGCACCTCCAGCAGGCCCGGGTCGAAGGCCGCGTCCACCGGTGGTTGGGGCCAGGCGATGCCGTGCCCGGAGCGGTCGCGGACCTTGATGCCGATGTATCCGGGCGGGTTGTGGCTGGCGGTGACGACGACGGCCGCGGACAGGTCGGGCCGGTGGTGCACGAGGTGCCCGAACGCGGGCGTGGGCCCAGGTGTCGCAGCGAGGTAGGTCGTCAGCCCGTGGTGGGCGAGCAGGTCGGCGGCGAGGTGTGCGACTTCCCGGGCGCCGGCCCTGGCGTCGTGCCCGACAAGGACGTGCTCGCCCAGGACACCCTGGGCGGCGCAGTGGTCGAGGGCGGCGAGGAGCTGCGGTTCGGCCCAGTCCGGGCCGGGACGGCCGCGCCAGCCGTCGGTGGTGGTGAGGGAACGCATCGAAGGATTCCTTCTACAGGTGGGGAGCGGCCGGTGGGCGCAGCAGCGCCGACAGGTCCACGTCGGGTGGTTGGAGTGAGGCGAGCCAGCCGTCGAGCCGGGCGGGCCGCGCGCGGGTCAGGTCGCGCCCGGTGGCGTCGTTGACGGTTCCGCTGGCCGCGGCGACGGCGAGGGCGGCGGCCGGGTAGTCCCACGGCGCGGCTCCGCTGCCGGGCCGGGGCAGGTAGACGGCGGCCGGTGCGCGGCCGAGGGCGACGTAGGTGATCTTCACGCTGGCGGTGGCGACCGGATGCGCGGACCAGCCGGTGCCAGACATGCGGGCTTGGACGGCGTCCGCCTGGCCGGGGCTGGTCAGGACGGTGCGGGGTCCGTGGTGGGGCAGCCGGGTCACGTCGCCGGTGACGTGGAGGAGGCCGGGTGCCGCGCTGACCCGGATGTCGTGGGCGGGCAGGTCGATGACCCCTTGGGCCGGGATGCCGTCGCGGACCAGGCAGATGGCGATCGCGTAGCCGCTGCTGCCGGCGAGGAACGGCGCGGTGCCGTCCAGCGGGTCCACGAGCAGGCAGTCGTCGGGTAGTTCGGGGATCTCGGCCAGGCCCTCCTCGGCGATCACCGGGATCCCGGGGAACGCGCGGCCGAGCTCGGTGGTGAGGCGGTCTTGCAGGGTGAGGTCGAGATCGGTGACGGGTTCGTGGCCGCCGTGGACGCTGGCCTTGTCCCGTGCGGGGGCCGGGGCCGCGCGGAAGCGGGCGATGTCCTGGCGGCAGGTGTCGAGGGCCGGGCGCAGCGCGCGCTCCAGATACAGGTCCGCGTCAGCCCCCGGCTCGGCGCGTTTCGCGCGCTGCGTGCTCATGACCGGCTCCCCGGGATGGGGTCGGCGTGTACGGGCATGTCCCGGCCCAGGGCGGCGATCGCCGCCGGGTCCCGCCACAGGTCGAGCAGGTGCAGCAGGCCGGGCCCCGGGCCCGCGGCCACCCGGGGAACGACACCGTCCCCGAACTGGGCACGGGCTCGGCTGAGGAACCGCTCGCGCAGGGCGTCGGCGTGGAGAAGGGAACCGGACAGAACGAGTACGGGCGGGGCCGCGGCGGTCATTCCTACGGCTCGGCAGACCGCCTCGGCCCCTTCGGCCAGCTCCCGGGCAGCGTCGTCGAGGAGCCCGGCCGCCACCGGATCGCCCGCGCGGGCCGCGTCGAGCACGAACGGCGCGAACGAGGCGACAAACGGCTTGCGGGCGGGATCGCCGTGTACGGCGTGGAAGAGGCTCTCGCCGAGGGGGGGCGTCCGCGCCGGGGTTCGGCGGGCACCAGCGGCGGGCGGCGTCGACGAGCGCGGTGGCGGGGCCGCGGCCGTCCAGGGCCCGGACGACGGCCCGCAGCGCGCGGGCCGCGAGGTCGTGGCCGCCGCCTTCGTCGGACAGTAGCCACTCCAGCCCGGAGGCTCGCGCCCAGCGGTCGCCGTTGCGGGCGGCGAACCCGGTGCCCGTGCCGCAGATCACCACGCACATCGGGCCGTCGCCGTCGAGGAGCAGCGGCACGATGTCGTTGGTGACCAGCGCCGGGACGGGCGGGTGGCCGGCGGTGGCCAGCGCCCGCCGCATCAGGGCGGCGAACTCGTCAGCGCAGGCGCGAGTGGAAGCGGCGCCGTGGGCGGCGACGACTCCCCGCAGCGAGTTGCCGCGCGGGAGTGCGCGAACCAGCCCAGCCAGGGTGTCGTGCGCCTGGTCGTGGCCCACCGAGCGGGGGTTGATCGAGGGCCCCTCCCGCTCGGCGAGGACGGAGTCGAAGGTGGCCAGGGCGGCCCAGGTGCGGCTCCCGCCGCCCTCGATCAGCAGCCAGTACCGATCGGTCATGGGCGGGCCGCCAACTCGGACACGGCCTTGTCGTAGGAGGTGCGGTCGATGTCGTCGGTCACGGTGCAGTTGCCGGGGGTACGGGGCAGGACGAGGTGGAGCGGGCCTCCGCGGACGCGGCGGACCGTGTCCATCCCCTCCCAGGTGAGTTCCCGCATCGCCTCGGGCAGGGCGGAGGGAAGCCGGTAGGCGTCGAGGAGGCCGAGAATCCGGTCCCGTTCGGCCAGGGTGGCGACGTCGGTCAGGTGGGCGTGCGCGGCCGCGACCGCCATGCCGACGGCGACGGCTTCGCCGTGCAGGACCTGGTAGCCGGTGGCGGCTTCGTAGGGGTGCCCGATGCAGTGGCCGAGGTTCAGCAGCCGCCTCAGGTCGCCCTGCTCGAAGGGGTCGGCGGCCAGGAGGCGGAGCTTGGCGGCGATGGCGGCGCGGACGATCCCGGTCAGCGCCTGACCCGTCGGCAGCCGATCGGGGTGCTGCTCCAAGGCGTTGACCAGGTCCGGGTCGTCGATGAGCGCCACCTTGATGACCTCGGCCAGGCCGTTGCGGACGTGCCGCTCGGGCAACGTGCCGGTCAGCAGCGGGTCGACGAAGACGGCCGCGGGGTGGTGGAAGGCTCCGAGGAGGTTCTTCGCGCCGTTGTCGTCAAGTCCGCCCTTGCCGCCTATCGCCGCGTCGACCTGGGCGAGGACCGTGGTGGGCAGCAGCGCGTAGGGGATACCGCGCATGTACACGGCGGCGGCGGTCGTGGCCAGGTCGCACACCATGCCGCCGCCCACCGCGAGCAGCAGGGTACGGCGGGAGGCACGGTGGCGGTGCAGGGCGCCGATCAGGTCGCGCAGCCCGTCCGGGGACTTGCTCGCCTCGCCGGCCGGGACCGGCACCACCTGGAAGGGCCGGCCGGTGGACAGGACAGCGGCGGTGACGGCGCCGAGGTGGTGCTCGGCGGCTCCGGTGTCGACGGCGATCACCACGTCGGGGCTGTCGAGCCGGTCCAGGACATCGGTGAGCAGGCTGCCCGGGCGGGTGAGCAGACCATCGTCGACGTGGACGGCGTAGGTGTCGATCCGGTGTGCCCTGACCAGGATTGGGCCCTGGTTGAGGAAGGACAGGCCGAGGTGTGAGGAGGTCACGCCAGCTCCTTGAGGATGCGGTCGGTGAGCGCGTCCGTGGTCAGTCCGGCCGCCTCGTACAGGGCGGTCTGCGGCCAGCCGGCGATGCCGTACGTGTCGACGCCGATGGCCAGGCCTCCGTCGCCCAGCAGAGTGCCGAGGACGCTGCTGGGCGCGTTGTGGATGCTGACGGCCTGCACCCCGGGCGGCAGGAGCCGGGCACGCTGGTCCGCGTTGAGGCGGGAGAAGCGGCTGGGGCTGAAGACCTCGACGACCCGGACCGTTCGGCCGCGGGCCTGCAGCTGCTCGGCACTCTCCAAGGCGTGTTCGCGCATCGCCCCGGCCGTCACCAGAACGAGGTCGGGGGCGTCGGCGTCGGCGAGCGTCCAGGCACCCGAGCCGGTGGGGCGGGTAGCGAGTTCGGTGAGGCTGTGGCGCACGGGCACCGCTTCGTGCGGCAGGCGCAGGTAGGCGGGGCGCCCGGAGGTGAGGGCTTCGGCCGCGAGGAGTTTGGCGGTGTTGATGTCGGCGGCCTCGAACAGCTCCAGTCCGGGGATGGCGGCGAGCGCGGCCAGGCAGCCGTCGGACTGCACCATGGGGCCGAGCGGGTCGCCGAGGCCCCCGGAGGTGCCCACCAGCAGAACGGGCAGCTGGGGGAAGGCGATCGACTCGCGGATCTGGTCGAGCATCCGCCAGTAGAAGCCCTCCATGGAGCACAGCACCGGCCACAGTCCGGCGCTCGCCGCGCCGGCCGCCAGGGAGGCGGCGTCCTGCTCGGCGATGGCGCACTGCAGCACGTCCGCGCCGGGGGTACCCCAATGCCAGGACCCGACCTTCTCCATCCGCGCCAGGAGGCCGGAATTGCGGATGGCGTCGGGGGCCATCCATAGCAGGGGCAGCCCGGCGAGCTCCTGGGCGAGGTCCCCGCCGAGCGCCTTCTTCGCCACGACCTCGGCGCCCTCGGGGTGTCCGGTGACCAGGCCGAGAACCTCGGCACGGGAGGGCCGGACCGGAGCGGCGGCCGCGGGCCGGTTGCTGGACGAGGCGCGGGCCGTGGCCGCGTGAGGGATGTGGCGGTCGATGACGGCCAGGGCCGCCTCGATCAGCGCGCCGGTGTCCCAGTCGGGCAGGTGCCGCTCCTCGACCTCCGCGGACAGGGTGTTGGAGCCCTCGACCTCGGCAGCCAGGCCCATGCCTTTGACGGTGTTGAGGATGATCGCGGTCGGACGGTCCGTCTCGGCGAGCAGCTCGCCGGTGATGGCGTCGATGTCGTGTCCGTCCAGGCTCACCGCGCGCCAGCCGAACGCGGCGAACTTCTCGGCCCACTGCGCGCGGTCGAGCTGGATCACGCTGCCGGATCCGTTCGCGTCGACGAGCGCCACCAGGTTCTGCAGGCCGAGGCGGGACGCGGTCATCGCTGCCTCCCACACCTGGCCCTCGGTGCACTCGCCGTCGCCGAGCACGACGAAGGTCCGGGTGCTGAGGCCGTCGCGCCGGTCGGCGAGCGCGGTGCCGGCCCCGAAGGACAGGCCCTCGCCGAGCGCGCCGGTGCTCATCTCCACGCCCGGCACACTCCCGCGGACGGGCATCCGGGGCACCGGGTGGCCGACCTGCCCGAAGCCGGCCGCGTCCTGCCACGTCATCTGGGGCATGGCGCCGAGCGTCCACAGCGCGGCGTACCAGGGGGCGGCGGCGTGGCCCTTGGAGTAGATGAGCCGGTCGCGGACCGGGCCCGGCTCGGCGAGGGTGGTGGCGCCGGAGAAGTACAGCGCGGTGATCGCCTCCGTCATGGAAGAGGCTCCGCCCGGGTGCTTGTTGGCGGCGAAGACGAAGGCGCGCAGGCCCTGCGCGATGGTCGTCAGGTCCTTCGGGGCCGGCTGGGGCCGGAGACGGATACGCATCAGAGGGTGTCCTTGGGGTGAGAGGCCGCGGGCCGGATGCCGTGCGGCTCGGAGGGTGTGGGGGTGGTGAGGCGGGGGCGGTCGAGCTTGCCGCTGGCCGAGGTGCGCGGCAGCGCGTCCACGACCAGCAGCCGTGAGGGAACGGCCGCCGCCGGAAGGTGGTCGAGAAGGGCCGCGCGCAGGCTGGCCGGAATCCGGTCCTGGCCGGCGGAGAGCAGCAGGTGCGCGGTCAGGCGCGGCGGTGAGCCGTCGACGCCGGGTTCGGCCGTGACGGCGGCCTGGTCGATGCCGGGCTGGGCTTCGATGGCCGCTTCCACGCCGTGGAGGTGGAACCGCACTCCGTGGATCTTGATCTGGTCGTCGGTGCGGCCGTGGAAGTGGAGCAGGCCGTGCTCGTCGATGCTGCCGAGATCGCCGGTGCGGTAGGTGACCTCGCCGTCGGGGCCGAAGCTGAACTTGGCGGCGGTGAGGGCTTCCTCGCCGAGGTAGCCGCTGGTGCCGTAGGCGGTGCGGATGACGATCTCGCCGACCGTGCCCGCGGGGGCGCGGACGCCGGGCGGGTCCTCGATCCACGCCTCGCTGCCGGGGATCGGGCGGCCCAGCGGCTGGATGCCGGGCACCGGGCGGTCGACCGGGTGCCAGCAGCGGATGAGGGTGGTCTCGGTCGGCCCGTACTGAGTGACGATGACGCCCTGGTAGCCGAGTTGGGTCCGCCACCGGGTGATGAGCGTGTCGGTGAGCGGCTCGCCGCTGAACAGCACCGCCCTCAGCCGCGGCAGATGCACCCCGGTGGGGGCGAAGCGCAGCCAGGCGCGGGCGACGGTCGGGACCGTGTGCACCAGGGTGACACCGGATTCGGCGAGCCACGGCAGGACGGCGCCCGGGGACACGGTCCCCGGTGGCGGCAGGCACAGCCGGGCCCCGGACGTGAGCGGGAGGAACACCTCCCGCAGGGACACGTCGAACCCGGGCCCGGACAGGTGCGCGATCCGGTCGGCCGGTGTGACACCCAGGGCGGAGCGGAGCCACGTCAGGAACGCGGCGAGGCTCCGGTGCCGGCCCAGGATCGCCTTCGGTACACCGGTGCTGCCCGAGGTGAAGAACACATACCCCGCCTCCACGGGCCCCGGGCCTGCTGCCGGGCCGACCCTGCGCAGGGAGACACGCGGCTGCCCGCAGACCCGCAGCACCGGAACATCGCGGTGTGCGGGGGCGTCGACGTTCCCGGCGAGCAGGTCCACACGGGCCCCGGCCCGGGTGAGCATGCCGGTGCGGGCAACTGGGGGGAGCGCGGGATCGAGGGGGAGCAGGACACCTCGGTGCAGCAGCACCGCCACCCACGCGGCGGCCAGGGCCAAGCCCCGGTGCGCGGTGACCGCGACGACCTGCCCCGGACGCACACCGGCCGCCTGAAGCTCGGCGGCGACGCCGCCCACAGCCTGCCCCAGCTCCCGGTACGTCCACCGGCGCTCCCCCTGAGAGACAGCGATGTCGTCCGGCGTCCGGGCGCACCAGCCCAGGACCTGCGCGGCGACGGACGGCTCCCGGCCGGTCATCGCCGCGCCGCCAGCCGCAGCAGCACCTCGCGTGTCCGGACCGGGTCGCCGACGACCTCGCCGACGACCCGGGTCCCAGCGGCGACGTGGGCACCCGGCAGCACCAGAGCGCTCTCCACATGGGCCCCGGCGCCGACCACGGCGTGCGGGCCGATCACGGCCGGGCCCTTCAGGCGCACGTCCGCGGCGATACGGGCCCCTTCGCCGATCAGGACCTGCTCGCCGACGTCGGCGCTCGGGTCGATCTCGGCTCCGGCGCCGGGCGCCGTCGGCACGGCCGCCGGCGTCCTCCCGGCGGCGGCCTCCAGGTTGCCGGTCAGAAGCTTGGCCGGCGTGCCGATGTCCCGGAGATAGATCTCGCCCGCGTCGAACAGCCCCAGCGGCGCCCCGGGCGCCGGCAGGCCGGGCAGGGTGTGGCTGGAGAAATCGGTGAAGCCGTGCTCGGGTATCCGGTCGAGCACGTCCGGCTCGACCACCCACGCTCCGGTCGACCCCAGCAGCTGGCCTGAGGAGGAGGCCGGCTTGAAGTGGTACCCGGCAGCCGTGCCCGACCGGGCCCGGCCGGGCACGAGCACGTCACCGGCCCACAGGGCCCCGTCCCGCGCGACGGCGGCCACGGTCACCGCCGCGCCCACCGAGCGGTGATGGCCGATGAGTCGGGTGAGGTCGGCCGAGGAGACGATGTCGGCGGGCACCACGAGAACCGGCTCGCCGGCGAAGAACGCGGCCTGCTGGCGCAGGCATCCACCGGTGCCTGCCGCGGCCGCCTCGGGCAGCCACCGCACCGGCGCACCGGCGGGCGTTCTGGTGCCGATGATCCGCTGGTACAGCGTCAGGTCGGCGACGGGGACGATCACCCCGGTCTCCTCGATGCCGGAGCGGTCCAGGTGCTCCAGGACGGGGGCGAGGACCGGGCGGTTCGCCACCGGCGCCAGAGGTTTGGGCAGCATGGGTGTCAGCGGCCTCAGGCGGGATCCTTGCCCGCCGGCCAGCACGAGAGCCTTCAATGGGTTGTCCTTCTCCTGGGACCGCGCACGGGCGGCGGGTGGGGTCCGCCTTCTCGCGGACCGGCGGTACTACGGGTGACGCAAGGCCACGGGCTGATCGGGATCCGCGGCGAACGCACGCAGGGTCTGGTCGAACGCGGCGATCAGAGCGGCCACCGCGGCGCGGTCGATCACATCGGTGCGGTAGGTCACGGCTCCGGCCAGCGCACCGGCGGTCCGGGTCAGTCCCACGCTCACGTGGCGTCGCGCACTGGCCGTCCCGGCCACCGGCACGGCGCGCATCGGCCTGCCGCCCAGTGCCCGCAGACGCGCGAGCCCGGGAACGATGTTCAGCGAGAACTTGATGTTCGCCATGTCCGGGCGGCCCAGGTCGAAGAGCGTCTTCTCCAGGTGGAGTTCCCGGTGATCGTCCGCTGCCCGCCAGGAGTGCCTGACCCGGTCGACCACGTCCGCCACGGACCCCGCCGTCAGCCGGGTCCGGGTGAACCGGCCGTTGACGAAGAAGCCCACGACGTCCTCAACGCCCAAGACGGTGCGGCTCGCCGTGGCACTGGCGATCAGAACATCGTCCGTGCCGGACCACTGGCCGACAGCGAGGTGGAACAGGCCGAGCAGCACTTCGAACAGCGACGCCCCCATCGTTCTGGCCCGCTCTTCCAGCCCGCTGACCAGCCCGCCCGGAACCTGAACGGGCAGCCGCGCGGCAGGGCCCGCCGGACCGGCCGGACGTGGCGCTCCCGGCAGACGCAGCCCGACCGCGGGAAAGCCCTCCGCCCGTCCCCGCCAGAAATCCAAGTGCCGGTCGAACACCTGGCCGGTGAGGTGGGTGCGCTGCCAGCGGGCGTAATCGCCGTACGCCAGCTCCGGCGCACCCCCGGCGTCCGGGTTCTCATACAGCGCGGTCAGATCGGCGAGCAGCAGCGCCCAGGACCAGGGGTCCATCACCAACTGGTGGGCCGCGAACACGAGCCGCCGCTCGCCCGCCGCCTGGACCAGCCCGAAACGCACCAGGGGCCCGTCGAGCGGTATCGCGTCGGACGCCCACCGGTCCGTCGCCTCGCCGACCGGAACCTGCCCGCTCGGCGCGACCAGTTCCAGGGGCAGCGGAGCTGCGCACACGTCCTGCGCCGGACCGTTGGCGGTGCGGACAAGCCGGGTGGCGAGGGCCGGATGCCTCCGCGGCATCCGGCCCCACGCGGCGCGCAGACGCCCCGGGTCCACCGACGAGTCCAGCGCGGCCGCGTACGCCACCTGGTACTGGTGGTTCCCGTCGATGTGCCCGATGACGGACAGCAGTCCCTCCTGCTGGAAGGACACCGGATGCCGGCCCTGACGCTCCAGGGCCACCGGGGCACCGGTCCCGGCGGCCGGAGGCCGCAGCAGAGCGCGGGCCGCGTCCACGAGCCGCGGGTGGCGGTACAACCACCCGTCCGGGACCACCCGTCCGGTCGCTTGGGCGACGGCACTGGCGACGGCGAGCGCGGTGAGCGAATCGCCGCCGAGCTCAAAGAAGTCATCGCTCATGGAGACCGGGCGGCCAAGGGCCGAGGCCCAGACGCCGCGCACTAACTCGGTGACATCGTCCTCACCGGACGGCGGTATCGGTGGCGCCATCAGGGCTTCCTCTCTTCGTCCGGCGCTGCCGTGCGCATGCCCAGGGGCGGGGTCCAGCGCGGCAACGCGGCAGTGCCGGGAGTCCCTCACCGGCCCGTCGAATCTGACGGCTCGGGCCGTTGCGCCACCAGGGGCGCGGGGGGGGGGGGGGGTGAGGCCCCCCCCCCCCCCCCCCCCCCCCCCCCCCCCCCCCCCCCGCCCCCGCGGGGGGGGGGGGGGGGGACGGGGGGGGGGGGGGGGGCGCGCCGCGCGGGCTCGGGGGCGGGC